>NZ_JAWLIK010000002.1:0-442860 GCF_033042555.1 Flavobacterium sp. DG1-102-2
GTCAACTCCTAATCTTTATCCGATTATTTTTAAAATCTTTTTTTTCAAAGACTCCCTTTGTTTATAAGGGTTTATCATCAATCAATACCAGTGTGAACGTCTGCTCTAATGCGGGTGCAAAAGTAGCACTTCTTTCCCCTTTTCCAAACTTTAAGCAACCTTTTTTTAATGTTTTTTTAACGATTTATCCTAACTCGCTGATATAACCGTTTTTGAGAACGAAAGTTTTTTACTTAAAAACTGCACCAACAAACGCTGAAATTACAAAATCCGCAAAAACACAATCTACCGTAGTTTTCATTTTGAAAAATATGTAATGTAATTCTGATTTCGATGTATTGTTTTCAAGAAACGTAAATCTCCATTTTCTACTATATAGTATCTAAAAATATCTTTTTCACTATTCAACAGATCTTTCTCACCTCATTATATAAGCACCGCTAGCCAAACCTATATATATAGCATATTGTTTTTACCGCTGTGCAACCTTATTATATTATAGCATCTTCCTTATTACTACATCTGCAATTCGGTATATCTATAATTAAAAATCTTGTGCGTAGTACTTACAGGATTTTGCATATATAATAAGGAGAGAAATCACGCCAAGTAGGGTATTTGCATTTACGGTTGTTACTTATCAAACAAAACATAAACTAACTTTTTAACGAACCCTCAAAACAAACATTATGAAAAATAGGATTTTACTCTTGTTTACGCTTTCTATGTTTTCAATTTTTACAGCATGCGATTACGAGAGACCGGAGCTACTACCCGTTCGCAACACACCTGTAACTCCCGAAGTACCCGAAACCCCCGAACCTACTGATACTCCTACCGCGCAGGAATTTGATGCACTGCACACTGCTGCGCTTGAAAACCTTAAACAGCTGTTTACGTTTGACGCTGCCGCCGGCACCGTAACGTTTACTTCTGAAAAAGGTGTTTCACTAACCTTAAATACCGGATGCCTTTCTAAAAATGGGAATCCGGTTACGGGTAGTGTACAATTAGAGTATGTAGAGCTTTTTAACCGCGGGAATATGCTTACCGCAAACAAGCCCACTATGGGACTTATGCCAAATGGCGACAAAGCACTACTGATTTCCGGCGGTGAATTTTACATTAATGCAACCCAGGACGGAACCCAACTTACTATGAGCTGTGGATTACAACTGATGGTTCCAACCAATTTAACCGGCGGACAGGATAATGACATGACGCTTTGGTACGGACTTGTTGATGAAGATGACAATATTGTTTGGGATGCCGATGCGGTAAACGAAAACCCAAACCAGGAAGCAGGCGTTGGCGCCGAGGGAGAAAACTATTACTGCTACTTTAACCACTTTGGGTGGACTAACGTGGATAAGTTTTATAGCGACCCGCGCCCAAAGACAACCATATATGTGGACGTACCTGACGGATATGACAATAATAACAGCGCTGTTTACCTTGCTTATGCAGGCGAAGGAAATGCACTTGCCCTTTTAGACACCTATGATCCGGCTACAGGATTGTTCAGTGAACATTATGGACAGATACCCATTGGCCTTGAATGCTATGTGATCTTTGTATCTGAAGATAATGGCCAATGGACTTATGCAATTAAAGCTGTCACTATAGCAGCCGACCAGATTATTACGATTACCGATGCAGATCTTGCCAGCATTACCGAAGCCCAGCTTATTGCAGCAATAGATGCACTACCATAAACTGAATTAGTTAATTGAAAGCAGAAGAGCCCCAACCAATCAAGGGGCTTTTCGTTTTTTTGCCTATCCCTAAAAAACAGGTAAAAGTACGTGGTTTTTGCAACCTTATAATGCTTACATTTCCAATCAGAAAACAGACATACTATAATATATCCCGTGTTTTTCTATTCTTTTGAAAACCAAATAACCAGTTATATTACCAACAAAGAAAAACCCCACTCAATGAGCGGGGTTTTTTCAATTTTATACAAAACCTGAAACTATAGTTCAAGTGCCTTTTTAGGATTGTTGTCCATAAGCAGTTCTACCGGATTTTCTAATCCTTCTTTTACCGCTACAAGGAAACCTACTGACTCACGTCCGTCGATGATCCTGTGATCATACGATAAAGCCACATACATCATTGGGTGAATTTCAACCTTACCGTTTACAGCAATAGGACGCTCGATGATGTTGTGCATACCAAGGATACCAGACTGCGGAGGGTTGATGATAGGTGTTGAAAGCATACTCCCGAATACACCACCATTTGTAATAGTAAATGTACCACCTGTCATATCGTCTACAGTGATCTGGCCGTCACGTGCACGGATAGCAAGACGTTTGATCTCTGCTTCAATACCACGGAAAGTTAGTCCTTCTGCATTTCTCACTACAGGAACCATAAGCCCTTTAGGCCCTGATACCGCAATAGAAACGTCTACGAAATCAAAGGCTACTTTATAGTCGCCATCCATCATTGAGTTAACATCAGGAAAAAGCTGCAGTGCTCTTACAACTGCTTTTGTAAAGAATGACATGTAACCAAGACCTACACCACCGTGTTTTGCCTTGAATGCATCTTTATACTCATTCCTTACATTGTTTACAGGCGTCATGTTTACTTCATTAAATGTAGTAAGCATTGCTGTTTCATTTTTAGCCGAAACAAGACGTTCTGCCACTTTCCTGCGAAGCATAGAAAGTTTAGTACGCTCAGATCCACGGTTACCACCAGTAGGTGTTCCCATAGATGGCACAGCGTTTACAGCATCATCTTTAGTAACTCTTCCGCCTTTACCAGTACCGGCAACGCTTGAAGAATCAATGTTTTTCTCGTCTAATATTTTTTTAGCCGCCGGAGAAGGTGTACCCGCTGCATAGCTTGCCGGAGCAGGAGCTGCTTTTGGTTCTTCTTTTTTAGGCTCTTCTTTCTTAGGTTCCTCTTTTTTCTCTTCAGCTTTTGGAGCTTCAGGAGCTTTTTCTGCAGCAGGAGCAGCAGCGCCTTCCGGTTTAGCTCCGTCAGTATCAATAAGGCAAACTACCTGCCCTACTTTTACCGCGTCACCTTCTTCTGCTTTAAGGGTAATAATACCACTTACTTCAGCAGGAAGTTCAAGGGTTGCTTTATCTGAATCAACTTCGGCAATTGCCTGGTCTTTTTCTACATAATCTCCGTCTTTTACAAGCCATGTTGCAATTTCAACTTCTGTAATAGACTCCCCCGGTGAAGGGACTTTCATTTCTAAAATCATGTCAGTATAATTTTATTGGTGTTCCTATCTTGTTTTGAATATCAAAAGTACGATAATTAATTAAATAAGTTTTTATCAAAAACCATGGCTATAGCAGCTGCATGACGTTTTTTAGAACGTGTGTAGCTACCTGCCGCAGGTGCGCTGTATGCTTTTAATGCAGCCAGTCTTAGTTTCACCTCGGTAAAGTTCATAAGCATATAGCTGTATGCACCCATATTTCTTGGTTCTTCCTGTGCCCACACATAATCATCGGCATTAGGATATTTAGCGATAACCGCCTTAAGCTGCTCTACAGGTAACGGGAACAGTTGTTCTATCCTTACAAAAGCCACATCGTCACGCTTAAGGTTTTCTCTTTCGGCCACAAGGTCGTAGTAGAATTTACCTGTAACAAATACCAGTGTTTTTACTTTTTCAGCATCAACAGCAGTATCGTCAAGCACTTCCTGGAAGCTTGCGTTTGCAAACTCATCTACGGTAGAAACTACCAATGGGTGGCGCAGTAGGCTCTTAGGTGTAAACACTATAAGCGGTTTGCGGAAGGTTGTCTTCATCTGCCTTCTTAAAAGGTGGAAGAAGTTAGCCGGCGTAGTACAGTCTGCCACATACATATTGTGGTTAGCACAAAGCTGAAGATAACGTTCCATACGGGCAGAAGAGTGCTCTGCTCCCTGGCCTTCATAACCGTGAGGCAGTAACATTACAAGTCCGTTCTGGTTGTTCCATTTATCTTCGGCAGCCGAGATGTACTGGTCAAGCATAATTTGTGCACCATTAGAAAAATCTCCAAACTGGGCTTCCCAAATGGTAAGTGTTTTAGGGCTGGCAAGGGCATAACCATAGTCAAAACCTACAACACCATATTCTGAAAGCAGCGAGTTGTAAATATGGAATTTACCTTTCTGGTCTTTCAGGTTATTTAAAAGGATTACTTCTTCTTCAGAATCTTCTACCTTAACAACAGCGTGACGGTGAGAGAAAGTACCCCTCTCTACATCCTGGCCAGACATACGTACATCATACCCTTCTACAAGCAATGAGCCGTAAGCAAGCAGTTCGGCCATAGCCCAATCCAGCTTGTCAGTATCAAAATACATTGTTTTTCTGTCGTTGATAAGCTTCTGTATCTTGTTGATGAATTTCTTATCAGTAGGAAGTTCTGTAATAACTTTAGCAATATCAGTAAGCATGTCTTTAGAGAAAGTCGTGTTTACCTTTTTAAGCATTTCGTCAGCGTCTGCCTGCGCGTAGCCTTCCCACTCATTCTGCATGAATGGCGTAATGATGGTAAGGTCTTTTTTCCTTGATGCCTCAAGGTTTTCCTCCATCACTGCTTTGTATTCTTTTTCAAGTCCGCTTACATAATCTGCCCCAATTACGCCGTCAGCAATAAGCTTTTCAGCATAAATATCTCTTGGATTTTTATGTTTAGCGATGATCTTGTATAGTTTAGGCTGTGTAAAACGAGGCTCATCACCTTCGTTGTGGCCGTATTTCCTGTATCCTAAAAGGTCAATAAATACATCAGTACCAAATTCCATCCTGTAGTCAAGTGCAAAAAGCATTGCGTGTACCACAGCTTCCGCATCATCTGCATTTACGTGAAGTACCGGAGACAGGGTTACCTTAGCAACATCTGTACAATAGGTAGACGAACGTGCGTCAAGATAGTTTGTTGTAAAACCTACCTGGTTGTTCACTACAAGGTGAATAGTACCACCTGTTTTGTATCCGTCAAGCTTAGCCATCTGAACGATCTCATAAACGATACCCTGACCTGCAACAGCGGCATCACCGTGAAGCGCGATAGGAAGCACTTTAGAGAAATCATCGGCATAGTGCCTGTCCTGTTTAGCCCTGGCAATACCCTCTATAACTGCACCTACAGTTTCAAGGTGCGAAGGATTTGGCGCAAGGTTAATGTTTATTTGTTTACCGTTCCTTGTTTTTTTATCTGCCGTAAGGCCAAGGTGGTATTTTACGTCGCCATCAAAAAGGGCATCGTCGTCGTAGTCTTTACCGTCAAACTCGCTGAAGATATCAGAGGTAGACTTTCCAAACACATTAGCAAGCACGTTAAGGCGGCCACGGTGAGCCATACCCATTACAAACTGCTCAACACCTTTATCTGCCGCAGCTTCAATAAGCGCGTCAAGTGCAGGAATAAGCGATTCGCCACCCTCAAGAGAGAAACGTTTCTGGCCTACATATTTAGTGTGAAGGAAATTTTCAAACGAAACCGCGTCATTCAGCTTACCAAGAATGTTTTTCTTCTGGTCTGCCGAGAAATCCGGCTGGTTGTTGTTAGCCGAAAGTTTATTCTGGATCCACTTTCTTACTTCCGGGTCACGGATGTACATATACTCAATACCAATATGCTGGCAGTATACCTTACGAAGGTGGTCTATTATTTGAGAAAGCGTAGCGTTTTGAAGCCCTACTTCTTTACCGGCATCAAACACAGTGTTAAGATCGGCATCAGAAAGGCCGAAGTTATCAAGGGCTAAAGAGGGTGTAAAAATCCTCCTGTCCCTTACCGGGTTTGTTTTAGTAAAAAGATGGCCGCGTGTACGGTAGCCCTCAATAAGGTTAAGCACCTTAAATTCTTTTTGAAGTTTTTCGGGAATGCCCGAATAATCAGAAACCGGCTGGGTAGCTGCTGCAGCATCCTGCCTTGGCACATCTAGAGTTTCAAATCCTGAACCGTACTCGGCAAGGCCGAAATCAAACCCCTGGAAAAAACTTCTCCAGCTTGGTTCAACACTGTCGGGATTCTCAATATATTGATCGTATAAATCTGCAAAAAAAGCAGTATGTGCTGCGTTTAAAAAGGAAAACCTGTCCATACTTATGTCTTTATGACCTTGTTTTTAAAAAATTCAATGCAAAAGTACAATAATTGTAATAATCTTTCAGTGTTTTTTATACATTTATATTTCCAACTATTTATCTTACGCGACATGAAATCAGGTATTTTCAGTTTTTTAACAAAACAGGGCCTGACAGTATGTTTTTTACTGTCAATTATGGCTGCAAATGCACAGGACGGCGATTTTTGGAGCAGGGTACGTTTTGGCGGCGGACTAGGACTTGGTTTTGGAAGCGGCTATACCGATGTTACCGTTGCACCGCAGGCCATCTACCAGTTTAACGACTATGTTGCACTGGGTGCAGGCGTACAGTTTAGCTATGTTGACCAGCGAAACTGGTATTCTGCCATGATGTATGGCCCAAACGCCATAGTGCTTTTTAACCCCATCCCACAGGTACAGCTTTCGGCAGAGGTAGAACAGCTAAGGGTTAACCTTGATGTAGATGCCGGCCGATACGGAACTGAGCAGGCATACAGCAGGGATTTCTGGAATACAGGATTGTTCCTGGGCGCAGGCTACAGCATGCAAAATGTTACAGTAGGCGTTCGTTATAACGTACTATATAATGATAATGATTTTGTATACAGCCAGGCTTGGATGCCCTTTGTAAGGGTTTATTTTTAAGACTTAGACTAACTGATAAATGTTATTATAGCTTCATTCCTTTCAGCAGCTTTTAAATAAATACCTTTGAGTACTTCGAAAGATTGGAGCACGTTTTTAAATCGACTTTCGTCCCAAACTCCCCCTGGATACACTTTTTCTTCATTCATCGCTATAGGATCAAACCGACCCATTAATTCTTTATTACTTATTTTAGCAATTTCTGCACACACTTCCTTTACCTGCTCAGGATCCAAATAATCAGCCATTTCATAATGTGAATCCGGTCCTTTAGCCGTAATTTTTTGTCCACTGAACAAAACTTTAGCCAAAGGGTGTTCATATGAATTTAAGCCACCACCTGTCAACATAAATAAGATTCCGCCCCATGATTTATCTATGTCCACCCAAGCATCATCATTTTCATTATTGAATATTGCATCCAGCTTATAGTCAAACAAAAAGGTATCACGTAAACAATCTTTAAGTTCTTCCTTAGAGACACGTACTATATTAAAAATCATCCCCATATGAACATTTTTTAATATTTATTCCTAAACCACACCTTTTGCCATTCCCTTTTTAAAACAAGAAAAGCCACCTGCTCGGCAAGCTCACCAATATCGCTGCCGTTTAAGGCTTTGATGTCTTTTTCAGGCACGTCTATAATGTACAGCAGGTTAAGGTACTCAGCAAATTTATGTTGAATAAGGTTGTAAATCTTATCTTGTACCCCAAGCTTCAAATTGATTGGCGTAATATCTGTATTGAAATCTACCGATTCATTAGCCAGCGTAAAGTCCTTGTTAAGCTGCTCTACAAGCTTAATGTACAGCAGTTCTTTTTGGGCTTCAGATAATAGAAGGTCGGTATTAAGGGGCGCTACAAACGTCATTATACATTTCTTTGCATAAGGCTTTCGCCAAAGTTCTTCAGGAGTGCTTTTTTGTCGTCGCTTATATCCAGCTTTTCCAGTGTTGCAAAAGCCTTATAGGTATATTCTTCTATCGCTTGTTTTGTTGCTGCATCGGCACCCGTATGCCTAAAAATATTCTTTACAGCCACCACTTTATCAGCATGGTCTTCCGGCTGAACCGAAAACCACTGGATAAGGTTTTGTTTTTCAAAATCATTAGAGTGTGCCAATGCCTTAAGATAAAGGTATGTTTTTTTATTCTCTATAATGTCGCCACCTATCTGTTTGCCAAAAGTAGCAGGATCACCAAAGGCATCCAGGTAATCGTCCTGAAGCTGGAAGGCAATACCAAGGTTGAGTCCGAAATCATATATCAGGTTGCAGTTCTCCTCAGATGTTTCGGCAACTATAGCACCCATTTTCATGGCTGCACCTACGAGCACCGCAGTTTTGTACTCAATCATTTTAAGATATTCGGGCTCGGTAACATCGTTACGCTGCTCAAAATCCACATCCCATTGCTGGCCTTCGCAAACCTCAAGTGCCGTTTTGCTGAACAATTTTGCCAGCGAA
Source organism: Flavobacterium sp. DG1-102-2 (assembly GCF_033042555.1). NCBI lineage: Bacteria > Pseudomonadati > Bacteroidota > Flavobacteriia > Flavobacteriales > Flavobacteriaceae > Flavobacterium > Flavobacterium sp. DG1-102-2. The sequence continues at coordinate 8,198 of NZ_JAWLIK010000002.1, forward strand.
CGGAAAATTAAAGGCTCGTACTCTTCAAAATATTGATATGCCAATATCAGCATCGCATCACCAGAAAGAATACCTGTATTAAGGTTCCATTTTTCATGCACCGTCTGGTTACCACGCCTAAGCGGGGCATCGTCCATAATATCGTCATGCACCAGCGAAAAGTTATGAAACATCTCTACCGCAATAGCTGCAGGAAGGGCTTCCCGGCAGTCGGCGCCAAAAATATCGGCAGCCATAAGTGTGAGAACCGGCCTCATGCGCTTACCGCCAAGCGATAATATATAGTGCACGGGGCGGTAAAGATTTACAGGTTCTTTTTCTATTGTGGTATTTGTAAAATAATCAGAAACGATCTGCTGGTAGTGCACTATGGGCTGCATGTAGTATTTTTTTTTGCTAAAGTACCCCTTTTCTTTTTCCTGACAAAAGTTTATTACGCCCTAAAAAGCATAAAAAAACTTTGGAAACTTTTTTGGTTTTAAAAGTTTCCTGACTTACTTTTGCTACCGATATTATGATAATGAAAGAGACAATTTTACAGAAAGCCACCGATATGTTCCTGACTTTGGGATATAAGAGTGTGACCATGGACGATATTGCCAACGAAATGGGAATATCTAAAAAAACCATTTACCTGCATTATGCCAACAAGAACGAATTAGTTGAGGCCAGTACAACCTCGCTTTTTATTACCATCGCTGAAGGCATAGATGAGATCTGCACGCTGGGATACAACTCCATCGAGGAAATTTTTATCATCAGGAAGTTTTTAATGAAACATCTTAATAACGAAACGGCATCGCCTTTCTTTCAGCTTCAGAAATTTTTTCCGCAGACATTTTCGGCACTACGCCAAAAACAATTTGAAAAGATGCATACCTGCATGACAGAAAGCATTGAAAAAGGGATAAGGGATGGACTATACAGAACAGACCTTGACGTTGATTTTACATCAAGGATATATTTTACAGGGTTAACAGGCATTAAAGATTCAGATATATTTCCTCATAGCGTATATGATATAAATGCAGTGACAAGGCAGTTTCTGGAGTATCACTTACGAGCCATTACCACAGAATCTGGCCAATCACAATTAAAAGAGGTACTGAAAAAATATTAACAAAAATTTAACATTTACCGGTTTCAAAAAGTTGCTAAATTTGCATTGACAAAAATGTCAAACAAAATAGTTAAACAAATATGTCAGCAAAATTAGCAGATCAGGATACTGAAAAACTGATTAAAGATACAGCCAAGCGATTATTTTTTGGCGAAGGCCGCTTTAACGCGACCACACAAGAGATTGCAGATGCCGCAGGAGTTAACCGTACACTGATAAATTATTATTTCAGGTCAAGGGATAAGTTATTTCAGATCGTATTTGATGATGCACAGTTAAACGAGCAGCAGTTAACAGAACAGATAGTGTTTTCTGACCTTCCGTTCAAAGAAAAAATTGCCCGCCACCTTGATGTGTTTCTTGAACAGGCCAAACAATATCCTTACCTTGAAATATACATGGTAACACAAATGAACCAGGGATGCATCTGGAAAGACCATGAAAAAATGTCGCTCCTGCTTGATAAATTCTATCTGGAGATAGGCCTTGAAATGGAGAAAGGAACAATAGACAGAATGAGGCCTGAGCAATTTTTACTGAATTTTATATCGCTGCTGTCCTTTCCGCTATCCATGAGGCCGCTGCTTCAGGAAACAATGGGAATAACAACAGAACATTACGACACACTTCTTGAGGAACGCAAAGAAATTATACTTAGAACACTTTTTAAACAATAATTAATCATCAATCAAATTAACACAGTTAGACCCATGAGGATCATACATGATTTCAGAAGCTTTTCTGCAAAGGGAATTGCAGTGCTGGTGGTGTTTTTAATGGCTTCGCGGCTACATGCACAAACAGTGCCGGCGCAGGAAGTTACTCTAAAAGACGCTATTAACTATGCCCTGCAAAATAAAGCCGATGCAAAAAAAGCACAGCTTCAGGTAGAGAACAGCCAGTACCAGATTGAAGAGGTGCGCGCCAGGGCCCTGCCTACAATTACCGCTAACGGAAGCTTAACCTACAACCCTATCTTACAACAAAATGCCATTGATGCAGGTGCGTTCTCTGGCGGGCCGTCTATGATTACACTAGTTGCCCTTGGCCAGAAATGGAATTCTGTTGCAGGTTTAAACCTTACGCAAAACCTGTTTGACCAGTCGGTTTTTACAGGGCTTAAAGCGGCAAAGACTACACGTGAGTTCTATAAGATAAACCAGCAGTTAACCGAAGAGCAGGTTATAGAGCGTGTTGCTAACAATTACTACCAGGTATATGTACAGCGCCAAAAGCTTGTGGTTATAGACAGCAACTTTGTAAACACAACAAAAATAAGGGATATCATTAAAGGCCAGTATGATAATGGCCTTGCTAAAAAGATTGACCTTGACAGGATGAACGTTAACCTGACCAACATAAGCACACAGCGCCAAACGCTTATTAACCAGGTGCAGTTACAGGAAAACACTCTTAAATTTTACATGGGTATGCCTATAGAAACGCCTATCACGCTTCCGAAAACAGATTTTCAGGTTACGCCTGTTGCTGTTAACGATGCTGTAGATGTTACTAAACACACGCAATACCTTCTGCTTAAAAAACAGGAAGAGCTGAACATTTTTAATAAGAAGGCAAAAATTGCAGAGTATTACCCTAAGCTTACGCTTACGGCGGGTTATAACTATTTAGGACAGGGGCCAACAATGCCATGGTTCAAGAAACCGGCGGACGAGGTATACTGGACAGATTATTCGGCAATAGGGCTTAACCTGAGCGTGCCTATATTCAATGGCTTTGGCACAAGGGCTAAGGTAAGACAGGCTGATGTTGACATAAGAAAAACACAGGAAGATATTAAGGATGCAAAATTATCGCTTGACATGGCATATCAAAATGCTACGATCCAGATAAAGAACAGCCTTATAACCATCAATAACCAAAAGGAAAATGCTAAGCTAGCCCAGGAAGTACTGGATGATACCCAGAACAACTACCAAAACGGCCTTGCTACCCTTACCGACCTGCTTGATGCAGAAAACTCTTATATAGAAGCACAAAACAATTATACATCTGCCCTGCTTGACTTTAAGCTTGCAGAAATACAACTGATAAAAGCAAAAGGAGAACTTAAAACCCTAACAAACTAATCATTATGAAAAAAGTATTATATATAGTAGTAGGTATTGCCGTTGTAGGACTTATCGCTTTTATACTGACAAACAATAAAAAGAAGAACGAGAACGAAACTGCACAAATATCTAAAACAAACAGTACTGTTGCAGTACGTATAGACACCGTTAAGACCGAAGTGCCTAATCTTGATTATGTGGCTAACGGTAACTTTGCACCATCTCAGGAGCTTGAATTCCCCGCTGAAAACTCAGGAAGGGTTGTAAAAGTACTTGTAGACGAAGGAAGCCCTGTGCGCATAGGTCAAACCCTTGCCATTATAAAAGGTGACCAGCTTTCTATTGAGGTGGCAAACACAAAAGCTGCTTACCAAAATGCGGTTACTAACAACCAGCGTTATGAAAACGCTTTCAAAACCGGTGGTGTTACTAAACAGCAATTAGACCAGGCTAAACTTGACCTGGTAAATGCAAAAGCAAGATTAGACCAGGCTAACATTAACTATGGCGATGCTACCATAAAATCAAGTATAAACGGTATTGTGAACAAACGTAATATTGAACCGGGAAGTGTTGTAGCTCCGGGAACTGTATTGTTTGAACTTGTTAATGTATCTACGCTTAAACTAAAGGTTAATGTAGACGAGCAGCATGTTGCAGGCCTTAAACTAGGCAATTCCATTACCGTAAAAGCAAGCGTATACCCTGATAAAGAGTTTAAAGGTAAAGTAACCTTTATCGCCCCAAAGGCAGACGGTTCCTTAAACTTTCCTGTGGAAATAGAAGTTGCAAACAACCCTGACAGCGAAATCAAAGCAGGTATGTATGGTACTGCAACCTTTGGCTCTGGCGCTGCACAAAAAACACCTATCAAAACTATACCACGCATTGCATTCGTAGGCGGTGTGGCAAGCAACCAGGTGTTTGTCGTTAAAGACAGTGTTGTAACTCTTAAGAAGATTGTTGCAGGAAGGATTCTGGGCGAGCAGGTAGAGATACTTGACGGCCTTGCAACAGGTGACATTGTTGTAACCAGCGGACAGATTAACCTAACTAACGGGTCTAAAGTAACTCCTATAAAATAAGTGCAGCATGATGTTGTAACGACATCATACTATGCTTTAAAAATATAATAATGAAAATAGCAGAAATATCCATAAAACGGCCAACACTTGTTATAGTGTTGTTCATTATACTTACGCTTGGTGGGCTTTTTAGCTACAGCAACCTGAGTTACGAGCTTATCCCTAAGTTCGAGATAAACGTGGTTACCATATCTACGGTATACCCTGGTGCTTCGCCGGGAGAGGTAGAAAATACAGTGACCAAGAAAATTGAAGATGCGGTATCGTCGCTGGAACTTGTAAAAAAGGTAGAATCTAAATCTTACGAAAGCCTTTCTGTAGTAATGGTTACGCTTCAGCCAGAAGCTGATGCCGATTACTCGCTTAACGATGCACAGCGTAAAATTAATGCCATAGAAAAAGATTTACCTGAAGACGTTGACCCGCCTTCGCTAAGTAAATTCTCCCTGAGCGACTTACCTATTATTACCATTGGTGCGACTGCAAAAATGGACGAAGTAGCTTTTTATGACCTTCTTGACAAAAAGATTGAACCTATTCTTGCTCGTGTAAACGGTGTTGCACAGGTAAACCTTGTGGGTGGTGAAGAGCGTGAAATTCAGGTAAGCCTTGACCAGGAAAAGCTTAAAGGTTACGGCCTTTCTATTCCAGAGGTTCAGTCTGCTATACTAAGTTCAAACCTTGATTTCCCTACAGGTAACATCCAGACAAGGGAAAACTCTATGCTTGTACGTCTTTCGGGTAAATACCGCGACGTTAAAGAGATGCGTAACCTGGTTATATCTAATAAAAACGGTATCCAGATACGCCTTGGCGAAATAGCCGATGTACAGGATTCACAAAAAGAAGTTGAAAAAATTTCGCGTGTAGACCGTAGGAATGCTATTGTAGTACAAATCATTAAACAGACGGATGCGAATGCAGTATCTGTAAGTGAGGAAACAAAAGCAGCCGTAGCTAAAATTGAAAAAGACTATGCAAATTACGGCCTTAAACTGGAAATTGCCGATGACAGCAGTGACTTTACACTTGAAGCTGCCGATGGTGTAATACACGATTTATTTATTGCGGTATTCCTGGTGGCATTTGTAATGTTGTTCTTCCTTCACAGTTTGCGTAATGCTCTTATTGTAATGGTATCTATACCTGCATCGCTTATTGCTACCTTTATTGGTATTTACCTTATGGGGTATACATTAAACTTAATGAGTTTACTTGGGCTTTCGCTTGTGGTAGGTATCCTTGTGGATGATGCCATTGTGGTACTTGAAAATATTTACCGCCACATGGAGATGGGTAAGAACAGGGTGCGTGCTGCATATGATGGTACTGCTGAAATTGGCTTTACCGTAACGGCGATTACCATTGTAATTATAGTGGTGTTCCTGCCTATTGCAATGAGTACGGGCCTTGTATCTAACATCATTTCGCAGTTCTGTGTTACGGTGGTAATTGCCACTGCCCTATCTCTATTATCATCATTTACCCTAATACCATGGTTGTCATCACGTTTTGGTAAACTGGAGCATTTAACAGGTAAAAATCTATTTGAAAAAGTTATCCTTTCGTTTGAAAGAGGATTAGAGAAATTTACACACTGGGTAACAGGTATCCTTAAATGGTGTCTTGGCCATAAAAGATGGACTCTACTTATTGTTGTTGCATTGTTCTTTACTTCAATAGGATTGTTAGTTGCAGGATTCATAGGTGGTGAATTCTTCCCAAAAATGGACAGGGGCCAGTTCCTTGTACAAATGGAGCTGCCTAAAGATGCCTCTGTAGAACAATCTAACCTGTTGGCTCAAAAAGCTGAAGAATACCTAAACAAAAGAAAAGAAGTTGAAGGTGTTATTACAACGGTAGGCCAAACCAGTGAAGGTATGGGGGCTACACAGTCTACCGCTTACAAAGGTGAGATAAAAGTAACGTTAGTAGACCGTGAAGAACGCGACGAAAACACATTCATATTTGCCGCAGAGGTTAAAAGGGATCTTGAAAAAATCCTTGTTGGCGCTAAAATCAAAACAGTACCGGTAAGTATTATGGGTGGTGCCGATGAAGCGCCTATCGCCTTAACGATTACCGGACCTGACTTAGACAGCGCCATGAAGTTTGCAAAAGAAGCTTCGGCAAAACTGGCTGCAATTAATGGTGCTACGGCAATCAAGCTAACATCTGAAGGTGGTAGCCCTGAGGTAAATGTTCAGGTAGACAGGGACAAAATGTCTGCTCTTGGCTTATCATTACAAACTGTGGGTATGACCATGCAGACAGCCTTTAACGGTAATACCGATGGTAAATTCCGTGCAGGAGAGTATGAATATGACATCAACATCCGTTTTAACGAGTACAACCGTTCAAGTATCAACGATGTAAAAGACCTTGTATTTATCAACGATCAGGGGCAGCAGATAAAACTATCGCAGTTTGCATCGGTAACCGAAAGTTCAGGGCCAAGCTTCCTTGAGCGTAGGGATAAAAGTGCATCTGTAACGATACAGGCTCAGGCTGCCGGTGTACCTAGTGGCACCGTGGCTGACAACTGGGAAACAGAATTCTCTAAAATGCCGCGCCCTACAGGTGTAAACTATGTATGGGGCGGTGATAAAGAAAACCAGGCAGAAGGTTTTGGTACGCTTGGTATTGCACTGCTTGCAGGTATTATATTGGTTTACCTTGTAATGGTGGGCCTTTACAACAGTTTTGTATATCCGTTTGTGGTATTGTTCTCAATTCCGCTATCGTTTATCGGGGCATTGCTTGCATTGGCACTTACTAACAATACACTGAATATATTTACCATATTAGGGGTTATCATGCTTATCGGTCTTGTGTGTAAGAATGCAATCTTACTTGTAGACTTTACCAATCACCGTAAAGAACAGGGAGAAAGCACATTTAACGCACTGGTACAGGCTAACCACGCCCGTCTCCGCCCTATTCTTATGACAACGATCGCGATGGTGTTTGGTATGCTTCCTATTGCATTAGCAACAGGTGCAGCGGCTGCCATGAATAACGGGCTTGCTTGGGTAATTATAGGTGGACTTACGAGTTCGCTTTTCCTTACCCTGATCATTGTTCCTGTAGTATATATGATATTTGACATCATCATTGCTAAAGTATCTAAAGGAACACCTGTAGATTACGAAAAAGAAATGGTTGCCGATTATGAGCACAGGGAACTGAGCGAGGATGGCTTCACTACAAAACACTAATTCGTAAATTAATCTTACTCATCTAAATCCCGCAGGCAGCTGCGGGATTTTTGGTTTTATGGCATTTTACTAAATTAAAAATACCATCATCCGATCATTTTAATAGTAAAAAGTGTATTTTCCCACTATTACATTAATTAAATTCAATATGAAAAAGCACATTAGCGTTGTTTTTATCATTATGCTCATTTCACTCTTTAATTTATGGGAGTGTTCAGGAAAACGACAGATAAGTAAAAACGAAAAACTTCTCACACACAATGACTCCTTAAAGATAAAAGCAGATTCGTTATTGCGTATTTCAAGACCGGTTTCAGGTTACCGTTTTAAGATTACAGGCGATTTTGACGGTGACCATAAACAGGATATACTGCAAGAACGCTACACCGATTCCTTGTATAAAAATGAAACAGCTAAATACTATACCAGTACTGATACCATGTTTGAGTATGGTGATGTTTCTTTCCTGAACCGTTATTATAAAAACCAATCATTTCTTGAATGGAAGGAAAAAAAACTAAAACTTGCAGGTGGACAGCTTGGATTTCACTATGTAGAAAATTGCGGGGATGTAAATGAAGATGGAAAGGATGAAATTATGCTGGTTAAACAATGGGATGATTTTTCCAGCGTAAACACAGTTTATTTTTACACCTTTAACAATGGAAAATGGGATGAAATATATACAACACCTGTATGGGAATGGCAATTTCCACCAACCCCTTCAGGAAGCATGATTCCGGGGCTTTTTGGAAATTTCGAATACGAAACCACAGAAGATAAAGATGATAATGCCGCGTTGGAAGAGCAACTAAAGGATTACAAATTCATAATTTATTATCCGGACAAATCGGTTGAGTTTAGAGGCAGAAATGCAATAGGCGTTTTTGATGACGATATCGCTTTACAGGAACTGGAAAAAATTGGCGATCGAAATTATATAAAAAAATACTTTAAAAATGTAGTGCTAAACGACTCTCTGTATTTTAGCCCTCTTAAAAATCAGTCAATCTACTATAAGGCACTTGAAGGCGCTACATTGCTGGACAGTACCTCTTACCTTTTACCGTTGGATGACGGAGCCAGTGGAGTAACCACACGTATTTTAATAAGCCATCCGAAATCACCTTTTAAAAAAGGGTTAAAGTAGCTTAAGCTTAGTTCTATTTTAGTTTGTACCGAACAAACTAATTTTATAGATTAAATCTTACTCATCTAAATCCCGCAGGCACCTGCGGGATTTTTTTATACCAAAATAAACGTAAAATGTTATAAAATTGATTTTTAGCAAAATCTTAATTATTCAAAAATATGTGTTGTAAAACAGGATTTAATTTTCATTATCCTGAAGAATAGAGCAGTAAGACTAAGCATGCATCATTTTTTGTAGGATATTATTCTTATTTAGAACAAGTAAAAATAATTTGCATAGATGGATATTGCGAATTACTTTTGCCCCCGAAAAATAACACCAAACAAAATGAACACAATTATCTTTAAAAGACTGATGCTATGCCTTCTGTTCTTAAGCTCTCTTACAATGTGGGCTCAGGAACGCGGTAAAGTAACCGGTAAAGTTACACTAAGCGGCAATACACCTGCCGAAAACATCTCTGTTGCCTTAAAGGGTACTCCTTATGGCGCAGTAACTAATGAGCAGGGCGAATATGAAATTAAAAATGTTAAACCGGGTAACTATGCGCTTCGTGTATCTGCAGTTGGTATCAAACCTGTAGAAGAAAACATTACTGTTGCTGCCGGCCAAACGGTAACAAAAGATTTTACGCTATCTGAAAGCCAGGAAGAGCTTAATGAACTTGTCATTGAATCTAACACTAATAAATTTGCCAGAAAGCAAAGTGATATTGTATCAAAACTGCCTTTAAAAGATATCGAAAACCCACAGGTTTACAATACTATAAGCAATGAGCTACTTAAAGAACAAGTAGTTACAAATTTTGACGATGCTCTTAAAAATGCACCGGGACTTACTAAACTTTGGGAGTCTACAGGTCGTGGCGGCGACGGTGCCGGCTATTTCTCACTAAGAGGATTTGCGGTACAGCCTACAATGATTAATGGTGTAGCAGGGTTAACTAATGGTAGCCCTGACCCTGCAAATGTTGAGAGAATTGATGTAATAAAAGGCCCTTCAGGAACTCTGTTTGGCAGCAGCCTTATTTCTTATGGCGGTTTAATAAACGTTACTACAAAAAGACCTTATGAAACCTTTGGAGGTACAATATCATACACTGGAGGTACTTACGGACTTAACAGATATACTGTTGATGTTAACACTCCTCTCGGCACTGAAAAGAAAGCCTTTTTTAGGCTTAATGCTGCTTATCATACGGAAGACAGCTTCCAGGATGCCGGATTTAAAAAATCACTTTTTGTAGCACCTTCGCTTTCTTATAAGGTTAACGATAATTTATCATTCCTTATCAATACAGAATTTTACAATGGAAGAAGCACAAATGCAACTATGCTATTCCTTGACAGAGATGCTCCACTAAGAGTACACAATATGCATGATCTTGGGTATGACAATAAACGTTCTTACACAAGCAATGATCTTTATGTTGACACTCCTACTTTTAACCTTCAGGGGGTAATGAACTACAAAATTTCGAACAACTGGACGTCACAGACAATCTTATCTAGATCATCTGCAAAATCTGATGGTTATTATTCATATCTCTATGAAGCAACCTCCAGAGTAGAAGCTGCTGTGGGAATGACATTTGACAAAGGAATTATACTTTTACGTTCTACAAGTAAACAGAACTCTGAAACTATAGGTACAGATATTCAGCAGAACTTTATTGGTGAGTTTAATCTTGGGTCTGTTAAAAATAAATTCATAGGAGGTCTTGACTATTTTAATAGACAACTAAAAGATAACAGCACCGGTTACGGAGCGCAAGGTTTTATAAACATAGGAGTAGACGCTGCTACTTTTAGTGCTATTGCACCACAGCTTAATGCGGCATACGGTATACCAATGGGCACAAGCTTTGGTGATGACTCCGGGGTACTTACACAAGCCGGTGCTGATGCTGGCATAGGTACACAAGGACCCTATTTTAGCGTAACAAAACAAGAAGTATTTAGTGCTTATGTATCTGATATTGCGTATGTACTACCTAATCTTTCGGTTATGGCAAGCTTAAGGGTTGACCATTTTTCTAATGACAACAACAACCAGACTGCACTTTCTCCTAAATTTGGTGCAGTATATCAGCCAATACCAGAAAAACTGTCAATATTTGCCAACTACATGAATGGCTTTACTAACACAAACCCTACAACAAACACTCTTAATGGAGCTCAGGTAGCTGTAAGTTTTGATCCGGAGCATGCTAATCAGTTTGAGGTTGGTACTAAGGTAAACTTCTTAAACAATAGAATGAGTGGATCTGTAAGCTACTACAAAACTAAAGTTAGTGATATGGTTTACACAAGAGTTGAAGATGGTTTCTTTAACAGCTATCAGGGTGGTGCACAAGAAAACAAAGGTGTAGAATTTAGCCTTACAGCTAACCCACTGCCAGGACTTAATATTATTGCAGGATATAGTTATAACGAAAGTGTACTTACTAAAGGCGATGAAAGCTTTGTAGGCAGACGTCCGGAAAGTGCAGGACCACAAAACATGGGTAATCTTTGGGCTAGTTATAAATTCACAGGTGGTAAACTAAACGGTTTTGGACTAGGCTTTGGTGGTAATACTGCCAGCACAAACAAAATTTTCAGTAGAAACCAGGTAGGAACATTTGTTGTTCCATCATACACAGTGTTAAACGCTTCTGTATTTTATAATGTAGATGCTTTTGCAATAACACTTAAAGTAGACAATCTTACAAATGTAGAATACTACAATGGATGGTCTACAATAAACCCACAAAAACCTAGACTTTTTGCTGCTAACATAGCATACAATTTCTAAAAAATACAAAAGCATCTTTTTCTTTGCCGGAAAAGATGCTTTACTTTAGCGCCCGAAAGACAAATTTGGGATACTTTACCTGAAATATATTATTTATCCGGTATCTAATGTTATCGGAAAATTTAACTTTTAATGACAAAACCTAAAAAGAAAAAGACATTTAAGCAATGGATAGGCACAGCCCATCTTTGGCTCGGACTAACATCCGGGCTTATTGTTTTATTTCTAAGCATAACAGGATGCATTTATGTGTTTAGTGAAGAAATTTTAGAATGGCAGCGATCTGAAGCTATCTATGTTCCTGAAGTTAAGCCAACCAGAATACCTTTAAGCACTGTGTGGAAAGACACTAAAAAAGCATTGGGCGATACTATTGTATTTAACGATGTGCATGTGTACAGAAACCCTAAAAAATCGCTGGAATTTCACTGTTACAAAGCTGCAGAAAATCACGAAGATGCATTTTGGTACTCTGACGCTATAGACTATTACTATAAAGTATATGTAGATCCTTACTCTGGAAAAGTACTTGCCATATATGATGAAGAAAGAGATTTCTTTAACATCATAAAAATGCTGCACTGGAGTTTTTTGATCAATCACCCTGTAGGACAGCAAATAACGGGCTGGGCAACCTTTATATTTGTTATAATGCTTATTACGGGTATTGTATTATGGTGGCCAAAAAACAAGGCGGCGCGTAAGCAGCGTTTTTGGTTCAAGTGGAAAGACAGCACAAAATGGAGGCGAAAAAACTACGACCTGCATAACATCTTTGGTTTTTATGTAGCCTCGGTAGCTATTATAATGGCTTTTACAGGAATGGTATGGGCATTTACATGGTTTCAGGCAATAGTATATGTGGCAGGTGCGCAAAGCATAACACCACCTGTACCGTTAGCAGAAAAATCTGTTGTTATACAAAGCGACAAAGACGCGGCATTTGACAAAGCATACGACTTTACAAAAGCGAGGTACAGTGATGCAGATGCATTTAGTATTGGTAAACCGGCAGATACCGCAAAGACGGGCGTTATAGATGTTTACGTACAGCAATATCCGGGCAGGTATTATGTGTACCACAGTGCGCAATTTGACCAGTATACAGGTAAATTTCTTAAAGAAAAACTGCATAAGGACAAAAACTTTGGCGAAAAGCTTATTACGGCAAACTATGATATTCATGTAGGGGCAATACTTGGCCTGCCCGGTAAGATACTGGTGTTTATAGCAAGTTTTATATGTATGCTGCTGCCAATATCAGGCTTCCTGATATGGTGGGGCCGAACCAATAAAAAGAAGGCACCTGCAAAAGCATAAATAAAAAAAGGCTGTAAGATTACTACTTACAGCCTTTTCTAAATAAAATAGTAGTGTGTACTATTTATTTACTACAACAGCATCCTGCGACCATTTTTTAACTTCAGCTACTCTGCTGTCGGCAAAATCCACTTCATTAAGAACTGCGCCTGACCAAAAAAACCATTTCCCGGTTTTTTGTCCGTTTGCATATTCTCCCTGAGATTGTTTTGTACCATTTTCGTTAAAAGCGGTCCAGCTGCCATGCAGTTTACCATCTTTGTAAAAGCCTTCTTGTTTTACATTACCATTATCATAATAATAAACAGCTTTTACTATATTGTTCTCTACTGAGAAATCGTGATCTTTAGTTTGGGCAGATAACACACCTGCTGACAACAGCAATCCGGCAAATAATATCTTTTTCATATCAGTTTTTGTGTTTTGGGTTATAGTAACTTATAATCTCTTTATCAAAAGTATAAAATTAATTTACACAAAAAACACATTTACTTAACAATTACGTAACATAACGCAAAACTTAACATTGGAAATTCTTAATATCTCACGAATCACCTTATTTTACTGGTGTTTACGCATTTGATAAAAAAAATGCATTTTTGCAAAAACAATGTTAAACCATATTGAAAGCATATCTTGACATAAAAAAACCATTCGCAAGCGAATGGTTTAGTAACATTAAGATAACATTGAAACTTACTTAAGCAATGTATCAAGCTGAGCCTGTAATGCGGGATCTGACGGACGCTTAGCATCAGCATCAATAACTTTACCGTCTGGGCCTATAAGAATAAACCTTGGTATAGAGTTAACGCCATAAGCCTGCGCAAAAGCAGAGCTCCAGTCTTTATCTGCAAATAACTGAACACCGCCAAGGGTTTTGTCAGTTACCATTTTTTTCCATTTTTCGTGGTCTTTTACCTGGTCAATAGAAATACTTACAAATTCTATCTTTTTGCCGTGGTATTTCTCCTCTACTTTTTGAAGGAAAGGAATCTCCTGACGGCATGGCCCGCACCATGTAGCCCACATATCTATGTATACATATTTACCTTTAAAATCTTCAAGCTTAGTAGTACCGCCTTTAAAGTTCTCGTAGGCAAAGGATGGAGACTGCTGCCCTATCATTTTTGCAATTTTTGCATCCTGTTCTGCCTGAGCTGCCATTTGCTGCTTTTGAGCAGCTAACTGCTGTGTAAGCACAGTACGGAAAGTTTCGTCCAAAGCAGGATCTTTAAGTCCGTTTTCTGTTTTATTAAGCAGATCATTTATCATTTTTGTTTGCTCTCCAGGATCGGTAACTTTTGCAAGTTTTTCACCAAAGGTTTCCTGCTCAAGTGCCATCTTAGCTAAAAAGTTGTTTTCTTTTTCGCCTTTACCTTTATATACTATTGTTTCATCAAACATTTTTGCATCCATTGTAAGCGCAAGGTCAAAACCGGGCTTAAGGTAAAGCGACGTAGTTTCGGCACCATCACCTAACTGGTAAAATCCAGGCTCTGCCGGAAATTCTCCTTTAAAGTTACCTTTAGCATCAGCCTTCATAACTTTAACAATAGCTCTCTGGCTTCTTATAAAAATAGAATCGGTATTACGGTTCTTAATTACAGCAGCAAATTTTACCTGCTCTGTTTGTGCATATGCTCCAGTTATAGCAATCAGGAACAGCAGTGCAAATTTTTTCATAGTTTAAGATTTATTTATCGTAAAAGTAAACTTTATTCTAATACCATAAATAGGTGCCATTTATTTTTTGAGGGTGCTTTTCTTACTTTAACACAATCATAAATTAAAACAAACCAGTTAGTATTAATGCAATTATGCTTAAATTGCTGTTTATGTGGCTAAATCTTTTTATAAACATAAATACACCGGTATGAAAACATTTTACTATTACAGATACTCAAAAACCATTTGCCTGCTGCTAACGCTTTTTCTTTTGGCATCGTGCAATAGAAATTATTCTACTGTAAACATAAAAGACCAATACCAGCTGGATGTACCGTCTAATTTTAAAAAAGTAAACGACCTTAATAAAGAAGCCTCTCTGCAATACCAGAATGATTTTGAAAAACTTTACCTGATAGTGATAGATGAACCTAAAACAGTGTTTACAAAAGCCATTATCGACAATGGCCTTCAGGACAGGTACACCGACGATCTTAAAGGATATGCCGACCTGATTACCGATGGAATGGAAAATTCTATAGCAGTAAAAGAAATGCCTCCGTTTGAGGAACTAAGTATAGGCGGTAACAAGGCTCGAGAACTCTCTTTTGATGGTGTATCATCGGGCAATCATGTGTACTGGAAACTGGCTTTTATAGAAGGGCAGAACCATTATTACCAGATCATGGTGTGGACAGAGGCTGATAATAAAGGCAAATACGAAAAGAAAATGAACACTATCGTGAACTCATTTAAAGAGACTGACAGAAGCAGTAAAAGATAGTGTCATGTTTTTGTGCTTTGTAAACATTAGTTGCTAAATTTGCATTCGTAAAAATTTATCAAGTTAAATAATGTATAGAAGCCATAATTGTGGAGAGCTCAACGCTTCACATATCAACCAGGAAGTAACATTAGCCGGATGGGTGCAAAAATCACGTAACAAAGGATTCCTTATATGGGTAGACCTTAGAGACCGTTACGGTATAACACAATTAATCTTTGATGAGGCGCGTACACAAAAAGATGTTTTTGAAAAAGCAGCTACATTAGGACGTGAATTTGTTATTCAGGTAAAAGGTACAGTTATAGAGCGCGAATCTAAAAACGCAGCTATGGCTACCGGCGATATCGAGATCCTGGTAAATGAGCTTACTATCCTTAACGCATCAATAATCCCTCCTTTCACTATAGAAGATGAAACCGATGGCGGAGAAGATATCCGTATGAAATACCGTTATCTTGATATTCGCCGTAACCCGGTTAAGAACAGCCTTATGTTTCGTCACAAAGTGGGAATGGAAGTAAGGAACTTTCTTTCTAACCAGGGATTTGTAGAGGTAGAAACTCCTGTACTTATAAAATCTACACCGGAAGGCGCACGTGACTTTGTGGTACCTTCACGTATGAACCCAGGTCAGTTTTATGCTCTTCCGCAATCACCGCAAACTTTTAAGCAGCTGCTTATGGTAGGGGGTATGGATAAATATTTCCAGATCGTAAAATGTTTTCGTGACGAAGACCTTCGTGCTGACCGCCAGCCGGAATTTACACAGATTGACTGTGAGATGGCTTTTGTAGAGCAGGAAGACATTATAGGAGTTTTTGAAGGGCTTGCCAGCCACCTGCTAAAACAGGTTAAGGGTATTGACACAGGTAAATTCCCAAGGATGACCTACGACGAAGCCATGAAAAAATATGGTAACGACAAACCGGATATCCGTTTCGGGATGGAGTTTGGCGAACTTAACGAAGTAACACAGCATAAAGAATTTGCAGTATTTAATAGCTCTGAACTTGTTGTAGGTATCGCCGTTCCGGGTGCTGCTGCCTATACACGCAAACACATCGACGAACTTATCGAGTGGGTAAAACGCCCTCAGGTAGGTGCCAGCGGTATGGTATATGCAAAATATGAAGCTGATGGTTCTATAAAATCATCGGTAGATAAATTCTACGATCAGGAAGACCTTAAGAAATGGGCAGAGATTACAGGCGCACAACCGGGCGACCTTATCTTGGTGCTTAGCGGCGATGCACACAAAACACGCACGCGCCTTAGCGCACTGCGCATGGAACTTGCAACACGCCTTGGCCTTAGAGATCCTGAAGTATTTGCCCCGTTATGGGTTGTAGATTTTCCATTATTAGAGTGGGACGAAGACAGCGAGCGTTTCCACGCGATGCACCACCCGTTCACATCGCCTAAACCGGAAGACATTGCGCTTCTTGAAACAAACCCGGGCGCTGTAAGGGCAAACGCGTATGACCTTGTACTTAATGGCAATGAAATAGGCGGAGGTTCTATCAGGATACATGACAAAGCTACACAGGCACTAATGTTTAAATATCTTGGCTTTACCGAGGAACAGGCTAAAGCACAGTTTGGCTTCCTTATGGATGCATTCCAGTTTGGCGCGCCACCACACGGCGGACTTGCCTTTGGTTTTGACAGGCTTGTAGCGATACTTGGCGGACAGGAAACCATCCGTGATTTTATTGCGTTCCCTAAAAACAATTCAGGCCGTGACGTAATGATAGATGCACCATCTGTTATTGATGACGCACAGCTTACAGAACTTAGCATAAAAACGAATGTAGCGCAATAAGCTATTTTCAGCATAACAAAAAAGGCAGCACGATGTAAAGTGCTGCCTTTTTTGTTGGATTATATTTTTTAATAAACCCACCTATGAGAAATAGTATATTTGCAGCAAACTAAATCCATCAACCAAACATGAAAAAATTACAATTATTACTAATGCTTGCATTGCCGGTATTGGTCGCCGCCCAGGACAAAGTAAAATTTGGCGTCAATGCCGGGGCAACATTATCAGACATTCGCGGCAGCGAATATGCCGACGACTTTAAATATGGAGCCAATTACCTTGTTGGCATATCTGCTGAACTACCGCTTACCGAGAGGCTTTCTTTCGCAGCAAACATTAATTATGAAAAGAAAAGCCCAACCCAAAAGATAACCTTTATGGGGCCAGACCCCCAAGTCCCTGATCCTAACGACCCGGCATTCAGGACGGGAAGCATTAGGGTTACTAATACACTTAATTATATTGCTATCCCACTAAATCTTAAGTACTACATAGGCAGTAAAAAGAACTTCTTTGCTACCGGCGGACTTTTTGCCGCATTCCTTATCGATAGCAGCTTAAGGGTTGACGGAGACAAGGTAAATGACTCAGGAAATTCAGGCTTTAAAACATTAGATTTTGGCCTTAATCTTGGCTTTGGCACAAAGATAAAAGTTACCGAAACACAAAACCTGAATATAGAGCTAAGAGACAACCTGGGCTTTGCTAATATTAGCAATAATAATTATCCTACATCTGATACGGTAAGGACAAACAGCATCAACCTTATCGCCAACTGGCAGTTTGATTTGTAGTAAAAAGCACTATACTTTCATGAAAAAAGCACTATTCCTATTTATGCTGACCCTGCCACTATTGGCTATCGCACAAAATAAAGTGAAATTTGGGATCAACACCGGAGCGGTACTCTCTGACGTAAGAGGCGAAAGCTATGCCGCTAATTTTAATTACGGGATGGGTTATCTCGTTGGTTTTTCGATGGAGACACGTCTTAGTGAACGCCTCTCCTTTAGCGCCAATATTAACTATGAAAGAAAAAACCCAACTAAAAAAGAAGACTACAGCTACATGATTATAGTAGCAGGCCAAAATGGCATGGCGCAGGAAATAATGATAGATGGAACCGCTAAAATAACTAATATACTGAATTATATCAGCATTCCTGTAAATCTTAAATACTACATTGGCAGCAACAAAGGCTACTTTGTTACTATAGGTTTATTTGCCATACACTTGATTATGGGGTTAACCTTGGTATTGGCAAAAAAATAAAGCTCAGCGATACGCAAAACCTAAATATGGAACTAAGGGATAACTTTGGCCTTTCTACGATTGCTGATGATTTTAAAGCAAAAACCAACAGCATCAATCTTATTGCCAACTGGCAGTTTGACCTGTAATCCAGTAAAATTATATATTTCTTTACCAAGACCTAATTCCCTAACAATACAAAGCAACATTATGATAATTAGAAGTTTTAATCAAAAAAATTAACGCTATATTTTGTAATATCACAATAAAGTTTATCTTTGAAATATTATTAATTATTTTTTATTACAATGCGAACAGGCAAAATTAAATTCTACATTGAGTCCAAAGGTTATGGATTCATAACAGACGATGAAACAGGAAAAGACATCTTTGTACATGCTACAGGCGTAAAAGCAGAAAACCTGCGTGAAGGCGATAGTGTTAGCTATGTAGAAGAAGAAGGAAAAAAAGGTAAAGTTGCTGCCCAGGTAGCAGCACTATAAGCTATATATATAATAAAATATTGCCATTACCTCTTATCACACAAACCGCTCCCAAAGAGCGGTTTTTTTGGTTTAAAAACAAACCTAAACACATTATTTACTTCATTTTTTTAAGAATTTGGCAACCGATAAAAACTAATTATAAAAATTATGCAGAGTTGTTAAAATTGCAAAACAGCAATTTTATTTAGAACCAATAAAAATTAACCTTTCAATCCTTTTCTCTCAAAAAAACGTTGAGTTTGTTCAGCTGTGACGTGTATATTTGTGAATTGTTTATAAATTACACACATGATATGCATACAACTCAGGTAAATTATTTTCCAATTTTGATGCAAATGATCCTTGCCGTAGGATTTGTTGCGGGTACAATCTTCGTATCAGGCAAATTGGGGCCTAAAAGAAATTCTTTGAACAAAGACAAAAACTTTGAGTGCGGTATAGAATCGGTAGGAAATGCACGTATCCCGTTTTCGGTAAAATATTTCCTTGTAGCTATCCTGTTCGTATTGTTTGACGTTGAAGTTATATTCATGTACCCATGGGCGGTAAACTTCCGTGCAATGGGTGTTGAAGGTCTTATAAAAATGGGAATCTTTATGGTTCTTCTTGTCGTAGGCTTTTTCTACGTAATGAAGAAAAAAGGTTTAGAGTGGGAATAAATGAAGGAGGACAAGGTATGGTTTTTGCAACTATATACCTGATAATCAAAAACTAAATTACAATGAGCAATTCATCAGACATAAAAATAGTTGACGCTCCTGAAGGACATTCAGGCGAAGGCTTTTTTGCAACAAAACTTGATACTGTTGT
Organism: Flavobacterium sp. DG1-102-2; assembly: GCF_033042555.1. NCBI lineage: Bacteria > Pseudomonadati > Bacteroidota > Flavobacteriia > Flavobacteriales > Flavobacteriaceae > Flavobacterium > Flavobacterium sp. DG1-102-2. The sequence continues at coordinate 27,806 of NZ_JAWLIK010000002.1, forward strand.
AGGTATGGCCCGTGCCAACTCACTTTGGCCACTTCCCTTTGCAACATCATGCTGCGGTATAGAATTCATGGCTACCATGGCTTCTCATTATGACGTGGCACGTTTCGGATCTGAGCGTATGAGCTTTTCTCCACGCCAGGCAGACATGCTTTTGGTTATGGGAACCATCGCTAAAAAAATGGCACCTATCTTACGCCAGGTATACGAGCAGATGGCTGAGCCACGCTGGGTTATCGCTGTAGGTGCCTGTGCTTCTTCGGGAGGTATTTTTGACACGTATTCTGTACTTCAGGGTATTGACAAAGTAATACCGGTAGACGTTTATGTACCGGGATGCCCACCAAGGCCGGAACAGATACTTGACGGTATCATGAAGCTTCAGGACATCGTAAGATCAGAATCGGTACGCAGAAGAAGCTCAGAAGAATATAGAGAACTATTGGCTTCTTATAATATTTCATAAGTTACAAATGGCTTTAGAAACAACAGTTATACAGGATAAGCTTACCGAAAAATTCGGTGACAACGTGAATGGCTTTATCCAGATCAAAGATATTTTCACTTTTGAAGCAGCTCCGGACAGCTTGTCTGAAGTTATGGGTTTCCTTAAGAACGACCCCCTGCTTCGTTTTAACTTCCTTACAGATGTATGCGGCGTGCATTATCCTGATTCTGAAAAAGACAGGCAGTTTGCTGTAGTGTACCACATGCACAACTGGTACGACAACGTGAGGATTCGTTTTAAATGTTTCCTTAACGGAGACACCCCTGAGATCGCCACTGCTACTGAGCACTTTTTGAGCGCTAACTGGCAGGAACGCGAAACGTATGACTTTTTCGGGATCATATTTAAAGGCCACCCTCAGCTTAAAAGGATTCTTAACATGGACGAGATGACCTCTTTTCCTATGCGTAAGGAATTCCCGATGGAAGATGGCGGAAGAACCGATAAGGACGACCGTTTCTTTGGCCGTACGCAGGATAACTGTTAATTAATTGAAGAACAAGGAACAAATTTTTATATAAAATGTCAGACCTGTTATTACCACCGGAGCATCGCTATGCCAAGATGATCGAGCAGAAGCAGAATGAAGATGGCAGCGAGCTTTCTATCCTTAACCTTGGGCCTACACACCCGGCTACCCACGGTATCTTCCAGAACATCCTGTTAATGGATGGCGAAAGGATACTTGATGGCGAAGGCACAGTAGGCTACATTCACCGTGCATTTGAAAAAATTGCCGAAAACAGGCCGTTTTACCAGGTAACACCACTTACTGACAGGATGAATTATTGCTCTGCCCCTATCAACAACATGGGATGGTGGATGACATTAGAAAAGGTCCTGGATATAGAAGTACCCAAGAGAGTACAGTACATGAGAGTTATCATAATGGAGCTTGCACGTATTGCAGACCACATTATATGCAACTCGGTACTGGGTGTAGATACAGGTGCACTTACAGGTTTCCTTTACGTGTTCCAGTACAGGGAGAAAATATACGAGATATATGAAGAGATATGCGGAGCGCGCCTTACAACCAACATGGGACGTATAGGTGGTTTTGAAAGAGACTGGAGCCCTGCCGCATTCAAAAAAATAAATGACTTCCTTGAGGAGTTCCCGGCGATATGGACAGAGTTTGAGAACCTGCTTACACGCAACAGGATCTTTATGGACCGTACCATAGATGTAGGACCTATCTCTGCCGAAAGAGCCATGAGCTACGGCTTTACAGGCCCTAACCTTCGTGCTGCAGGTGTAGATTACGACGTTCGCGTTATGCAGCCATACAGCTCTTACGAAGATTTTGAATTCAATATTCCTGTTGGAAAATCAGGAGACACGTATGATAGGTTCTGCGTGCGTAACGCCGAGGTTTGGGAAAGCTTGAGCATTATCAAGCAGGCGCTTGCAAAAATGCCGGAAGGCCCTTTCCACGCTAACGTTCCTGATTACTATCTTCCGCCTAAGGAAGAAGTGTACCACAACATGGAAGCGCTTATATACCACTTTAAAATTGTGATGGGCGAAGTACCGGTACCAAAAACTGAAGTATACCATGCGGTAGAAGGCGGTAACGGAGAACTTGGCTTTTACCTTATAACAGACGGAAGCCGTACTGCCTACAGGCTGCACTTCCGCAGGCCATGTTTTATTTATTACCAGGCCTTCAACGAAATGGTAAACGGACAGATGCTGTCTGATGCCATTGCAACATTATCAAGCCTGAATGTTATTGCAGGCGAATTAGACGCTTAAAAAAGAGTATTATAAATGATGAATTTTAAATTATGAATTAGCCAAGGCATTTAAAATTTATAATTCAAAATTTAAAATAGAATAAAAGAAAATGGAGATTAGCCACGCTAAACAGGTTATAAATATTGATACTGCCCTTACAGAGCGCATCGACGAGCTGCTGAGCCACTACCCTGCCGACAAACGCAAATCGGCATTGCTTCCTATACTTCATGAAGTGCAGGATGCTCACGACAACTGGCTGAGCATTGAGCTTCAGGACAAGGTTGCAGAGATAATAGGCATCAAGCCGGTAGAGGTGTATGAGGTGGTATCGTTTTATACCATGTACAACCAGAAGCCTATAGGTAAATACATGTTTGAGTTTTGCAGGACATCATGCTGCGCCATTCGCGGGGCTGAGAACCTTATGGACTATACCTGTGACAAACTGGGCATAAAAGAAGGCGAAACGACTGCAGACGGTATGTTTACCGTTGTAGGTGTTGAATGCCTTGGTGCCTGCGGCTATGCCCCTATGCTCCAGCTGGGTGATTATTACAGGGAGAACCTGACAAAAGAGAAAGTAGATGCGCTTATTGACGAGTGCAAAAACGGACAGGTTAATTTACACTAATTAGAGACCATTATACCACGTAACAATGGCTAGAAAAATATTATTAGAGCACGCAAACGTACCGGGGATAAAAACCTATGAAGTATACCGCCAGAATGGTGGTTACCGCTCTGTGGAGAAAGCGCTGAAAAGCATGACCCCGGATGAAGTTGTGGAAGAAGTTAAGACTTCAGGACTTAGAGGCCGTGGAGGAGCAGGTTTCCCTACCGGTATGAAATGGAGTTTTATCGACAAAAAATCAGGCAAGCCAAGACATTTGGTTTGCAACGCCGATGAGTCGGAGCCGGGAACGTTTAAAGACCGTTACCTTATGGAGTACATCCCTCACCTTTTGATTGAGGGAATGATTACATCCAGCTTTGCCCTTGGAGCAAACTTATCATACATCTACATCCGTGGTGAATATATGTGGGTTTTCCGCATATTAGAGAAAGCCATTAAAGAAGCGTATGCTGCCGGATGGTTAGGTAAAAACATATTAGGTTCTGGTTTCGACCTTGATCTTCACGTGCACTGTGGTGCGGGCGCTTACATTTGTGGCGAGGAAACTGCGCTTATTGAATCACTTGAAGGTAAAAGGGGTAACCCAAGGATCAAGCCGCCATTCCCTGCTGTTAGCGGATTATGGGCTAACCCTACAGTGGTTAACAACGTTGAATCTATCGCTGTTGTGCCATGGATCGTGAACAACTCCGGAGAGGAATATGCTAAAATAGGTATAGGCCGCTCTACAGGAACAAAACTTATATCAGCTTCCGGGCACATTAAAAACCCCGGGGTTTATGAAATAGAATTAGGCCTTAGCGTTGATGAGTTCATGAACTCTGACGAGTACTTAGGCGGTATGATGGACAGCAGGCCATTAAAGGCATTGGTTCCCGGTGGATCTTCGGTGCCTATACTTCCTGCGCATCTTATCTACAAAAATGCTGAAGGCGGAGACCGTTTAATGAGCTATGAATCACTTTCTGAAGGTGGTTTTGCTACTGGGTCTATGCTGGGTTCGGGTGGTTTTATTGTATATAATGATACTGCCTGCATCGTTCGCAATACATGGAACTTTTCACGCTTTTACCACCACGAGAGCTGCGGACAGTGTTCGCCTTGCCGTGAAGGTACAGGATGGATGGAAAAAGTACTGCATCGTATTGAGAACGGCCATGGCCGTGAAGAGGATATCGAACTGCTTTGGGACATTCAGCGTAAGATTGAAGGGAATACTATCTGCCCTCTTGGCGATGCAGCGGCATGGCCGGTGGCAGCAGCCATACGCCACTTTAGGGACGAGTTTGAATACCACGTTCGTTTCCCTGAAAAGGTAAAAAACAGAGACCACTTTGTAGCAGAGCCTTTTGACCAGGTTAAGCATTTAGTGGCGAAACAAACAGTTTAGGCCCCTCCCGGCCTCCCCAAAAGGGGAGGAGAATGGAGACAAAAATTCACATAATAATTAATATCCCGATTCCCCCTTGGGGGTTAGGGGGCTGAATAAAAATGAAAGTATCAATAGACGGACAGGAGATAGACGTAGAACCGGGGACCACCATCCTGCAGGCTGCGCGAATGATCGGCGGGGAATCTGTACCGCCGGCGATGTGCTACTATTCTAAACTTAAAGGAAGTGGCGGTAAATGCCGTTGCTGCCTTGTAGAGGTTTCTAAAGGAAGTGAGGCCGACCCACGCCCTATGCCAAAACTTATGGCATCTTGCGTTACCGGTGTTATGGATGGTATGGAGGTTAAGAGTATTACCTCTGAAAGGGTTATCGATGCACGTAAATCGGTTACCGAATTCCTTCTTATAAATCACCCGCTTGACTGCCCTGTATGTGACCAGGCCGGAGAGTGCGACCTGCAAAACCTTAGCTTTAAGAACGGTTCTTCTAAAACGCGTTTTATTGAAGACAAACGTACTTTTGAACCTGAGAACATAGGCGATAAGATACAGCTTCACATGAACCGTTGTATTCTTTGTTACCGCTGTGTTATGACTGCCGACCAGCTTACTGACAACCGTGTACACGGTGTTATGAACAGGGGCGACCATTCGCAGATCTCTACCTGCATCTCTAAAGCGATTGATAACGAATTCTCAGGAAACATGATTGACGTGTGTCCTGTTGGAGCGCTTACCGATAAGACTTTTAGATTCAAGCAAAGGGTATGGTTTAACAAACCCTACAATGCTCACAGGGATTGCGACAAATGCTGCGGAAAAACAACACTTTGGATGTTTGGTGAAGAGATACAAAGAGTTACTGCACGTAAAGACGTTTACCATGAGGTAGAAGAATTTATCTGCAACGAATGCCGTTTTGACCACAAGGAAACAGCGGACTGGGTTATTGAAGGGCCAAGGAAATTTGAGAAAGATTCTGTTATCAACCAGAATAACTACACCCGTAAACTGGATACTGTTACTATTGAAACAGAAAAAAATATCCTTTTAGGCCGTGACCAGGACAGGAAAAAAATCAGTATGCCGGCTATCCCGCTTAAAAAAGACGAGGTACAGGTATTTAAAGAAGGTAATATATAGCTATGGATCAGGCAATAATTATAGAAAAAGGTATTTTTATCGTAGTGATCTTTGCTATCACTATGCTTTTTGCCATGTATGAAACACTGGCAGAACGTAAAATTGCCGCATGGCTTCAGGACCGTATAGGCCCTAACCGTGCCGGTAAAGGTGGTATACTTCAGCCTCTTGCCGATGGTTTGAAACTTTTCTCTAAAGAAGAGTTCTTTCCTAATACACCAAACAAATTCCTTTTCATAGTAGGCCCTGCCATATCTATGAGTACGGCACTTATGACGAGTGCCGTAATACCATGGGGAGACAAACTGCACATTTTTGGCCGTGATGTAATCCTTCAGGCTACAGATATTGATGTTGCCATGCTTTACGTATTTGGCGTATTGTCTGTAGGTGTATATGGCATCATGATTGGCGGATGGGCATCTAATAACAAATTCTCACTGATGAGTGCCATGCGTGCTTCATCGCAGATGATATCGTATGAGGTTGCCATGGGTCTTGCACTTATTGCGCTTATTATGATGACCGAATCGTTAAGCCTTCGCGAAATTGCAGAAGGGCAGCACGGATGGAGATGGAACATCCTTTACCAGCCGGTAGGTTTCCTTATCTTCCTGGTATGTTCGTTTGCAGAAACAAACCGCACCCCGTTTGACCTTGCCGAATGTGAGGCCGAGCTTATCGGTGGCTACCATACAGAATATTCGTCTATGAAAATGGGCTTCTACCTTTTTGCAGAATATGCGAGTATGTTCATATCTTCTACAATCCTTGCCGTACTGTATTTTGGTGCATACAACTATCCGGGCATGGACTGGATGGCAGAAAATGCAGGGGCTAATGTGGCCAACATAATAGGTATATTTGTATTGTTCGGTAAAATATGTGCTTTCATCTTCTTATATATGTGGGTGCGATGGACAGTACCAAGATTCCGTTATGACCAGCTGATGAAACTGGGCTGGAAAATGCTTATTCCTCTTGCCATAGCAAACATTATTATTACAGGTATTGTAATACTGCTAAGCGACGGAAAACTATAATTAGGTAAGAAAAGAAACGCCTTAGGGCTAAAAGAATATAAAATGTCAATAGAAACCATATCATTATCAGGAAGGAAAAAGGAGGTATCTAACAAAAAGATGACCTTTTTGGAAAGCCTTTACCTTGTGGCGATAGCTAAAGGATTACTTATAACGATCCGACATTTATTTACAAGGAAAGTAACGATCAAGTATCCTGAGGAAACAAGGGAACTCAGCCCTGTATACCGCGGACAGCACATGCTTATGCGTGATGACGAAGGCCGTGAGCGCTGCACTGCTTGCGGACTTTGTGCATTGTCATGCCCTGCTGAAGCGATCACCATGAAGGCTGACGAAAGGAAACCGGATGAAAAACACCTGTACAGGGAAGAGAAATATGCTTCTATATATGAAATAAACATGCTTCGCTGCATTTTTTGCGGACTATGTGAAGAGGCTTGCCCTAAACAGGCTATTTACCTTACCAAATCAAGAGTCATGGTAAAATCAAACACCAACAGGGAAGACTTTATCTTTGGTAAAGACAAACTTGTTATGCCGCTTGATATGGCAATTAACAATACTAAACCACAAATGGCGAACTAAGATGCTTACAACTTTATTCTATATTCTATCGGCCATTACATTAGCGACAGCGTTTTTAACTATTTTCAGTAAAAACCCTATTCATAGTGCTATCTATCTTGTACTTTGCTTCTTCTCTATAGCCGGGCATTACTTAATGTTTAATGCTCAGTTTCTTGCAATTGTACATATCATCGTATACTCTGGCGCCATCATGATCCTTATGCTCTTTACCATAATGCTCATGAACCTCAATAAGGAAGACGAAAAGAACAAATCAGTACTCTCCAGGATTGCTGCAGTGGTTTCTTTTTGCCTTGTAGCGCTTGTATTGCTTGCAACATTTATCAAAGCTCAACCACAGCTTACTTACAAAGTATCAGGACAGGATTATCAGTCTATCAAAGTACTTGGACAGGTATTGCTTAATGAGTACATGGTTCCGTTTGAATTTGCATCGGTACTGCTACTTGTATCTATGATAGGTGCAGTATTGTTATCTAAAAAAGAACACATCAACAACTAATATGGAAAATATATTACAGCACATAGGTATTGATAACTACATCTATCTTTCTACATTATTGTTTTGTGTAGGTGTATTTGGTGTTCTTTTTAGAAGAAATGCCATTATCATGTTCATGTCTATAGAAATCATGCTAAATGCAGTTAACCTGCTTTTAGTGGCTTTTTCTACATACCACCAGGACGCACAGGGCCAGGTATTCGTATTCTTCTCTATGGCGGTTGCCGCTGCAGAGGTTGCGGTAGGTCTTGCGATATTGGTTGCAGTATACAGAAACCTGAACAACATTGACATTGATAATTTAAAAAATTTAAAAGGATAGCGCCTAATGGATACAAATTTGGCTTTACTATTATTATTTGCCCCGTTTGCAGGCTTCCTGCTTAATATTTTCTTCGGGAAAAAATTAGGCAAAGGTACATCGGGAACATTAGGAACTCTTGCAGTAGCTACTTCATTTGTGGTAACGCTTACTTTTTTCCTTCAGGTAATCAGCACCGGGCAGCCGATAATGATCAACCTGTGCGAGTGGCTTACACTTGCAAACTTTAAAGTTAACTTCGGCTTTCAGCTGGATCAGCTTTCTTTGTTATGGCTTATGTTTGTTACGGGTATCGGTACACTGATACACATCTACTCTATCAGCTATATGCATGATGATGAGAACCTGCACAAATTCTTTGCTTACCTAAACCTGTTCGTTTTCTTTATGATAACACTTGTAATGGGTAGCAACCTGCTAATTATGTTTATTGGCTGGGAAGGTGTTGGTCTTTGCTCTTATCTGCTTATCGGGTTTTGGTACAAGAACCAGGATTACAACGATGCCGCTAAAAAAGCATTCATCATGAACCGAATAGGTGACTTAGGTTTCCTTATCGGGATCTTTATAATCGGTTATTTATTCCACTCTGTAGATTATACGACTATCAATGCAGCACTTTCATCGGGTGCGCAGGTAGACATGGGCTGGCTGAGCCTTGCTGCGCTATGCCTTTTTATAGGTGCGTGTGGTAAGAGTGCACAGATACCATTGTACACGTGGCTGCCGGATGCGATGGCAGGGCCTACTCCTGTATCGGCACTTATCCACGCAGCAACGATGGTAACAGCGGGTATATTTATGATTACCAGGATGAACTTCCTGTTTAATCTTACACCTGATGTTCAAAATATAATTGCGATAGTTGGCGCTGTAACTTCTCTTGTGGCAGCAGCTATAGGACTTGTTCAGAATGACATCAAAAAAGTACTGGCTTACTCAACGGTATCTCAATTAGGCCTTATGTTCCTTGCTTTAGGGCTTGGCGCTTATGAGATCGCTGTATTCCACGTTATAACACACGCTTTCTTTAAGGCTTGTTTATTCCTTGGTTCAGGTTCTGTTATACACGCGCTTCACGGAGAGCAGGATATGCGTAACATGGGCGGACTTAGAAAAGTAATGAAAATCACTTTCATCACTTTCCTTATCTCTACACTCGCTATTTCAGGATTACCGCCATTCTCAGGTTTCTTCTCTAAAGACGAGATCTTAATGACGGCTTTTCACCAAAATAAAGCATTATGGGTCATTGCTTCTTTAGCATCACTAATGACAGCATTCTATATGTTCCGCCTGCTATACCTTACCTTCTACAAAGGATTCAGGGGTACAGAGGAGCAAAAACACCATCTGCACGAATCTCCGGCACTTATCACTTTCCCTTTGATCGTTTTAGCCATACTTGCACTTATAGGAGGTGTCATTAACTTCCCGGGCAGTAACTGGCTTAACCATTACCTTGCGCCTGTACTGGCCCGTCCTGCACAGCACCACCACCACCTTGACGGAACGGCATATATGCTTATGGGTATCGCTGTAGTGGGTGCACTTATAGGTATTGGTATAGCCTACGCCAAATACATCAAACAGTCTGCCGTGCCTGCACAGGACAGTGAAATTACAGGATTTGCAAAAGTTTTATATAACAAATTTTATGTAGACGAAATTTACACCGCCATAATTGTGAACCCAATATATGCAATAGGAAGCTTCTTCAGGGATGTTACCGAGGCTGTATTCTCAGGCTTTATCTTTGGCCTGGGTAAGGTAGCTAACATACTTGGCGGCGAAGGAAGGACACTACAGAACGGAAGCATAGGGTTTTATCTGTTTGCTTTTGTACTGGGTATCTGCTCAATAATTGTTTATATATTTCTGGCAAAATAATTCATAACTGATGGACATATCATTTGTACTTATTATCTTATTATTCGGGGCACTGGCCACTTACTTTGTAGGTGACAAATGGGCTTCTAAAGCGGCACTTATCTTTAGTACCGCAGCATTTGCAGCTACTGTTTATATTACCTATTTATATAATGGAGGACTTGAGCCTGTAAGTTTTATCAAAGTGTGGATTGAAGATCCTCATATCCTCATCGCTTTAGAGGCAGATGGTCTTTCGCTTACAATGCTTTTACTTACAACAGCGCTTACACCTATAATTATTCTTACTACGTTTAAGAACAAGCTGGCTAACCAAAAAGCGTTTTACGCACTTATCCTTTTCATGGCTTTTGCAATGGCAGGAACTTTTGTAAGCGTAGATGGCTTCTTATACTATATCTTCTGGGAACTTTCTTTATTACCAATCTATTTCATTGCATTGCTGTGGGGTAACGGGGATGCAGAAAGCAGAAAGAAAGCGGTTATTAAATTCTTTATTTACACGTTTGCAGGATCGCTGTTTATGCTTGCTGCATTTATCATTTTGTACCAGAGAACCGGATCTTTCCTTACAATACATTTATACAAGGCATTCTTAACACCTAACGAGCAGTTCTTTGTATTCCTTGCCTTCTTCTTAGCTTATGCTATCAAGATTCCTATTATACCTTTCCACACGTGGCAGGCAAATGTGTACCAAAAAGCACCGACCGCCGGCACGATGTTATTATCGGGTATAATGCTTAAAATGGCTATATACAGTATCATCAGGTGGCAGCTGCCAATAGCGCCAAAGCCTGCAGCCGAACTTATGTATGTATTTGTAGCGCTTTGTATTGCCGGGGTTATTTACGGTTCTATACTTGCCCTTAAGCAAACAGATCTTAAAAAGCTTCTTGCCTATTCATCGCTTGCCCACGTAGGCCTTATTGCAGCAGGATGTTACACGCTTACGCTTGACGGCCTTCGCGGTGCAGTATTGCAAATGATCGCTCACGGTTTTGTAGTGGTAGGCTTGTTCTATGCAGCAGAAATAATAAACCGCCGTTTCAATACGGGAGAAATAAGCGAGATGGGCGGCATCAGGTCGCAGTCGCCTAAATTCACCTCTATGTTCATGATACTGGTACTGGCTTCTGTAGCATTACCGGCAACATTTAACTTTGTAGGCGAGTTTGAATTACTATACAGCATGGCACAAACTAACATTTGGTTTGCTGTAATAGCAGGTACCACGATTATATTAGGTGCTTTCTATATGCTAAGGATGTTCCAGCAGGTAATGCTTGGAGAGACAAATGCAAAACCGTTTACCGATGTAACCTTTGGCGAAGGATTTGTATTTGTTACCATCATCGCAGTATTGATCATCTTTGGTTTATACCCTAAGCCAATAGTTGATTTCATTACACCAGACCTACAGGAGATTTTAGTTTCGATAAACAGAAATAATTAAGCCCAATATAAGATGTATACATTAATAGCTATTGCAGGATTAGGGATTATATGCCTTATAGCTGAAATTTTTAACTTAAGAAAAGCCATTGTACCGGTAACCCTATTAGGTTTAGCAGGTACGCTGGTTCTTACTGCGGCTGATTTTGGAAAAGTAAATGCTTTTTATAACAACATGATAATTACAGACAGCTTTTCTGCTGCCTATTCAAGTTTGTTCATACTGTTAACGATGTTTCTTGTGGCACTTTCAGGAAGTTTTCACAAAGAGCACAAAGCAAAAATATCAGATTTTGTTGCCATTAAATTATTCCTTCTTACAGGTGCAATAGCAATGGTTTCTTTTGGCAACCTGGCGATGTTCTTTTTAGGTATTGAAATCCTTTCTATCTCTCTTTACGTGCTTGCTGCAAGCAAGCCTAAAGACTTAAAAAGTAACGAGGCAGGTATGAAATACTTCCTTATGGGATCGTTTGCTTCAGGATTTATACTATTTGGTATCGCTCTTATTTATGGCGCTACAGGATCTTTTGATACGCACACTATTTATGGCGCGCTGCTTGAAGGACAAAACGTACCGGGATGGTTCTTTATAGGCGTTGTTATGCTAACAATAGGCTTACTGTTTAAAGTTGCTGCCGTTCCGTTCCATTTTTGGGCACCTGATGTTTACCAGGGATCTCCTGCACTTACAACAGCTACCATGAGTACGCTTGCTAAAGTTGCCGCAATGGCTGCTTTCTTTAAACTGATGATAAGCATAAACCGTACAGTACCGGGAAGCTACATTACAATAATCAGTATCGTGTCTATATTATCTATGACTATAGGTAACCTTACCGCTCTAGTACAAACCAATGTAAAACGAATGCTTGCATTTTCGGGAGTATCTCACGCCGGATTCATGCTTATGGTATTCTTTGACCCTCGTATGACTGCAGGTACCTTATTATACTATACTGCGGCTTACAGCCTTGCTGGTATTGCTGCATTTGCTGTTGTACTTGCTGTATGTGCTGATAAAGGCGACGAAGAAGTTTACAAATTTAACGGCCTTGGAAAAAGAAATCCGTTATTAGCAGGCATACTTACCTGTTCATTGCTATCTATGGCGGGTATCCCTATCTTTTCAGGGTTCTTTGCCAAGTTCTTCCTTTTCCACCAGGTAATCAGCTCAGGCCATATTGCCATTGTTATCATTGCGATAATAAACTCAATCATTAGTGTGGGCTATTATTTCAAACTTATCCTTGCGATGTACACACAGGAGGATATCACCGAAAAACAACCTGTACCCGCTGCTTATACCATCGTAGCAGTTCTTTCAATCGTTCTTAATATTGCTCTGGGTCTTTTCCCTTCATACGTTGTAGGCATTATATAGATATAAAACAAAAACTACACTACATAGAAAAGCCCTCATAAGAGGGCTTTTCTATTGGTATAAAATAAAGATATTTCTATCTATAAATGTTCTTCTCCTTTTTCTGCGAGCTTGCGTTCAAGTTCCGCCTGAAACTCTTCCATAACTGGCCTTACCGTACTTTCAGGAAGATCGGCGATACGAATGTACATGAGACCGTCGATAGCATTATTGAATAAAGGATCTACATTAAAGGCAATAACCCTTGCATTCTGCTTAATGTATTTCTTGATAAGTACCGGCAGCCTTAGGTTGCCCGGCTCTACCTCTTCTATAAACTTGTCAAACTTGTTAAGATCGGCTTCTGCTTCGTTAAACACAAAGTCTTTATCAGCATCTTTAAGCTTTACCTTATATTCCTTTTTAGGATGCACATATTGCGCAATGTAAGGATCGTAATAATGCGACTTCATAAACTCAATCATCAACGATTTTGAAAAGTCTGAGAACTGGTTGCTTATACTTACACCGCCAATAAGGAATTTATGGTCCGGGAATCGAAGCGTAGTGTGAACAATACCTTTCCATAACAGGAATAACGGCATTGGTTTCTGTTGATAATCTTTTACGATGAAAGCGCGGCCCATTTCGATAGACTTACTCATCATGTCATACAATTCCGGCTCAAAACGGAAAAGGTCGTGAAGGTAAAAACCGTCTATACCATATTTGTTATAAATTTCAGATCCAAGCCCCATACGGTAAGCCCCTGCAATCTGTTTTGTATCATCGTCCCAAAGGAACATATGGTGATAATATTTATCATACTGGTCAAGATCGAGTGATTCATTCGTGCCCTCTCCTACTTCCCTGAATGTAATTTCGCGAAGGCGGCCTACTTCATGGAGTATATTAGGAATCTTATCTGCCGACACAAAAAACACCTCATAATTTTTGCTTTGCAGCAATCTGAAATCTTCTTTGCGCAGGTTTGCAACCTCAGCCATGATCTTGTCATGATTGGCAGGCTTTGCGATATCTTTTGGCCCTCTTGAAGAAGAAATCTTAAGGTTTAAGTTTGATGTATCTATAAGCTTGGTTTCCTTTTCAAAAGGGTTGGCAAGCATATAGGTCTTTATCCTTATAAATTCGGTGTATGATTCCAGCGTTTCATGTTCGCCCTGTTCTGCAACAGAAATCGGTTTTCCTATCCTAACCTTGATAACACGGTCTTTTTGCGTAAGCAGTTCTGACGGAAGTTTAGCTGTCCTCAACGTATCGCTTAACTGGGAAAGGAAATAAAACAGCCTGCTGTTCTTTGCGTGAAAATAGATGGGCACTACAGGCACTTTCGCTTTTTTAATAAGCTTCATCGCACCTTCTTCCCATGGTTTGTCTACAACAAGCTTTCCATCTTTGTAGGTAGAAACCTCGCCCGCAGGAAATATGCCCAAAGGTTTACCGTCACTAAGGTGGCGTAATGCATCTTTAATTCCTGTAACGCTGGATTTTGCATCCTTATGATTCTCAAAAGGATTAACCGGCATTACATAAGGCTTAAGCGGCTCTATACGGTGAAGTAAAAAATTGGCAATAATCTTAAAGTCAGGATCCTGTTCCAGCATAAGCTTTAACAGAAGGATACCATCTATACCTCCAAGCGGGTGGTTAGACACAGTAATATAAGGTCCGGTCTTAGGAAGGCGTTTAAGGTCTTCTTCAGGGATTTCAAATTTTATCTGGAATTCATCAAGTATGGCATTCAGGAACTCAAGATCGCTGAGATGCTTGTTCCTGTCGTATATCTTATTCATTGTGGAGATCTTTAAGACCTTCATCAGAAGCCAGCCTGAAAAAGTACCTAAAAACCCGTATTTATCAGTCTTTATTGCTTTTGCAACTTCTTTAGCTGTGACTAAACTCATCTACATTTGTGTTTCGGGCGAACAACAAAGATAACAATTATAGCGAAACGTTAAGGATGATTGTTTTTTTTAATTGGCATTATTAAAAACTTAAGTATGTTATTGTTACAAAGCGCATTACACTCAATTATATTCAAAAGATTCCATTTGTTTGGTTTTTTGGTTACATTTGAAAATCAAACTACACATAATGAGGATTATTTCTTACAATGTAAACGGTATTCGCGCCGCTTTTACAAAAGGTTTTATGGACTGGCTGAAACAGGCTGATCCGGACATCATTTGTCTTCAGGAAATAAAAGCTACACAGGACCAGGTAGCAATACAGGAGATTGAAGACGCAGGCTACCCCTACCATTATTGGTTTTCGGCACAAAAAAAAGGATACAGCGGTGTAGCTGTTTTCTCTAAGCACAAACCCAACAATATTGTTTATGGAACAGGCATAGAACATATGGACTTTGAAGGCCGCAACCTAAGGCTTGACTTTGATGATTTCTCTGTAATGAGCCTATATCTGCCGTCGGGTACAAACATAGACAGGCTGGACCACAAGTTTATGTACATGCGCGATTTTAATGACTATATAGACAATCTTAAAAAAGAAATACCTAACCTCATCATTTGCGGCGATTATAACATCTGCCACGAGGCGATAGATATCCACGACCCGGTGCGTAACGCTAAGGTATCAGGTTTTTTACCAGAGGAAAGGGCATGGCTGGACACGTTTATGAAGAATGGCTTCATAGACACGTTCCGTCACTTTAATAAAGAACCCCACAACTACAGCTGGTGGAGCTACCGTGCAGGTGCACGTGGTAACAATAAAGGGTGGCGTATTGATTATGCACTGGCTACAGAGCCTATGCGTGAGCGACTTACAAGAGCCGTAATTTTACCCGAAGCCAAACACAGCGACCACTGCCCGATACTGGTTGAATTTGAGTAAATTAGCTTACCAATAAAAGAACACACACAAATTACTATACAATGAAGATGAAAACAATTTCGGCGGGCGTAATGGCCTTACTGCTAATGACCAGCTGTGTATCTAAAAAAGTTTACACCGACCTGGAGAGCAAATATGCCGACCTTAAAAAAGAGAACAGGGCTCTTTCCGATGAAAACAAGGGTATAACCAAAGACCGTAATGAGCTTGACCTTAAATCTAAAGACCTCCAGGCACAGCTGGACAAGCTAAAAGCCGAAAGAGATAAACTGTCTAAAGACTACGCATCTACAAAATCTGGCCTTGATAAAATGCAGTCGTCTTACAGCGACCTCGAAAAAACAAGCGGTGAGACCAATGCAAGCATAAGCAAAAAGAACCGCGAACTGTTAGCCGAGCTTGAGGCAAAAGAAAAAGCGCTTGCTGCCGAGCAGGACAGGCTTAATAAGATAAAAGCTGAACTTCAGGAGCGCTCCCAGCGTGTTGACGAACTTGAAGGCATGATAGCTGCCCAGGAAGCCGGACTTAAAAAGCTGAAAGAAACTTTATCTAAAGCACTAAATGGCTTTACAGGTAAAGGACTTACTGTAGAACAAAAAAATGGTAAAGTATATGTTTCTATGGAAAACAAGCTGCTTTTTGGCTCGGGAAGCTGGACTGTAGGTACCGAAGGTAAAAAAGCAGTAGTTGAAGTAGCCAAAGTTCTGGCTGCAAACCCGGATATCGCAGTACTTATTGAAGGACATACCGATAACGCCGCTTACAAAGGCTCAAACGAGATCTCAGACAACTGGGACCTTTCTACTAAACGTGCCACAGCAATCGTTCACATCCTTAAAGAAAACAAAGGGGTAGACCCTAAAAACCTTACTGCTGCAGGGCGAAGCGAATTTGCCCCAATTGCAGGTAATGACACTGCCGAAGGCAAATCTAAAAACAGGAGGATAGAAATAATCCTTACGCCTAAGCTGGATGAGCTTTCTAAAATGCTTAACGAAATCTAATATTTCCTATTATAGCAAAAACCACCGCTTGTGCGGTGGTTTCTTATTTTAATGATAGGTGTTGCCATTTAGATAGCAGTATAGCCACCATCGGCAATAATGTAGCTTCCTGTAGTAAACGACGACTTATCTGAACTAAGGAACGTAACCAGATCGGCAATTTCCTGCGGTGTTCCCAACCTGTTCATTGGGCTTTTGCGGGCTACAGCTTCCATCATGTCTTTGTTAAGGTGATCTGTAAGCAATGGTGTTTCTATATAACCCGGGCCAACGGCATTGCATCGGATGCCTTTCTCGCCATATTCGGCAGCAATGTTTTTTGTAAGCCCCACTACCCCATGTTTAGATGCGGTATAGGCCACGCTGTTTGGCGCAGCAACCGTACCGTGGATAGATGCAATGTTTACGATGCTTCCACCGCCGTTTTTAGTCATCTGTTCAATCTGGTAGCGGCAGGCATAGAACACACCGCTAAGGTTAAGGGCAATTACTTTATCCCAGCTTTCAGGCTCATATTCTCCTGTCGGTGTAGCCGGGCCGCCCATACCTGCATTGTTGCAGGCAACATCAAGTCGGCCATATTTTTTCACGATTTCTTCTACCAGCCTTTTATTATCTTCAGCCGAAGAAGAATCGGCCTTAACAAAAAAAGCCTCTCCTCCGGCTTCCTGTATTGCTTTCACGGTATGGTTACCGTGGTCTTCATTTATATCTGTAATAACAACTTTTGCACCTTCATTAGCATAAGTCTCTGCAATGGCACGCCCAATTCCGGAACCTGCTCCCGAAACTACCGCAACTTTATCTTTAAGTAATGACATGATAAATAATTTTTAAATGTCTTATAAAGTTACAAAATGAAGCAATAGAAACTTGTATGTACAACAATTATTTACACAAGATTAACAGTGCTGTTTTATTGTTCAAATGAACCTTTAAATTTCGAGTTATTGATTCTTATTTCAGCTTATTTAAAATCAATTTTTCAAACTTATCCTTAATTAATCTATCTTCTTCATCTGATAAATCGTCATTAATTGTTTTCCAATTCCCTAATTGCAGCCCTTGATTTACTGAAACCAGCCCGAAAGAAGTTGTATTTTCTTCTGAAGTTCTTAACCAAGTATAAATAATTTGGTCAGTATCCTTAAAATAGAAATAGACATGATACCAAAGATCATCTTTATAATCACTTCTGCTATCAATTAATCCTACTTGTTTTGGTACTTCAAACACACTGTTTTGTTCCTTAAAGACTTTAATTTTTTCTTCTAAATCTGATTCTTTACTATTAATCTCATAGATTTCAGCATACGGATAACTTCCCGCAGCAATATTGCATCCAGATACTATCAACATAACACCTAACAAATAAATTATCCTTTTCATTTTACTAATTCTTTTCAGTTGGAGCATATCCATTCACTTATTGACATAACATACCACATTATCATCTCGGCAATACGTACAAATTTAATTTTACAATTGACATGTGTTATAAATTAGCTTAGAAATATGCAGGCGCATTTATCACTAAAACGATAATAGTAACCTCACTTTTATTTGAACACTCTTAAACCAAAAGAATTTGACATATTTTAACCTTTAACCTCAGGTGATACGGCGTTTGTGATTTATCTTTGAGTGGCCTAAATCACACCGCACATGGATAATTTAGATGCAGCGAGAATGCAGATGGCATTCACTCTTATCTTTCACATTGTATTTGCCTGTATTGGCATGGTAATGCCCTTTTTTATGGTGATATCGCACTATAAATGGCTAAAGACCAAAAACCCAATTTTCTTAACCCTTACCAAATCCTGGCAAAAAGGTGTCGCTATCTTTTTCGTTACCGGAGCCGTATCGGGTACTGCCCTCTCGTTTGAGCTGGGGCTGCTCTGGCCGAAGTTCATGATACATGCCGGACCCATAATTGGGATGCCCTTTTCGCTGGAGGGTGCCGCCTTTTTTATAGAGGCTGTTGCCCTGGGCTTTTACCTTTACGGATGGAACAAGCTTAATGAGCGTTTCCATTTGGTTACAGGAATAATTGTAGGCGTATCAGGAATACTTTCTGGAATACTGGTCGTTTCGGCAAACAGCTGGATGAATGCCCCTTCGGGTTTTGATTACATCAACGGCGAATTCCTCAACATAGACCCTGTCAAGGCATTCCTTAACCCCGCATGGTTTACACAGGCACTGCACATGACGCTTGCCGCTTTTGCCGCCACATCGTTTGCTGTAGCAGGCATCCACGCCTGGCAGATCTACAAAACCCGAAACACACCCCTGCATAAAGAAGCTTTTAAGATCGCAATAGTATTTGGCGCTGTAGCCGCGCTACTGCAGCCTTTAAGCGGCGACCTTTCGGCAAAAGATATTGCAAAACGCCAGCCGGCAAAACTTGCCGCCCTTGAAGCGCATTACGAAACCGAAAAAGGCGCTCCTTTATATATAGGCGGTATTGTTAACGAAGAAAAAGGCGAGGTAACCCACAAGATCGAAATCCCGAAAGCCTTATCGTTTCTTTCCTTTGGCGACTTTAATGCCGAAGTAAAAGGGCTTAATGATTTCCCTAAGGAAGACCGCCCGCCGGTGGCCATTACACACTACGCCTTCCAGATGATGGTAGGCTTAGGAACGTTATTAATGTTCTCGGCCGTAATCTACCTCATCAGCCTGAAGAAGAAACACTGGCAGGACAAAAAGAGATATTGGCTGTATTTTGCATTGCTGAGTCCGGTAGGTTTTCTGGCCCTTGAGGCCGGATGGATCGTAACCGAGGTAGGCCGCCAGCCATGGATAATCCATAATGTAATGCGTACCAAAGATGCCGTTACCCCTATGCCGGGCATGATATACAGTTTTTATATGTATGTATTGCTGTATATAACGCTCACCATAGCCGTTACCTGGCTTATGGCCCGACAGATAAAAGTGCTTAACCATACTAAAATTTAAGCTATGCTATATGTAGTATTGTTGTTTACCGTATTATCCTTTTTTTTGTATGTACTGCTGGGCGGTGCAGACTTTGGTGCGGGCATACTCGAACTCTTCTCTTCTGCCGATCATAAAAAGTCTATTAAGAAGACGGTATATAGTGTTATGGGTCCGGTTTGGGAGGCAAACCATATCTGGATCATTATACTAATCGTTATTCTCTGGATTGCATTTCCAGAATTTTACAATGTCATTATCATCTACCTGCATATCCCATTAACACTGGTACTGTTAGGCATTACGCTTCGAGGCGTGGCATTTGTCTTCCGCCATTATGATGCCGTTAAAGACAAATCGCAGCAGTTGTATGACCGAATGTTTGAATTTTCGTGCCTTGTAACGCCTATTTTTTTAGGCATGAGTTTCGGCACGCTGATTAGCGGAAACATTATTATCCCTGACAATCTGGCTACAGCTAATTTTGCCGATATCTACATTCATCCTTGGTTGCAGCCTTTCCCTATTTTGGCAGGCTGTTTCTTTAGTGCATTATGTGTTTTCTTATCATCTACTTTCCTTATCGGCGAAGCTACCGAATATGAAAAACGAATGTATATGCGCAAAGCGGGCATTGCCACTTTTGTAGTGGTTATATTAGGCATGGCGGTACTTGCCGCAGGCTATCTTGAAGACATGAAATTCATAAACGACTTTCTTAATAATCCTTATGCGCTTGGTGCAGTCGCCTTATCGGGCCTATTACTGTTTCCACTTTGGCGAAGCATTAAAAAAGGCCACACTATAACCTGCCGTTTTTTTGCCGGGCTTCAGGTACTGCTTATACTCTGGGCTGCGGTAGGCACGCACTTCCCTAACCTTATTATTACCAAAACAGGCCCTATAAGCCTTCTCGAAGGACGTGCACCCCAAAGCGTTATTGACGTATTGGGCATTTCGCTTATTATCGGGGGACTGCTTATCATACCCGGATTATTTCACCTTTTAAAATCGTTCAAGATGATCAAGATACTTGAAGAAAAAGAATAATCACTTCAAAATTTTATAGCGCAGCAATTGATACGCAAGGATTACACTTACTGTGCTAAACAGTATAAATATACCAAGAAGTATAGCGTCAGCCCTTGTCATTGCAATTACAACACAAAATGACAGGAAAAGCGCAATTACTATTGCAGCCGATATATACCTGTACCTGTTCTTTGCTACTACGCCTTTAGTATTATGAAAAAGTGTAAGCGTTACAAAAACCACTGCCATTGCAGCAAGCAACGCAATTTCAGTTGGTTTAGGATCGCTGTTCCCATATCCGCCCGAACTTGCGGCGACCATCAGCAGGCCATATAGTCCAAACAGGATAAGTAGGGCAGTCCGGTAAAGTATAGACGTAAATTTCAGCATCAGTTGGATTTTAGTATCATAAACTTACAACAATCTATCATAAATATACCATTCGCGTGAGGGATTATTCCCGACCTTTATGCTTCCATAAAAAATTCTTCAATGCAGGACACCCCTATTACAAAAACACAGCTCGCGGTAATGTCGGCAGCGGCAGGCATCTGTGTCGCCAATATATATTACAACCAGCCCATACTCAAAGCCATTGCACACGACTTTGGCGTACAGGAAAGCCGTGCAGGTATCATATCGGTACTGGCACAGGCAGGTTATGGTTTGGGACTTTTCTTTATTACTCCCCTTGGCGATAAGATAAACCGCAAGAAACTGATACTCTCCTTACAGGTCGTACTTATCCTTACGCTTGTAGGCATCACCTTTGTACAGAATTTTTTCTGGATATGCGCGTTCAGCCTTCTTTTAGGATTACTGAGTGTTGCCGCCCAGGTTATCCTCCCGTTGGCGGCGAGTATGGACAGTAAGAACCGCGGACGTAATGTAGGCATCATATTTACCGGAATACTCGTAGGCATACTTGCAGCACGGGTTTTTAGCGGACTGATCGCCGACTGGCTTAATTGGCGCTACGTATATGGAATATCATCGGGTATGGTTACCCTTGGGGCAATAGCGTTGTATTTTACACTGCCCAATAATCACCAGGTCATGTTTGAAGGAAATTACATTAAACTGCTGGGTTCGTCATTACAACAACTGAAACGCTTTCCGCTATTGCGAAGGACGGCGCTACTGGGCGGACTCGCGTTTGGTATCTTCTGTTCGTTCTGGACCACGCTAACGTTTCATTTAAGCGGCGAGCCGTTCAATTATAAGTCGGATATCATTGGGTTATTCGGTTTGCTTGCTATAGGCGGTGCATTGCTGGCCCCTATTTTTGGCAAACTTGCCGATAAGGGAAGTCCCGCACGTGCACAGGTATTCTCAATACTCCTGGTGCTGGCAGGGGTGCTGCTCGTTATGGTGTTCCCATTATCGGTAACTGCATTTGTAGCCGCAGTTTTGTTGCTTGATGTTGGTGTGCAGGCTACACAGGTAACCAATGTCGCCACTATCTATTCGCTTGACGCCACCGCGCACAGCCGTATTAACACCGCTTACATGACGAGTTATTTTATAGGTGGAGCATTGGGCACATTTGTAGGCATACAATGTTGGGATGCAGGAGGCTGGGGACTGGTTACCTGGCAGATGCTGGTTTGGTGTTTGGCATGTTTAGCGCTTGCTGCGTGGGGATTGAGGAGGAAAGCTTAGCATTATTGCTTTAGGGGTTACAGCTTGATTAAAGTCTTCCTAATGTTTTGGCTGCACATTGTACATTCCCTATTTTTACACTTTTACAATAATTCAATTTTCAATGAAAAAAATATTCGCACTTACCTTTATTATAACATCTGCACTTAGTGCTCAAAACAAAAAAGCCGAACTTATTGAAGTAGCCCAGTTTGGCGATAACCAGCCGATAGGTGTGGCAGTCGCTCCGTCGTCTAACAGGGTGTTTGTTTCTTTTCCGCATAATGAGCCGTTCCTGTATGCCCTTACCGAAATAGTAAAAGGCAAACGCGTGCCCTACCCTGACGCTGAATGGAACAAATACATGCCAAAAAACAACGATACCCATTTTTATAATGTGCAGGACCTTTATGCCGATGACGACAACAATTTATGGGTTTTGGATTCCAAGCCTACAGGCAGCGCATCGGTTTTTGGGAAAGATGCTGCCAAAGAGAAGAATGCAGCAAAAGGGAAGACTGCTGCCGATGAGAGCACAGGGGGTAAATTCAAACTATTCAAAATCAACCTTGCTACCAACAAAGTAGAAAAGACCTATAATTTTGGCGGGCTGCCAAAAGACAAAAGCGGGCTGAATGATGTGCGCGTAGATACTTCTAAAAATCTTGCGTACCTATCGGATCCGGCGCTTAAAGCTATCGTAGTGCTCGACCTCAGGACGGACAAAGTGAGGATCGCACTGAAAGATGATGCTTCGACTACTGCAGAAAACGGCTATATCCTGAATATTGACCGCATTAATATGATTGATAATGAAGGGAAGCCTTTTTCGTCTAACGTTAATGGCATTGCCCTGACGAAGGATAATGAATGGTTTTATTATAAGCCCATAAATAAAGATAAACTTTACCGCATCGCGACCAAATACCTTGCAGACGATAAGCTTAACGCTGCTGAACTTTCAGCCAAGGTGGAGCCTGTTGCCGATGCCGGCGTAACCCACGGCCTGGAATGCGACGCAAAAGGCAATATTTACTTTGGGCATTCGCCGAGCCATTCCATTAAATATGTTTCTCCTGACGGCAAAGTACATACTCTTGTAAGTGACAGCCGCATCATCTGGCCTGATTCTTTTGGCGTTGGCAAAGATGGCTTTCTATATTTTAGCGCTGCACAGCTTAACCGACAGCCAAAATATAACCAGGGCAAAAGCAAAGTAGAACTTCCGTACAGGGTTTTTAAGGTTAAGATGCCTTAGAGATTATCCAGAAAACTTATTCCATATAAAAACAAAAGCCCCCGTTTTCACGGGGGCTTAAAGTGGGTTTAGGATGAGTAAACCCCGGGGAATCATTTCTCTTAATGTGTGCCATGCGTACATGGACAGTCGCTGACACCCTGGAATATGTCCAGACCTACTGTTATCATGTGAGAACCGTTGTTAGACGACAACAGCTCATTTGTCGTAACCTGGTATGAGTAGGCAAAGTAAAAGTTAGATACTTTTAACCCCACCATTGGGCCTATGTTTAATGGGTCGCCAAACTGGTCGTTAAGAAAACGGTAGTTTATACCTGCCCAGTAGTAATCGTCTCCGTTAAGGTAACGCAGCTTCATGTTGATATCTGACGTAGACCTTCCGTCTCCCTGAAAATACTGTACAAAAGCCGATGGCTCAATTTCAAACGTATCGCTGGCTTTAAATGTATAGCCTGTATATACCTGAAAGTTTCTAAGTGTTTTAGGCTCATTAGTAGCATAAAGGTCAATATCCTTATTAAGAATATTACTTGCAGTTACACTTGCATAAAACCTCTGGAATCGGTACAGCATAGCAACATCAAAGTTGTGGTTTATCGTATACCTGTTGTTCCCTACCGACTGGTCAGGTGTCTGTATCCTGTCAACATCTATCTTAAACTGGTTTAGGTTATACGATATACCAAAAGAAAGGTACTGCTCATAATACGGATCAAGTATAATATGATGGGCATAGGAAAGCCTGCCTCCATACTGCCTTGTGTAACCATTCTTGTCATTGTAAAAGAACACACCTACACCACTGTTTGCCGATATCCTTGCATCGGCAGCAAGCGACTGGTTATCGGGCGCATCTTCAATCCCTACCCATTGGGTAAGTCCGTTTGCCCTTATCTTAACGTAATCCCCTATACCCGCGTAGGCAGGAGAAATTACAAAAGGGTTGTCTGCAAGGTATTGTGTAAACGTAGGAATATTTAGCTCCTGGGCATGCAGCGACGGAAAGGCTAGTATTAATAATAACAGGCGATATATATGTTTCATTTTGTGTGCGTGTTTTAATCTAATTTTTTTGGATTTTTAATGCGGGCCGCACCATCGGGTGATGCGGCCGTTATTAATTTTTATCTGTAAATAACGAAGTGGCCTACAAATTCCCTGCCCTCAGCATCGCCAAGCTTAATCAGGTACCAGTAGTCGCCCGAAGGCATTTCGCTTCCTTCATATCTACAATCCCATGACTGGCCTTGTCTCAGTGTAGCAAGTTTTCTTCCGTAACGGTCAAAGATGTCTGTATTGATGTTAGGGTAGTTTTGCGTGTTACCCGGAGCCCAGGTGTCGTTATTTCCGTTTCCTTCAGGAGAAACAACGTCCGGTATGATGATATCTATAAATATAACATCTATAGCAACCGTCAGTTCACATCCCCTGCTGTCTCTTACCGTTACAGTATATGTTCCGCTCGCCTCGTATGTGAATGTGTTTTTAGTACCCATATCGCCATCGTTAAGCGCATACGTGTAAGGGCCTTTACCTCCTGTTACCGTAGCAGTAAACCTGTTAAGTCCGCTAGGCGAAAGTGATAGTGCCAGTGCCGGAACACTTTCTATAGTAAAGTCTACGGTATCAGAACATCCTGATGTGTGCAGTACTTCAACAGTATAAGCACCATCTTCAAGGTTAGTGAACACATTAGAAGCCTGTGGAGCCTGAGTTCCCGCAGGGCCTTCCAGCGTATACGTAAGGTCAGATGTATTAATGCCTCCTGTAGTTGTTATAGTAACTTCATTAAAGACTGTGTCGCTATCACAATGATAAACTACATTTGCTGTTGCATTGATATCCAGTGGCGCTGCCAGCGGAACATCTAACGTTGTGATACAGCCTTTTGCATCCCTTACGTAGATAGTGTATATTACACCACCGTCAAGATTAGCAAACAGTAACTGGTCGTTTACAAACGGCCCATTAGCATCAAGGCTTGTGGCATAAGGTGCCGAACCTCCTGTTATGCTGATTTCTATAGCACCGTTATCATCGTTAACACATACTTCTTCAAGAACCTCTTCTACCGTGATTACGATAGCATCAGGCTGGCCTACTGTTGCCTGAACTTCTTCATAGCATCCGTAAGCATCTTCTACCCTAATGGTATATGTGCCTGCCGCAAGGTTGTTGAATACAGGGTTAGTAACCATTACATAATCCGGAGAGATACCATATTTAAGAGCACCTGTTCCACCTGTTGCAGAAGCCGTTATGCTTCCGTTAGCTTCGCCATTACACTTAGCGTCTACAGCTGTAGCTGTTGGCACGATTGCAGGGCGTGGCTGAACGGTAAACGTTAACGCTTTCTCACAACCATTCTGGTGTCTTACCGTTACTGTATATGTACCAGGTAAAAGGTCGAATGTATTGTTTGCAGCAAAAGTATCCTGAACACCAGGTATCCTGTACTCCACATTTTGAACAACAGGGTTAAGCAGTACCGTTACCGTATTTACAGGAACGTTGTTGTTACAGCTTAGAGTTGTCTGGATGTAAGGGTTAAGGTTAACACCTTTCTCTACAACAACTGTTGTTTTAAAGTAACAGCCCCTTGCATCTCTTACAAATACATCATATGTTCCTCCAAATAATCCTGAGTAGGTAAACACATCCTGCTGGAAGTTGATTGGAGAGTTGATTGCTGTAGAATATGGCGCTGTTCCTCCTGCCGGTGTAATGGTAATTGTACCATTGTGTGAATTCACACAAACCTCAGGAGTAGACGTAGCCGTAGCACTTAGTGCCACTGCCGGTTCGTCTATTATAACATCTGTTACAGATACGACACAACCCATTGCATCTTTAACCCATACTTTATAGGTTCCTGCAAGAAGGTTGTTGAATGTATTTACCGGACCATATATTGGCGTTGGCCAGATGTTCCATGTAAGTGCATACTGCAATTGTCCTGTTCCTCCTGTTGCGCCAACCTGAATAGAACCGGAGTTCTGTCCGTGGCATGCTACCGGAGTTACCGTAATAGTTGCCGCAGAAACTACAATAGGTATTATAGGGTATACCTCGAAGTTTAATAGCGACTCACAACCATTGCTGTGAAGCACTCTTATCTCATGCTGTGCCGGCGACGGAGTAAGTCCTGTTGCCACAATAACATTAGAGCTCTGAAGTGCGCCGTCAAGGTAATATGTTACACTTGATGCAACCGCAGGGTTAACGCTTACTGTTATGGTAGCCGTGTCACAAACCTGTGCAACATTTATTGAAGCCATAAGGTCAAATCCTGGGGCGATAGTCTGCGATGGTGCTGTAAACGTACATCCGTTTGCGTCTATCACTTCAACTGTATACGTACCGTCTGCCAGTGTATTGAACACGATAGGTGCAGATGAAGCTGCGCTGTAAGCACCTCCATTAATTCTTGCACGGTATGGTGCAGTACCGTCTGTAGGCGTTACTGTAATAGTACCGTCGTTTGCATTAATACATATCTCATCGGTATGTGTTGCCGTAGCAGCAAGTGCAGCAGCTGGTTGGCCTACAGTTATTGTTGTTGATGCAAGTTCACAACCCAACTCATCTTTTGCATTGATGATGTAATCACCCTGCGCAAGACCTGTAAAGGTATTTGATGCCTGGTAAGCACTGTAAACTAATGGAAGTGCATTAGCATCTGCAATTGCATATTCTAATGTTCCTGTTCCGCCTGTAACGGTTACAGCAGCTGTTCCTGTAGCATCACCAAAACAAAGCACATCTGTCTCACTTGTACCCGCCGCAACGATTGGGATAACCGGAGCTACCGTAAACGGAAGCTGTGGAGAACTACATGTATTTGTGTGTACTACTGTTATATTATGCGTAGTTGGGGTCAGTCCGTTTGCAACAATTACATTTGACGGCTGAAGTACGCCATCAAGGTAATACGTAACATTTGCCGCTTCGGCAGGGTTAACAGTAACCGTAATTGTTGTTTCGTCACAAACCTGTACGGCATCTATAGAAACCATAAGGTCTACACCAGGGGCAATTGTCTGATCTGGTGCTGTAACTGTACATCCGTTTGCATCCCTTACATCAATAGTATACGTACCATCGGCAAGGTTGCTGATAACAATTGGTGCCGGTGCCGGTGCAGTAAACCCACCACCGTTAATGCTTACCTCATAAGGACCTGTACCATCTGTAGGCGTTACTGTAATAGTACCGTCGTTTGCATTGATACATATCTCATCGGTATGCGCAGCCGTGGCAGTAAGTGCCGCAGCTGGCTGACCAACAGTTATTGTTGTTGATGCAAGCTCACACCCCAATTCATCTGTAACATTGATGATGTAATCACCAAAGGCAAGACCTGTAAAGGTATTTGATGTTTGGTAAGCGCTGTAAACTAATGGAAGTGCATTAGCATCTGCAATGGCAAATTCTAACGTTCCTGTTCCGCCAGTAACGGTTACAGTAGCTGTTCCTGTAGCATCACCAAAACAAAGTACATCAGTCTGGCTTGTTCCTCCTGCCACAATTGGGATAACCGGCGCAACAGTAAAGTTGAACGAAGCACTGCATGTATTTGTGTGTGTTACTGTTATTGTATGGTTACCCGGAGTCAAGCTGTTTGCAACAATTACATTTGACGGCTGAAGTACGCCATCAAGGTAATACGTAACATTTGCCGCTTCGGCAGGGTTAACAGTAACCGTAATTGTTGTTTCGTCACAAACCTGTACGGCATCAATAGAAGCCATAAGGTCTACACCCGGAGCAATTGTCTGATCTGGTGCTGTAAATGTACAGCCGTTTGCATCTCTTACCTCGATAGTATATGTACCATCGGCAAGAGCTGTAAAGTCAAACGGACCGGCATCCGGTGCAGTAAATCCAGTTCCATTAAGGTTTACCTCATAAGGGCCCGTACCATCTGCAGGGGTTACGGTAATAGTACCATCGTTTGCATTGATACATATCTCATCGGTGTGTGTCACTGTAGCTGTTAAAGCTGCAGCAGGTTCGGTGATTGTGTGTGTTAATACGACCTCGCAGCTAATATCATCTGTTATCATGATGCTGTAGTTACCTACAGTAAGCCCACCAAACACTCCTGTTGTCTGAGGCGTACCGTAAGCTAACGGAAGTACATCTGCATCTGCAATAGCATACTGAAGTGTTCCTGTGCCACCATTAGCAGTTACAGTAATTTCTCCTGTGAGATCGGCGTGGCAAAGTACGTTTACAACATCTGTTATATTGGCCGTTATAGGGTCATGAACATCTATAGTAAATGGTTCTTCCTGTATACATGTTAATCCTGTTGCCGGTACTATATGTCTTGCATAAGCAATATAGTTACCCGGTGCAAGGCTGACATTTGTAAACACATTAGACGACTGGTATGCACCAGCATTAACTGCATCTATGGCATACATAACATTAGCAGTGTCTACAGTTCCCTCGATACTTATTGTTATATCACTATTTGGCGCGTTAGCTACACATGTTGGCGTAACGACTACCTGTGGATCCATGTTTACACCCGGTAATATCGGTGCTGATATAGGAGGTGAAAGGAAACATTCATTTTGGTCTTTTACATAAATGGTAGTTAAACCTGAATCAAGTCCTGTAAGAAGGTAAGATGTTGGCAATCCTACACCCGGAGAAGGTACCGGAGTAAAGTTGATATTATCTGTACTTATTACATACGTACCTGTACCACCTATTATGGTAACCTCTATCGTAGCATCACCTTCACCAAGACAGGTTTCATCTGTTACTTTTACAATTTGAGCAGTAATAGGATCAGGCATTTTAACTTCAAGCTCAAGAAGCTCAAAACATCCGTTCTCATCCTGAACAATAACATCATAAATACCTGATTCCAGATCAGTCCAATAGTGAACAGTATCAAACTGCTGCAGGGTTTGAGGTGGTGTTGCATCACGCAATGCTATTGCGTACTGTATAACACCTGTACCTCCTGTACCTGTAACGCTGATTGTACCATTAACATCTCCAAAACAAACAATATCTGTAACAACAGACGAAACCTGAAGTGGAGTTGGTTCGGTTATAACAATAGGTGCTGATGTAGTATTACAATCGCCACTGTCTACGCGAACATAATATGTACCTATTGCAAGGTTTAAGAATGTTCCGTCTGTCGTAGCAGTCCCAATAGGGTTTGATGCACCATCTAATAACTGGTACTGGTAGTTGCCCAGACCTCCTATTGCATCGGCTATGATTGCAGCATTGCTTCCGCCGGAGCAGCTAACCTCTGCAGCTGTAAGATCAAGGTTAAGATCTAACGCTGGCACTGCAAGTATCTCTACCTGGTTTGTTAAAACTGTCTCACAGTTTGCAGCATCTACTATTGTATATTCATACACTCCTGCATTCAGGCCTGTTATAAGTACAGGTGTAGCAGTAGTAAACGGAGCGCTGTATGTAGTACCACCGTCTGCACTGTATCGGTAAGGTTGTGTACCTCCCGTAGCAGATAAGCTCAATTCTCCTGTAGTAGTACAGGTTAACGACTTAACCATAGAAAGGTTACCCTGTAGTGCATCCGGTTGTGTAACCGTTACAGTAGCCGTAGTAAATGAACAGCTCCAGTTGTCGGTAACCGTAATGCTATATGTACCTGCACCAAGATTATCAAATGCGTTACTTACCTGTAAGCCCGTTGTGTCTACTATAGTAGTACCAGCAGCGTCGTAAGTGTTAAGTACATATTCATAAATACCCTGTCCTCCTGATGCGTTAGCAGATACAGTAGAAGTAGTATCGCCATTACAAACAAGTACCGAAGGCACTGCTGTAATTGTACCTGTTATAAGCGGAACTACAGGAAGGTTAACCGGGAAAGCCGCTGTTGTACATCCGCTTGAATCTCTTGCTGTAACGGTATAATCTCCTGCTGTAAGACCTGAGAATATATTGTTAGGATCAAATGCCTGAATTGTAGTTCCTGTTGTAGTATTTACAAGTTCATACTCATAATCGCCCCATCCGCCATCGGCTTCAGCAATAATTTCTCCCATGTTAAGGGCACATGTTACACTTCCTGTTTGAGAAGCAGTAACTGTAAGCGCTTCGGCAGGCGAAGCCACCGTGATGATATTTGTATCTGTAGAACAGAATGGGCTGTCTTCTGAATTAACTGTTACAAATAGGTTACCCGCAGGTAAGCCACTAATTACAAGTGGTGTGCCAGCCATTACCGGAACGGTTACCTGACGTATAGGCGTAGCATTTCCAACCTCGTATACGTCATAGGTATATGTATCGGTATAGTTAGCTATATCTATTGTAACAGTACCTGTAGCGCTTCCGAAACAGTCTACCTGTGTAGACGCTGTAGCTTCTGCCTCTATAAGCTGGTACTCAAGAATTTCATCAGCCGTTACTGTACGCGTACAATGGGTTACATTGTCGGTAACCATAAAGGTATAAGTTCCGGGCTCGGTAATTGGGAAATCCTGTGTTTGATTAACAGCACCCAATCCAGGAGCGTGTGATGGCCCTGAAGGCAGCATCTCAAAAGTGTAATCTCCTGAACCCCCGTCTATCTCTACCGTGATTGTACCAGCATTAGCACAATCAAGCGGTGTTGTAAGATCTGCCGTAGGCGTTATCATTACAGGAAGCGGTTGTAAAGTTACCGTAGCCTGAGTTGTACAGCCGTGGTCATCTTTAACGTCAATCGTTATGGGTTGGGCAACTCCTGTATCAGCCACTTCAAAAGTAGCTTCAGACTGGTAGTTGGCACCACCGTCTATACTATAAAAATATGGGCCGGTACCATCTGTAGCCGTTACTGTAATTGTAGAAACTGTCACATCATTATCGGCATCACACTCAAATGGTGTTGCAGAAGCAGAAGCAAGCAGTTCGTCTGGCTGGTCAATAATTATTCCTGTAATAGGAAGTGTACATCCTTTACCAGATGCTACGGTAACCGTGTATGTTCCTGCCTCAAGGCTTTCGAACACCGGAGTAGTTTGTATTACCGGTGTAACTACCGTACTGTTTGTCAATGTACCTGTTAAGGTATATTCGTAAGGTATATCTGTATTGCCTGCACCTAATGTTACAGTTATAGTACCATTGTCGCCTCCAAAACAGCTAACATCTGTAGCAGCTGCCGTAGTAGTTGTAGGGTCTATGGCAATAGGCTGCTCAAGTGATACTGCCACCTGTGCAGTACAATATGGCGCTGTACCTGTAACATCTGTTATGGTAACAACGAAATCACCATACGGAAGTCCTGTAAATGTACCTGATGGCTGCTGAGCTACTGTAGCATCTCCCGAAAGTGAATACCTGTAATTAACAGATCCCGAACCACCTGCACCTACTGCCACGATAGTACCGTCGCTGTTACCACATGTTGGCTGGTCTCCCGGTTCTGCAGTTACTTCTACCGGAGGGTAGATCGTTACCGCAGGAGCATCAAAAGTACATCCGTTACCATCTTTAATAGTTACGATATAAGTTCCTGAAATAAGTCCCATATATTGGAATGAATCAGGTTGAGATTCAAAAGCACTGCTTGTCGTTCCGTCATTAATGCTGTAAGTATATGGTCCGACATTGCCAGTAGCAGCAATTCTTGACACATTTATTACAAACTGGCCTTCCGTAGGATTACACTCTACATCTACAGCAGCTGCAACCTGAGGTGAAACATCTGTAGGAAGTAGTACAGCAGGGCTTGGTTTAATACAGCCATTTGCATCTTTAACATAAACTATATATGTTATTCCACCCTCTGCATTAAATACAGGAGAAGAAACACCTGCCCATGTCGCTGCCGTAGGAGCAGGAGCTGTACTTGCTAATAATTGATACTCATACGGTGATGTACCAAATTGAGCTGAACCTTCTATAATACCGGCATTAGTTCCACAGTTATCATTTTTAGTTACCGATGCAGATGCAACAACTGTTGTACCTGACTGGCTGATCTGGAAAGAAGCCGAAGCTTTAGAACAACCCACATTAGGGCCGTCTAACTCTGTAAATGAAATGTAATAATTACCTGGATCCAGCGAGCCAAAATTGTTTACCGTTACCGGACCTGACGTAAGGCCTGTAACTGTAACAGGCGAGCCAATAGGTGTATTGGTTTGTTCTGCAAAAATCTGATATCTTACAGATGTGCCTCCATAACCATTATATGTAAACGAAACGCTTCCGTCTCCCGTGCCTACACCCGCAGGATAAACAATAGGACAGGTTACATTGTGAGGAGTTGTAGTTACTGTAAGATTTGTTGGTGTAACATTTTGAATCAGTACAGAACCAAAACTATAACAATCTGTAGTACTGTCATATACTACAAAAGTATATTCTACACCCGGAGTCAAATTAGTGAATACTTTTGTATCTGTTGACGGGGCATCCGGCGGATAGAACGCCGATGAGAATGGCTCTGAAGACTGGTCAAAAATACCAAATGTATATGTTGCACTTGGTACAGAAGCATTTACTTTAACCGAAACTGTTCCTCCCGTTGCACAGTCTGTAGAAAGAACCGTAGGCGTAATTGTAAGCACACCCGGAGGAGATGCCATAATAACAGTCTCGGTATAACTACATCCTTTATCATCTATTACCTCTACATAATAGATACCGAAACTTAGGATTGTAAATGCGTATGGCGTTGAACCATCAACAGTTGTAGGCGTAGATTCATTAAAGGTAAAATTATTACTTACCTTGTATGTATAAGAGCCCGAACCTCCTGATGCTGCTGATATCGTAATAGAACCTGCAGAAATATTATTTGTTATATCATTCGGATCTACAATACACTGAATGTCCATTTTGGTCACTGTTGCTGTAACAGGAGTTCCCGGATTAATAACCGTAGTAACATCTGTAAAACAGCCATTAGCGTCAGTAAGGCGCACAGTATAATTACCCGCAGGCAGTCCTGATGTTTGGGTTCCAAAAGACGCTGTAGGTGCATCTGTCTTATTTACTGAAGTTACAAAAGGACCTGCACCAAACGCCGTATTTACATTTACTGTTATGGCTCCTGTACTTGTTCCAAAACATATAACATCTGTTGGTGTCAATGTAAATGACGGTGGTGTTATTGGCGCAATTGTAATGG
The DNA here is from genome assembly GCF_033042555.1 of Flavobacterium sp. DG1-102-2. Classification (NCBI taxonomy): domain Bacteria; kingdom Pseudomonadati; phylum Bacteroidota; class Flavobacteriia; order Flavobacteriales; family Flavobacteriaceae; genus Flavobacterium; species Flavobacterium sp. DG1-102-2. The sequence goes on from NZ_JAWLIK010000002.1 coordinate 61,275, forward strand.
TGTTGCTTTCTACCACACAACTATTGGCCGCAGTAATCCTGAATTTATATGTGCCTGCCGCAGCAGCACTATAATTTATTACTGTTCCATTTGCAGGCGTTAATGCTGTTAAAGCGCCATAGGAGCCTCCGTTAACAGAAACCTGATACTGGTAATTTAATGTCCCTCCACCTACTGTTACTTTAATTTGTGCGTTTGGTGAAGCTGTACAATCTAGCCCTTTTACAAATGTTGCCGTAGCCGTAAGCTGTGGTGCTATGCTTACTGTAGTAGTTACTGAATCTTCACAGCCGTTTGCATCTTTTACCGTGATTGTATGCGTACCTGTACCCAGTGGGCTAAAGGTAGCCGTAGTAGATGCAGTTGGAGCGCCATAAGAACCGTTGTCCAGCTTGTACTGGAATGGTGCCATTCCCGTTGCTGTAGTAATAGTAACCGTAACCGAAGTAGGCGTCGCATCTATACAGTAGTCTCCACCTGCTGATAAGTTAAGCTCAGGAGCTACAGCCGACGACATTGTAAAGGTACGTGTAATGCTGCAGCCTTTAGAATCTGTAATTACAACTGTATAGCTGCCTGCAGCAAGGTTGTTAAATGTACCTGTAGTATTAGAAGCTGCTGCTGTTGCAGGAAGTGTAATCGCATAAGTATAACCTCCCCATCCGCCTGTAGCAGCTATTACTACGCTTCCCGGCGTGTTACATGTAGCATCTGTTGGGTTTGGTGTTGCAGCAAGTGCGCTTGGCGGTGCTGCAATAGTTACTGTTTCAAAATCGGTACATCCTGTAGACGGGCTTGTAACCGTAACAGTGTAAGTGCCCGCAGCAAGGTTATTAATAACTACAGCCGCGCCAGATGTTATGCCGTTGCCCGCAGGAACAGTCGTTGGTCCACCCGTAACGGTATAGTTATAACTTGGCGTATAATTAGCCGGAGTAAATGTAAGTGATCCGTCAGATGCTCCAAAACATTTTACATCGGCAACCTTAGATGCCGTTAGCGAAATTTTTACAGCCGGATTAACAGTATATGTCTTAACTGTTGTATTAGTACATCCTTTAGCATCTGTTACGTTAAAAGTATATGTTCCGGGAGCAAGCCCTGCAAATATACCGTCAGTATTTGATGCCACTGCCGATGCAGGAGCCGTTATCTCGTAAGTATATGGCGACTGCCCTCCTACTGCCGTTGCAGTAACAGTTGTTGTGGCATTAGTACAAGTTACAGGACCTGAGTTTGTAAACGTTATGTTTGTTACCGGTGCAGGCGCTGTAATAGTTACCGAGGATGATGTTCCTGTACAACCGTTAACATCTTTTACAGTAATGGTATAAGTACCGGCTGTAAGGCCTGTAAATACTTTAGACCCTGTAAATGTTGTACCGTTTATACTATACTCATATGGCGCTGTACCTCCTGTAGGCACGCCTGTTATTTCTATAGTCGCTGTTGTTAAACAAGTATAGTCTTGTGTTTTAACAGGTGCAGGAACAATAATTGGGTTGGGTTGACCTATTGTAAAATCATACGGATATCTACACGTTGTTGTAGTTCCTGTTTGTATAACATTTACTTTATAATTACCCGGCGCAAGATTCGGGAAAATACCTGTACTGTTTGTCGCAATAACAACATTTGCACTATTAAGCAATTCATATGTTATCCCCGTTCCCGTAGCACTAACAGTAATCTTACCGTTGTTTATACCACTACACGTTGCATCTACTTTAGAACTTGTAACCGTAGGAGTAATAGTGCTTATCGTAACAGGATTAGATAATGTAACACAGCCATTAGCATCTGTGCTGGCAAAAACATACGTTCCTGCATTTGTTACATAATAGGTTTCCTCTGGTAAATAATCTCCAGGAGCCGGGTTTTGCAATACACCGTTTATGCTGTGAATAGCATAAGAGTAAGGTGCTTTACCTCCTGACGCCGCTAATTTTATAATTCCAGGATCGCAATTAATACTCTGCTGTACAGATGCTCCTAACGTAATGTTACTGTAATCAAGTATGGTTGTAGTGCTTTCATAAAGACAGCCATCCTGTGTTGTCACCTTAACATCATACGTTCCCGGATTAAGCCCTGAGAAAAGCAGGTTGTTATCAAAGTAAGGCCCGTGGGTAATAGTAACACCAGTAGTGGTATTTGTTACAGAGAAGGTATATTGCGGGTCTACATTATAAGCCTGTATCCTTATGCTGCCGTTTAAATTACAGGTTTTGTTTACTGTAATTACATTAGCAGAGATCGGCCTGTTTAAAATGGTAATATCTTTTACTGTAAATGTACAGCCAAAAGGGACACCCATCTGTTTCATCTCTATAGTGTAGGCACCCTGCGCCATAATTGGGAATACAGGGTTTGTATTTGGATAATCTACTAATACTGCACCTGTTGTCTGATTGATAAGCCTTATTTGGTAATCTGCCGAAGCGTTTACAACTTTAATTTCACCGTTTGAGGTACATACAATGTCCTTGCTTGAAATTAAAGGGTCAAAGTTATTTTTATATACATTGAAATAAAAATAAATAGGACACGCACCGGTACCGTTTGGATCATAATAGATACGATATTCACCAGCCTGTGTAACGGTATAGTTAGGCCCTGTAAACATATCTGTCCAGTTTGACGCAGGACATGCATTATGAGGACAGTTTGCAGGTACCGTGTTACAGGCAGTATTAAGCCTCTGCCATTTTACTGTACCAGAGTTAATGCCAGTAGGTATGTATTTTGAATCGTTACTGCCACACAAAAATATTTTAGGCAGCATGATACCATTATTAGGACATTGCACTGTTTCGTTAGCAACAGGTATAACAGGATTTGTCATGCTGTTATTAATGAAATCATTTACCGTAATGTTTTCTGTAATAGGAACAATACATGGTGCTATGGGAGTAGCCGTGTAATAATATTCTCCTGGAGTAACCGCTGTATAATCCTTAGTTGTTGCTAATGGCAAATCACCGTTAGGTGTTTTTAAGTACCATTGGTATGTACCGTAGCCATTTGCACCTTTAAGCAATACAGACCCGTTACAAATAACCTCTGTACGGGCATAAACGCATGCGCTTACATCTACTAAAAAGTTTGCAGGACCGTCTATAGGAATACCACATGACGTTTGTCCGGCAGCACTAGGGTCTTCAGAGATAACATTAGTATTTATAACACCTGCATAAGTAGCATACGCAAGGTTTTTTATAAGGTTAGAGCAGGCATCTGTAAGTTCGTTACAGCTTTCGGCAACCTTTACACGCAGCTTTATAGTATGCGGTACAGAAAGCTCGTCTTTTTGAACAAGGCTATTCGCGATGGTAAATGTTACCGTACGGGTCGCTGGGTTATATACATAACTTCCTTGTGCTGCTGTAATGTCACCCATATCTACCGATACAAATGTTGTATTTGCCGGAAGTATATCTTTTATAGTAAAGTTCTTAGCATCGTCGTTACCAATGTTATCAAAGGTAATTATATAATCAAGCGTTGAATTTAAGGTTACATTTTGTCCGGATATATCGGTACCGGCAGTATTTCTAACCGTTTTTACGAGCTTAATATTAGGTTCAATAATATCTACTGCAAAAGTGGCAAGAAAGGCACCATAGGTGTCATTTGATGTAGTAAGTTTTAGCGAAGCACCTGTCTCACTGTTTTTGATAATGTCTTTACTACCATTTGCAAGTGTTATCAAATCCAGGTCAAAACCTAATGTGTTACTACTATTAGGCACCCTGGATGTAACGGGTGTATTATTGTTTGTTATAGAACCATTAAAAAAGTTATTAGTAGGATTTAAGGAGTTAGTCCCACCGCCTACATTAGTATAGTTTGCTGTAAGGTTTCCTTTTACCTCAAGTTTATCGCCTTTAATATTAATATCTCCCTCAAGTGCTCCAACGCCTAGTTTTACGTTTACCGGCAGGTCAAAAGGAAGCGTTACAAATCCATTAACATTGATAGTAGCAGTTGTGGTTCCCGAAACCCCTGCATAACCATCAAATGTAGAGATGAATTTACTTGGCATTGTAGGATTTTCAAAGATAACTACCATTACCCATCCTGCGGAAGACGACCCTACCCTTCTTCCTCTTGCTGCCCTAAGATTAGCAAAAGTATATGTTCCGTTAGGATCTGCAAGTCCCTGCACCATGCTTGTTACATTTTTGTAACAAATTATAGGAGCATTTTTATAGGACTGGTTTAATGGTCCGGTACTTTTTCCATCAAAGATTATATTATCTGCTGTAATATTTGTGTAAGCAGCTGCCCCCGGCAATTTATATTTTACCTGGTTATAATCGCTGTGCCTTGTTGCGTCTGAAGCTGTCCATTCGGCATCTTTATTTGTGCTTCTTTCATACGGATAGGCCGAAGCCCAGTATAAACCGGCATAGACTACCTTAGTACAGCTCCCTGTTAATGCCAGGTCGGCACTACTGGAACTAAAGGTATTGGGATCATTATCAATATCAATATATTCCATATTGAAGTCGTTGTTATCCGACCCTCCATTATAAGGGGTATTTGCCTCTGCAGGGATTCCGATAGTTGCCTTGTTAAGCATGTTGTTACCTACAAAGACAACGTCTCCCTTAACCTTTATGTTACCACCTTGTAGCCTAGGGGCAAACGCAGGGGGTACGGGTGTTTGGGCAACTGCAGATAAACAAGACAGCAGTAATCCCAGGAGGATTACAATTCTAAACTTGTAAAATTTGATGTAGTGCATTGGGTTTTTGGTGTTTAATTGATGTTCTTGGTATGTATTTATTAATTGGTATTGATGCTCATGATCCATATAGAGTCAAAGTAAGTGTTGTCTACATTAGAATAATAAGATATCAGTGCCTCCCTCCATGTGGTGTGTTTTTTTAAGTACACGTAACTGTATCCGTTCTTGTGGAATGCTACCGGTTTAAGGCCTCTTTCTGTCATTTTGGCTACAAACTTGTCTGCGTTAGCCTGTTCAGAATATACACCGGCAATAATATAGTAGCCCGCATCCATTCCTTCTACAGAAAGCCTTTTCACCCTGCTTATAGCTTCGCGGGGCTTAGATGTTTTCTCCGAATAAAACTCCTTGATATCCTCTTCAGTTTTTAAAGCCTCCGGCTTAACATCTTTAGGCAGCTCATCAACAATCGTTTCCGGTCTTGGTTGTAATTCTGTTTCATTTTGTAAGGTTTTAGGTTTTGTGTTAGATGTATTATTATTTGTTATTTCTTCTTCAAGTTCGGGGTTAGGATTATTGTCTACATGCACTATGTAAACATTTTTCTCCTTGCCTGATGCCCGTTTTTTCTCTGCTGCATTTGCGGCATCGGTAAACGATTTGTGTTTTTCTATTTTTACGGTTTTGTCACCTTCTTTTGCATTAATGTCTTTAGAAACTACATAATAACCATCGGGTGCATGCTTAAGATCTTCCAGCGTTACCGGCTTATCTACCTTTTTATTCTGCCTTATATTTTTAAGTTCTACCGGTTTATTTTCGGTAGCATTTTCTTTTGCCTGTTTTTCCTGCTTAGCATATTCCTTAAGGTTTTTTACCTTTTCGGCAAATGCCGCCTTTTTAATCTTGGCAATAGAGTCTTCTTTTTGTAATGCTTCTACAAGATATGCGCTCTCAGGATCAAGGTCCAGTTTTAGTTTTTCAAGCTCGCCTTTGCTGTCAAATTCTGCTTCTTCTGCAGCCTTTTCCGCTGCCGCTTTTTCTGCTGCCACCCTTGCCGCCTTTTCTGCTTTAGTTTCTTTTTTAAGGCTATCTTTTTTAAGGTCTTTCGCACTTATGCTGTCATTGGCAGTAAGGCTGTCTTTTGGTTTTAGCTCATCCAGCAGATTGTCTTCGGCCTTAAGGCTGTCTTTTGCTTTTTCTTCGGCCTCTTTTTTCTGTGCCTCTTTTTTAGCCAGATTCCTGTCTTTAAAAGAGAACACCATGGTCACCTCGTGTGTAGGCCCCAGGTTAACAAGGCCTTCTTTTGTTGTTCTTTCAAACGTATAGCCTAGCGAGAGCCTTTTTGTAAAATGGAAACCCGCCCCTATCGCAATTCCGTAATAATCATCTGTACCTGTTTGCAGCCAGCCTATCCTCGGGAAGTTTACCAATAGCGAACCACCCAGACCAAAGCCGTACTGCTCACTCGTCCTTCCGCGCAGCATAAGCCTGAACTCACTGTCCTGGAAAAGGTCTTTAAGGCTGGTCATCTGGTGGGTATAGGCTAAGTGCCCCGAAAACGATTTGTTTGTAAATTCCTTTGCCATCTTATTCGACTTAAAGTCGTAATCAATAAGGTTCTCTGCATAAAAACCAAGGTCAAACTGCTTATACTCCACGTTTATACCCGGATGTATGCTGAGCAGCGAATTGTTTCTTAATGACATGATAAGCGGATCAGGCTCGCCTGTAATAGCACGTTCCTTATTCACCCCACTATTGTAATAGGCAAAGTTAAAACCCAGTGTAACATCAAACTTCTGCTTGATCTTTACATTATATGCATAGTTTGCAAGGCCGCCAAAACTGCTTATAACACCTATATTCTGCTGATAGATGCCAAAACCGAAACCTGCCCTTTCAGACAGTTTACCTGTATAGGAAAGCATGTAGACTTTTGGCGAGTCGTCATACTGCACCCATTGGTTGCGGTGGTACATCACGATATATGTGTTATCTTCTCTCACAAACGAAAATGCAGGGTTTAGCAAAAACCTGTTAAACTTAATATTGTTTTGTGGCGGCGGGCTAAAGGTTAACACAGGAGCATCCTGCGCCCTTAGTCCGTTAAGAGTGGTAATAACAACCAGTAGAAGTAATAAAATGTATTTTTTTATCATACGCCTTACTTCACAATTGTTATAGATCCTCTCTTAGTGATCACGTTCTTCTCCATTATTGTATAATAGTACACAGGGTCTTTTCTTGACCATGTAAAATCAGATTCAGGCCAGTTATTATTATAATGCGATGCCCTGAAAACTATCGCTCCGGTGGGCGAATAAATCACCACCTCTGTATCATCATTTAAATATTTAAGCGGCAGTGCCCATGTGTCGTTTACACCATCATTGTTTGGTGTAATGATATTAGGTATTGCCAGTACTTTATTTTCTACTATGGTTACAATAAATTCTCTTGTAACTTCACAGTCGCCCGCTTTACCTACCATTGTATATACACCAGGCTCTGTAACTTTTATGTTGTCATCAATAGATATTTCTTTGCCATCCTTATACCATGTATAGCTTTCTGCACCACTTGCAGTAACGATTATACTGGTACCTTCAGGCAGATCTACAGCCGTGCTAACGCTAATTGTTACCTGATCCATATCGTACGGCTCCAGCGTAACTGTGTTTGATGCTATAGTACATCCGTTATAAACTACCGATAAATAATAACTGCCCGACTGCGATACAACAACCGTTGGCTGCGTTGCGCCGGCAATTGCTGCCCCGTTGCGGAACCATGTGTATTGATAAGCCGGATTTACTGCATCGCTAAACAGTGTAACTTCTGTACCATCGGCACAAAAAACACCTTCTTTTTGTATGGTTACACTTGCCGCAAAAGCAATCTCTATAGCGAGGCCGTTTGACGTAACGATACCGAAGCCCGGTATGTTAACCTCAAGCGAGTAGATGCCTGTTTGCGTTGCCACATAAGTAACATTTGTAGCACCCGGTATAATAGCACCGTCCATATACCACTGGTAACCGTAACCAAAGTTGTTGCCTATAAGGTTTACAATACCATCGTTAGTAACCGCTTTAAACTCTGTAATAAACAAGTTAGTTTGTGTGCTTACACAGCTTGTATAATCCTGTGCACCTATGGTAAGTGCAAAACCTGATGGGTTGGCCAGATCAAACACTATCTCTTTAGACATTACACAATCCTGGGTTTGCGTAACGACTACTTTATATTCTCCTGCAAGTGTGGCTATAAGTGTAGGCGATGTAGCGCCCGGAATAAGAACCCCATTCCTGTACCATGCATAGGTAGGCTGAAGCGCAGTTGTACTCACGCCTAATTGCGTGGTATCTCCCGGAATTATGATGTCAGATAATGGGCTTGTTGCCGTAAGGCTAAAGTCGCTCATCTGGATCGTAAGCGTGTTAGATGTAGTTGTACAGCTTCCGCTGGTAACTTTTACATTGTAGCTTCCAGGCTCGCTTGCAGTGTACTGCGGACTGTTGCCGGAGCTTACCACGACGCCGTCTTTGTACCAGGCATAAGTAAATGAAGCATCGGTAACGCTGCTGCTAAACACTACCTGAGAACTTGAATCGCACAGCGCACCCGCCGACGTTATGGTTACTGTACCGATACCAAGGTTTACAACGACATTATTAGAAACTGCGTTAGGGAAACCCGGTATTGTTGCCTCTACCCTGTAAGCACCATTTTGCGACTGGCTGTTAAGTACCAGCGTTGCTCCGGTTGCTCCTGGAACGGCTACATTGTCTTTATACCACTGATACTGGTAACCTGCAGTAAGAACATTTATATTTCCGTTTTGTGCAAGTGCTACAAAGCTGGATACGCTAAGCGTTACACTTGTACTTGTGCATGCCGTGTATGATGGTCCTGCCGCAGCCGAAATCTGGAAACCTGTTGGGTAGGTAAGTGTAAATATTTTTTCCTGAGTAGCAGGACATCCTGATGTTTGTGTTACTACAACTTTATATGTTCCGTCCTGTGTTGCTGTAAGTGATGCAGAAGTTTCAGATAACAGCACAACGTTCCTGTACCATTGGTATACAGGCGCTACGGCACTTGTAGTAACTGCGAGTACCTTTGTTCCGCCCGGCAGTATAACATCGGCAGCTGCATTTGTACTGCTTACCGTTATTGCAGCAACAGCCACATTAAGTATGTTAGATTGTGTAGTACATGTACCTGCTGTTACCACAACATAATAGGCGCCGGCGCTGTCTGCTGTAAAAGTAGACGCAGTTGCATTAGCCAGTGGCGAAGCATTTTTATACCATTGATAAGTAAAAGACGCACCTGTTATATTTGACGATAACACAACTGTAGAACCGTCGCAAAGGTCTCCGTTTTGTGTAGCTGTAACCCCACCCGATGGTATTGCAATGTTAACCACAACGGCATTTGATGTTACTATTCCAAAATCAGGTATTGTAGCTATTAACGTGTAACTGCCCGACTGTGCCGCATCATTAAGCAGTAATGTAGCCGATGTAGCGCCTGTTAGCGGTACGCTGTTTTTGTACCATTGGTATGAGTATCCTAACGAAGATACATCTACACTACCCGATTGCGTTATTGCAGTAAAGCTTGAAATGCTTAGTGTTACCGGGGTAACGCCGCAAGGCGAATAGCCTGAATTGGCAGCAACTGCAAGCGAAAAAGATGTAGGGTATACTAAGGTGAATGTTCTTTCTTCAGCAATTGTACAGCCGGCCGTTTGTGTTACCACTACTTTATACATACCGTCTTGTGTGGCGGTAATGGATGCTGTAGTATCGGTGATCGGAAGGTTGTTCCTGTACCATTGGTATGTTGGCGAGACAGCATCTGTAGTAACCGAAATTACTTTAGTCTGACCCGGCAGGATAACATCGGTAACAGGATTATTGCTGTTTACCGTTATGATAGCATTTTGAAGATTGACCGTGTTAGACTGCGATGTACATGTACCGGCAGTAACAATAAGATAATAGGTGCCCGAATTTCCTGTTGTAAACGATGATGTATTAGCACCTGCCAGCTGAACGCCGTCTTTATACCACTGATATGTATATGCTGCATCTGTAATTGAAGATGAAAGCACTACAGTAGCGTTATCGCAAAGCGGGCCATTGCTGCTTATAACAACTGCACCCACAGGAAGCGTAAGGTTTACCGTGACAGTATTGCTGTTTACCGGGGCAAAATCAGGTATTGTTGCCGTTACTTTATATACCCCGTTTTGAGAAGGATTGTTAAGCGTTAATGTATTTCCTGCAGCACCGGGTACAGCTGTAACTCCCTTATACCACTGAATTGGATAGTTCAATGCCGAGGCGTCTACGTTGCCCGATGGTGTTACCGCCATAAAGCTGGTTACCGTAAGTGTTGCAGTACTGCTAACACAAGAGGTATAGGCAGCATTGGCAGCAACTGTAATGATGAATGAAGACGGGTATTGCAGGGTAAATGTAACTTCTTCTGAAGCGGCACAGCCTGATGTCTGGGTTACCACCACTTTGTAAACACCATCCTGGGTTGCAGTATACGTAGGCGTAGTTGCAGAAAGCAGCATATTGTTCCTGTACCACGCATAAGATGGCGCAACCGCATCTGTAGTAACGCTTAATATTTTATTTTGTCCAGGCAGGATAATATCCAGCGCAGGGTTTGTAGTATTTACACTTATAGATGCCGCCTGAAGGTGTATCGTGTTAGACTGCATTGTACATGTTCCGCCCGAAACGATAAGGTAGTAATCGCCTTCGGTATTGGCTGTTAGTGTTGGTGAGGTTTCACCTGTAAGGGCTATAGTATTTTTATACCATTGATAGGCGTACCCCGCATTGCTCACGTTTGCAGTTAATACTACCGATGAGCCTTCGCAGAATGCTGCCGTGTTTGTAATAACTATAGATTCAACCGCAAGGTTTATCGTTACATTGTTAGATACTATGGTTCCAAAATCAGGCACTGCAGCTTCAAGCCTGTAAGTTCCGTTTTGGGCAGCACTGTTTATTATAAATGAAGCAGATGTTGCTCCCGGTACGGCCACGTTGTTCCTGAACCACTGATAGGTATATCCCATGTTAGAAGCATCTACCGTGCCTGTAGGTACTGTAGCAGTAAATGTAATTTTGCTTACTGTAGCTATAGTGCTGCTACATGAGCTATAGGCCGAATCTGCCGCAATAGCAAGGTTAAATGCCGATGGGTAGTTTAATACAAAAGTAGTCTCAGCCGTAGCGTTGCAGCCTGCAGTTTGTGTTACTATAACTTTGTATGTACCGCTTTGTGTTGCCGCTAAGGTTGCAGTCGTTGTAGACAGTAGTACATTATTCCTGTACCAGGCATACGCAGGCGAAGCTGCGTTTGTAGTAACTGTTATATTTTTTGTCTGTCCAGGGAAGATAATATCGGAAGCCGGAACGTTTACCGATATATTTACCGCTGCTACCTGAATCTGGAGTGTATTAGATTGCGTTGTACAGGCAGCACCTGTAACCCTAACGTAATAATCGCCTGCGGTATTTACCGTTAGCGAGGCTGTGGTTTCTCCTGTAATTGCCGTGCCGTTCCTAAACCACTGATAGGTATATGCTGCGCTGTTTACATTTGCAGTAAGCGCAACAGTAGACCCTGTACAAAGGCTCGTACTGCCGCTTATGGTTATGGCCTCCATAGCCAGGTTAACCGTCACATTATTAGAAGTAACCGGCGGAAAATCAGGTACTGTTGACACCAGCTTATAAACGCCATTTTGCGATGAGCTGTTAAGCGTTAGCGTTGCCGACGTTGCCCCTGCAATTGCCACATTGTTCCTGTACCATTGGTAGGCATAGCCCATATTTGCAACGTTTATATTGCCGTTAGAGGTCTGCGCTTCAAAACTTGTTACAGACAGTGTTGCGGTTGTGCTTGTACACGATGTATATCCTGCATTTGCAGCAATGGCAAGCGTAAATCCTGTTGGGTAATTTAAAGTAAAGGTAGTTTCGGCAGTGGCGTTGCAGCCTACGGTTTGTGTTACAACCACTTTGTAAACACCATCCAGTGTAGCCGAAAGCGATGGCCCTGTTTGCGATAGTGCAACGTTATTTCTGTACCATACATACTGAGGCCCCTGTGCGGTTGTTGTTACTGTAAGTGTTTTGGTCTGTCCCGGAATGATAACATCTGTAGCTGGAGATGTTGAACTGACAGTAACGGATTCTATAGAAATATTTATTGTATTAGACTGTACCGTGCAGCTTCCCAGTGTTACCCTTAAATAATAATTCCCAGGTTGGTCTGCAGCAAGTGTAGGTGTAGAAATTGCAGGAATCATTGTGCCGTCTTTATACCACTGATAGGTAAAAGCAGCATTAGTTACGCTTGATGTAAGCGCTGCAATAGCACCTTCGCAAATACTTGTAGGCCCGGATATAGTTACAGTACCCGGAGAAAGATTTACCGCTACTGCATTAGACGTTATCTCACCAAAATTTGGAATGGTAACTTTAAGCACATAGCTTCCGTTATCTGCAGCACTGTTAATAGCGAATGATGTAGATGTTGCCCCAGATACAGCCATATTGTTTTTATACCACTGGTAGCCATATCCATAATTATTGCCTAATATACTTGTAACAGCCGCCCCCTTTACAGCATCAAACTGCGAAATGCTAAGCGTTGAAGAAGTACTCACACACGACTGATAGCCCGAAGCTGCCTGTATAGCCAGGTTAAAACTATCGGGGTACAGCAATGTAATCGTTACCTCTTTAGTTATATTACATGGAGCAAGCTCGTTTACCACCACTTTATACACTCCTGCCTGTGTGGCATTATAAGTTGCCTGCGTTGCACCCGCTATAGATGCACCATCTTTATACCATTGATATGTTGGGTTCGCAGCATCATTAATTGCCGTTAACGGAATCGTTTGCCCCGGTATTATAAGCGTTGGTACAGACGGATCAGGATCAAGGTTAAAATCTACATCTTCGAGTTCGATATCGTTAGTCTCAAAAACACAGCCACCACCTAGTATCCTTAGGTGGTAAAGTCCAGACTGGTTTGCAGTATAAGAAGGAGCTGTAGCTCCGGGAATAACGACATTGTTACGGTACCATACATACGTAAAGTTAGCCTGCTGCGTATCGGTGGTTAAGATCTTAGTGCCACCCGGGCAAAGGTTATTATTACCATCGTTTGTAGTTATATGCGGTGTTAAGATAGTTTGTATGTTAACCTGGACCGCATTAGAATATGATGTATAATCGGGAGTACATGCACCATAATATGTTTTTACGTAATAACTCCCCGATTCTGAAACAGTAAGCGACGGCCCTGTCTGCTCCGGAATCTCAACATAGTTTTTATACCACCTGTAAACCAGGAACGGATAATATGCCGGTGATGATGGCGATGTAGGATTGTCTATAGTTAATACATAAGAAGTACCTGAACAGATGTTTACCTCCCCCTGGCTGTTATTTATAGAATATATTGTTGTTTGTGGTGCATAATACGCCGGAAAAGGATTGCTTTCAAGGCCTGTAACAGCAGGATTTGTACTCCTTACCCTGATTTTATAACCTTCTCCCGCAGTTGTTACAGGCAAACTAAAGCTGCCGTTAAGGTTATTGCCTGCCGCAATAGTTAGTGTATTTACAATTGTAGGCGATGCCCAGCTGCCTGTAGGGCCCGAAAGCTCTACTATAAACTGGTTATTGGCCTGAAAAGAGGCTACTGGCGCGGCAGAAAATTTAAATGGAAATGTATTGAAGCTTTGCTTGGCACATGCCTGGGTAAAAGTATAGGTAGGCTTCGTGATGCTTTGGGCATAGCCGCACAGGCTATAGCAAAGCCATAAGCAAAAGCTAAAAATTAAATAAAGTGATTTTAAATCCTTTCTCATTTACCCATTTGATATTAGCACGAATATCTGCTTTACAGAATAAACGTATGTAAACAAATTCTTAACAAAAATTAAATTCGACAAAATGAAATAAAAATACGACCAACTCACTTTTGATATTCAAATTATAAATATTTTTCTGATGAAATTTTACAATTTAATTAACAAAGTATAATTTTTCAATTGTTATATTTATAACACTTTTTGACGAAATAACGTTAAAAATTCATTTTTTGATTATTTTTGTTATATTTTATATTTTGCGTTTTTTAGCTGAAAAACGTTAATTTATCTAATTATTAATTATACAAATCCCCGTATATTCACCTACTTTTTTACAAAAAATAAAGCAATTTTGCCATATATAACACTTACGTAAGAAGTAGTTTGTAAGTTTCCTACAGAATTGATTTTGATAGGAAAATCCTTTATTTTCAAGGTATTACACTATAAAAAAAAATGCTGCATTTGATCAATCAGGGGGACTAACTGAAAGATATTGCCTACAATTCAATATTAAATGTACAAGAAAATTCCGAATAATTAATTATTGGTACTTTTTTAAGTGCAACTCTACACCTCAAAAGTTATTGCATAACTACTTCTAAAAATTGTTGATAACTATTTTAATAGCTATTGTTTTATTAATATTTTAAATATTTTAAAATTTGCATCGTGTTCTACAAGAGCAAATATTCTGTAGTACAGATAATTGCTATAACACTCATAACTAAGACTTTGGTTTTTTATATGGTTTTTGGGAAAAATCATATTTTTCAGACAAAAAATGTTTAGTTAGAAATTATATAAAGAGAATAGCGTGACTATGGTAATAGAAAGTTTTTCACTTTTTTAACGCTGTGAATTGAAAAATGCTATACATTTGCAATCTCATGAATAAAAATGAATTACATATAACTAATATGTCACGGACAAACACAGCGGCTTCAAGCCGGATAGTGCGGTAATACTACCGCATACATTGTTTGCCCAAATATTCATTTTTATTATTTCCTGAATTGAAATCACAATCCTTTTTTATTGGGAACCCTGCACACGCAGGTACGGTTATTATTGCATCCCTTAACTTTCTTTTTAGTCCACGGTCAGTCCGGCCATAGGTCTGCATACCTATTACGATCCGTTCCGTACGGCTCAAACCTCGTTATATCCCTATTTTACAATTAATTATATATTTTTTTTGCAATGGATGTATCTATTGTGATAGCCCATGAAGGGCATTATAAATTTGCGCAGCAGATATGCGATACCATGGAAGCTTCGGCCATCATAAGGGGCACCGGCATTGCCAAAAGGAGCCCTGACTACATCGTGAAGAAGATGGAGAACAAAGATGCCGTTATCGCACTGGCAGATGGAAATTTTGCAGGCTTCTGCTACATAGAAAGCTGGTCGCACGGTAAGTTTGTGGCTAACTCAGGTCTTATTGTGCACCCTGACTACCGTAACCTTGGCCTTGCCAAAAAAATCAAAGAGCGTGTGTTTGACTACTCGCAGGAAAAGTATCCGGGCGCCAAGATATTTGGCATTACTACCGGCCTTGCTGTTATGAAGATAAACAGCGAACTGGGCTATAAGCCTGTGCCTTTCAGTGAACTTACAGATGATCCTACCTTTTGGAACGGATGCCGTGGCTGCACCAATTTTGATATCCTGGAGCGCAAGGAATACAAGATGTGCCTGTGCACAGGCATGCTGTATGACCCTGCCAACAAAAAGCAAACAGACGAACAATACACCTTTAATAAAAAAGTGCTTGCCAGGCTTAAGAGCATCAAGCAGGCGCTCTTCCTTAAAAAAGAAAAAGTATCATGAAAAAAGTAGTTTTAGCCTACAGCGGAGGCCTTGACACCTCTTACTGCCTTAAATATTTAAAGAATGACCTTGGGTATGAAGTACATACCCTGCTTATAAACACAGGCGGTTTTACCGCTGAAGAACTTTCTGCTATTGAAAAAAGGGCGTATGAACTGGGTTCTGCACAGCATACCAGCCTTAATATTATAGATAAATATTACGAGAAAGCCATCAAATACCTGGTATTTGGCAATGTGCTTAAGAACAATACTTACCCGCTTTCGGTAAGTGCCGAAAGGGTTTTCCAGGCATTGGAAAGTGTTAAGCACGCCAGGAAACTGGGTGCCGATGCCATTGCACATGGCAGCACGGGAGCAGGCAATGACCAAATACGTTTTGATCTTGTTTTCCAGACCATTGCGCCCAATATGCAGATAATTACCCCTATACGCGACCTGAAGCTTACCCGCCAGCAGGAAGTAGAATACCTTCAGCAAAACGGTGTGGAATACTCGTGGGAAAAGGCGCAGTACTCTATTAACAAAGGTATCTGGGGTACAAGCGTAGGCGGCAAGGAAACCCTTACATCAGGACAGCCGCTGCCGGAAACAGCCTACCCTTCTCCGCTGCAAAAGACAGAACACGAGAAGGTTACCCTTCATTTTGAGAAAGGCGAGCTTGTAGGCCTTAACGGATCTTTCGAAAAACCATCGCTTAACATACAAAAACTGGAAGAGCTGGCTTCGGCATTTGCCATAGGCAGGGACATTCACGTGGGCGACACCATTATAGGCATAAAGGGGCGTGTAGGCTTTGAGGCTGCTGCCCCGCTTATCATCATCAAGGCCCACCACCTGCTTGAAAAGCACGTGCTGGGCAAATGGCAGCAGTACTGGAAAGAGCAACTGGGCAACTGGTACGGCATGCTTTTTCACGAAGGCCAGTACCTTGACCCTGTGATGCGTAACATTGAAACATTTCTGGAAGATACACAGAAAACAGTAACCGGAACAGTAACTGTAACCCTGAAACCATACCATTTTTCGCTTGACGGCATAGAATCGGCACACGACCTTATGAACACCGGCTTTGGCCAATATGGCGAGGTAAATAACGCCTGGACAGCAGACGATGCTAAAGGGTTTATTAAAATAGTGGGCAATGCCCAAAACATTTACGCTCAGGTAAACGCAGAAACGTATGATTAACGCAGGCATAATAGGGGGATCAGGCTATACGGCAGGCGAACTGCTGCGATTGCTAGCAAATCATCCTCACGTAAACATAGATTTTGTGTACAGCACGACCAATGCAGGCAAGCCGGTAACATCAGTTCACCAGGATTTACTGGGCGATGTTAACATTAACTTTACTGAAAACGTGAATCCTGACGTTGATGTTGTTTTTTTATGCCTTGGCCACGGGCAATCGAAAGCCTTTTTAACGGCCCATAATTTTTCGGCGAATGCCCGAATTATCGACCTTGGGAATGACTTTAGACTTGATAAAGATGCCAATTTTGACGAAAAACAGTTCGTTTACGGGCTGCCGGAATTGAACAGGAAAGCCATAACCGAAGCCAAATATATAGCCAATCCCGGCTGTTTTGCCACAGCAATTCAGTTAGCGCTTTTGCCACTGGCACAAAAAAGGCTGCTGCAAAACGACGTGCACATTAATGCCACTACAGGGAGTACGGGCGCAGGCGTTCAGCCATCGGCTACATCGCACCATCCATGGAGGACAAACAATATGTCGCATTACAAGGCCTTTGAGCATCAGCATTTGGGCGAGATCGGCGAAAGCCTGAAGCAACTGCAAAGCGGTTTTGAGGGCGAATTGCTTTTCATTCCTAACCGCGGCGACTTTACACGAGGCATATTTGCCACGCTGTATACAAAGCTTTCGGCAGATTTTAAGGAAGTTGTTAGCTTATATAACGATTATTACAAGGATGAGCCTTTTGTAAACGTAACCACCGACAGCATAAGCCTGAAGCTGGCCGTGCAGACGAACAAATGTTTCATAAGCCTCGAGCAAAAAGGCGGTTACGTGCTGATAACATCGGTAATAGACAACCTTATAAAAGGAGCATCCGGACAAGCTATAGAAAACATGAACCTGATGTTTGAACTGGAAGAAGCAACGGGATTGAGATTGAAGCCGGCGGGGTTTTAACTGAATGACCTCACCCCTGCCCTCTCCAAAGGAGAGGGAGTTGCTACCTATTGCGTAAAAGGGGACGCCCCCTCTCCTTCGGAGAGGGGCTGGGGGTAACGCTAAAAATAAAATGGTTTAAGCACCAAACTAAAACAAATGAAATGAGCAATTTATTCGACGTATATCCAATATATAATATAACCCCGGTAAAAGCACTGGGGGCAAAAGTGTGGAACGATAAAGGCCAGGAATACCTTGACTTTTATGGCGGCCACGGTGTAATTTCGGCAGGGCATTCACACCCCGATTATGTAAAGGCAGTAAGTGAGCAGGTGGGCAAAATAGGGTTTTATTCTAACTCTATTTACAACCCAATCCAGGAGGCATTGGCAACTAAGCTAATACAGCTTTCCGGCTATCC
The DNA here is from genome assembly GCF_033042555.1 of Flavobacterium sp. DG1-102-2. Taxonomy (NCBI): domain Bacteria; kingdom Pseudomonadati; phylum Bacteroidota; class Flavobacteriia; order Flavobacteriales; family Flavobacteriaceae; genus Flavobacterium; species Flavobacterium sp. DG1-102-2. The sequence continues at coordinate 79,290 of NZ_JAWLIK010000002.1, forward strand.
TGACTACACGCTTTTTTTATGCAACTCAGGCGCAGAAGCCAATGAGAATGCACTAAAGCTGGCATCTTTCCACACCCAGAAAAAGAAAGTGATCGCTTTTAAAAAGGCGTTTCACGGCAGGACATCGGCAGCCGTGGCGGCGACTGATAACCCATCTATAGTAGCGCCATTAAACGCAGGGCACGAGGTGGTTTTCCTTTCGCTGAATGACAGTACCGCTTTTGATGCAGAACTTGCTAAATGTGATGCCTGTGCCGTAATCATAGAAGGCATTCAGGGTGTAGGCGGGCTTGACGAGGCAACGACCGACTTCTTTCAGCACATTGCTAAAGCCTGCAACGATAAGAATGTGGTACTGATACTGGACGAGATACAGAGCGGCTACGGGCGTTCAGGCAGGTTCTTTGCGCACCAGCACCATGATATTCAGCCGGATATTATAAGCCTTGCCAAAGGTATGGGCAACGGTTTCCCTATCGGAGGCATCCTTATTTCGCCTAAATTCAAAGCATCCCACGGACTGTTGGGTACTACCTTTGGCGGTAATCACCTGGCATCGGCGGCAGCATTATCGGTACTGGAAATCATCGAAAGAGAAAATCTTATCGCTAACGTAAACGAGGTAAGCGCCTACTTTAAGGAGTTGGCAGGACAGATTCCGCAGGTAAAGAACATCAAAGGCCGCGGGCTTATGCTGGGCCTTGAGTTCGACTTTGAGATAGGCGACCTGAGAAAGAAACTTATTTACGAGGAACACATATTTACAGGCAATGCTTCACAAAAAAACCTGCTGCGTATATTGCCGCCACTGTCTATTACAAAAGCAGATGTGGATGTGTTTTTTGCAGGATTGAAGAAGGCGCTTGAGGCAGTTTCGGCTGAAGCAGTTCCTGCAATATCTTAAAGACCTTGCAGGTATAAAACCTTATATCAAAACCCACAAGGTTTCTGAAACCTTGCAGGTTAACCCGTTGATTTTAAATTTAAAAACAATGAAAAATTTCACTTCTGTTGATGATGTCCAGGATCTCGAAGGCCTGTTGTCATTGGCAAAAATCATAAAAGCGGCTCCCTTTTCCCACCCCGAAAAAGGAAGGAACAAAACCATTGGGCTATTGTTCTTTAACCCAAGCCTGCGCACCCGATTAAGCACCCAGAAAGCGGCGCTAAACCTGGGCATGAATGCCATCGTGATGAACCTGAATACCGAAGGCTGGTCGCTGGAGTTTGAAGACGGCGCTGTAATGGACGGTACCAGCGCAGAGCACGTTAAAGAGGCCGCACAGGTGGTTTCGCAATACTGCGACATAATAGCCATACGAAGCTTTCCTACCCTGACGGACAAGGAAAAAGATGAAGAGGAGTATGTAATAAGTGCGTTTCTTAAATATGCATCGGTACCTGTTATAAGCCTTGAAGGTTCTACCGAACATCCGTTACAGGCCGTAGCCGATGCCCTTACCATTGAAGAATATAAAAAAACAGACAGGCCAAAGGTGGTGCTTACCTGGGCGCCACACCCTAAGGCCCTGCCGCATGCGGTGCCTAATTCGTTCGTAAAAATGATGAAAAAGGTCAATGTAGATTTTGTAATTGCCCATCCTGAAGGTTATTCGCTGAACCAAAAATTTATAGCCGGGGTAACTGTTACCCACAATCAGGATGAGGCTTTTGCCAATGCCGATTTTATCTATGCCAAAAACTGGAGTTCGTATGACGATTACGGCAAAATACTGAGCACAGACCCATCGTGGACAGTGACTCCCGAAAAAATGGCGCTGACCAACGACGCTAAATTCATGCACTGCCTGCCGGTAAGAAGGAACATGATCGTAACTGATGCTGTGCTGGACAGCGAGGCTTCAATAGTAATTCCGCAGGCCAATAACCGTACGTTTGCGGCACAGGCTATACTGACCAAAATACTTGACAATGAGCAATAAACCACAGCTTACCGTTGTAAAGATAGGCGGCAACGTATTAGATGATGCTATTACGCTTGACTCCTTTTTAAAGGATTTTGCCGCTATACAGGGTGCAAAAATACTGGTGCATGGTGGTGGCAAACTTGCTACCCGTACCGCAGAAAGCCTGGGCATCTCAGCTGTTTTTCACGAGGGCCGCAGGATTACCGATGCCCCTATGCTCGAGGTCGCAGTTATGACCTATGCCGGATGGATAAACAAGAGCATTACGGCTGCTCTTCAGGGTTTTGGCAGCAATGCCATGGGCTTTACGGGAGCTGATGGCAATCTTATATTGTCTAAAAAAAGAACGAATGCAGCGGTAGATTTTGGCCTTGTAGGCGATGTAGTTTCGGTGAATACCGAATTGCTTAAAACGCTTTTAGTTCAGGATGTTGTGCCCGTTTTTTGTGCTGTAACACATGATGGAAACGGTCAGCTCCTGAATACCAATGCAGACACCATTGCCAGTACATTGGCAGTGGGCTGCACTGGTTATTTTGATGCAAAACTGCTCTACTGCTTTGAGAAAAAAGGCGTATTGCTTGACGTGAATGACGAGGACTCGGTTATAAAAACGCTTACTTTTGAGGCCTATCGTAATCTTAAGGAACGGGGAGCCATACACAGCGGCATGCTGCCTAAGCTTGAAAACTGCTTTAACGCACTGAATGAGGGTGTTAAGCAAATAGGCATCGGCAGTCCGGCTATGATAAAAGGCGAAGCCCATACCCTTATCACGCCTTAACCAAAAAACACGATTATGTCCAAAAAATCCATACAAATACTTACACAAGAAGCTATTGCATTGCTAAAGCAGCTGATTGCCACCCCTTCTTTTTCATCGGAAGAGCAGGGTACCGCACTACTCATAGAAGCCTGGTTCACTGCCAACAACATACCTTTTAAACGCGAGAACAATAACATCTGGGCATTCAATAAACAGTACGATGAGGCCCTGCCTACCCTGCTGCTGAACTCCCACCATGATACCGTGAAACCCAATCAGGGTTATACCCTTGACCCGTTTGAACCTATTGTTAAGGATGGTAAACTGCATGGCTTAGGGAGCAACGATGCAGGAGGCTGTTTAGTATCGCTGATAGCCACGTTCACCTACTTTTATGAGGCCGAAAACCTGCCGTATAATGTGGTAATCGTGGCATCTGCCGAGGAAGAAAGCAGCGGCCCGGATGGCCTGAACAGCGTGCTGAAACACCTGCCGACACTGGATTGTGCCATCGTAGGTGAGCCTACAGAAATGCAACTGGCCATTGCCGAAAAAGGCCTGTTAGTACTTGATGTTATTGTAGAGGGAACACCCGGTCATGCCGCCCACCCCAATGATAACGTGTCTATTTACAACGCATTAGGTGTTGTGGAATGGTTCAGGAATTACCGCTTTGACAAGGTAAGCGAAGTGCTTGGCCCAATGAAGATGACCGTTACAGGCATCAACGCGGGCAAACAGCACAATGTTGTCCCTGCTGAATGCCATCTTGTTGTAGATGTGCGGGTTAACGACTGCTACACCAACACTCAGGTACTGGATATAATACAAAAGGAGCTTGAAGGCAAAGCAATTGTAAAAGCGCGTTCGCTGCACCTAAACTCCTCATCTATAGACAAAAACCACCCGATAGTACAAGCGGGAATTGAACTGGGCAGGACCACTTATGGCTCGCCTACACTGTCAGACCAGTCGGTGCTGTACTGCCAGTCGCTTAAGCTGGGCCCGGGCAGCTCGCCAAGGTCGCATACGGCAGACGAATTTATATACATTAACGAAATTGAAGAAGGAATTAGCCTGTATATCAACATACTGGGCAAATTCCTAAAACAGGAAATACCACCGGAAGCGCTGGCCTCCAACCTAAAAGAACAACCATGAAACTCTGGGAAAAAGGAATACCTACCGACATAAAAACCGACATCTTTACGGTAGGCAATGACCGCGAACTTGACCTGCTATTAGCTGAATATGATGTAGTTGGCTCCATGACGCATGCCAAGATGCTGGCATCTGTAGGCCTGCTTACCAATGAAGAAGCTGAAGACCTTGTAATGGCACTCGAAGACATACTCACCGACATTAAAAAAGGCGATTTTTTTATTGAGCAATCCTTTGAGGATGTGCACAGTAAGGTAGAATACCTGCTTATAGAAAAGCTGGGGGATACCGGCAAGAAGATACATACCGCACGTTCACGAAACGATCAGGTTTTAGTAGACGTACACCTGTTCTTAAAAGCAGAGCTAACCGCTATTAAACTGCAAACCAAAGAGTTATTCGACCTGCTTATGGCAAAAGCCGAAGCAACAAAAGATATATTATTGCCTGGCTATACCCATTTTCAGGTGGCTATGCCGTCATCGTTTGGCATGTGGTTCTCGGCGTATGCCGAAAGCCTTGTAGATGACGTAGTTATGCTCAATGCAGCCCTTACGGTAGCCGACCAGAATCCGCTTGGATCTGCGGCGGGATATGGCAGCTCGTTTCCTATAGACAGAACATTTACCACCCAGGAATTAGGATTCAAAACACTGAAATACAATTCGGTAGCCGCGCAAATGAGTCGTGGCAAAGCGGAGAAAACGGCTGCGTTTGCCATGGCATCTTTAGCAGGGACATTATCCAAATTAGCTATGGATGCCTGCCTGTACTTGAGCCAGAATTTTAGCTTTATCACTCTGCCACAACACCTTACAACAGGAAGCAGTATCATGCCGCACAAGAAAAACCCTGATATCTTTGAGCTTATAAGAGGAAAATGCAACAAAATTCAGGCGTTGCCGTACGAATTAACCCTGATAACCAACAATTTACCAAGCGGTTACCACCGTGACCTGCAATTGCTGAAGGAAGGATTGTTCCCTGCCATCCAGACGTTGAAATCATGCCTTGAAATGATGGCTTTCAGCATAAAGGAGGTACAGCCCAACGAGAACATCCTCGACGATAAAAAATACGATTACCTTTTCACGGTAGACGCTCTCAACGAACTGGTAACCAAAGGCGTACCCTTTAGGGATGCTTATAAAATAGTGGGTGAACAGGTTGAAAATAATTCTTTCCACTCCCCAAAGGCCACAAAACACACCCATGAAGGCAGCATTAACAATCTGTGCCTTAATGAGATAAAAGAAAAAATGGAAGCCGTTTCAGGCAGTTAATATTGCACTTTTTGTACTCCAAAACGCGGTTTTTGAGCGTAACATTACATGACACTAGAGTACTTATAATGAGATAGTTATGAAATAATGTTACGCTTTTTGCTTTTTAAACGTACCTTTAAAAAAAGCAAAAAAGAAAGGGTCTGCAAAATTGCTGACCCTCCCCACTTTCAAAAAACAAATTACCCTAACTATTATCTTTTTTACGATCGTAAATTATTTGCTTTCGTAGTAAAAACTGTTTTAAACAATTAGTTTTTACTACCGGTGCAAACTTAGTGTACCCATACTTTTATGCCGTTAAGCAGGGATTAAGGAATGATTAATTAGCGTTACTAAAAAAACAGGTGTTTTTACGGTATTTCTCACAAATAAATATATCTAATTTTACTCCACCCCATTCTTCCGCTGTAATTAAAAATGAATAGTGCGCATTGTATTGCGCAGGCTACCGCATTGTCTATCAACAAATAAAATATACATATATAAGTAAGCGTGATCCCTGCTACGCCAAAAACAGGGGGCGGTACCTGAAAAGCCAAACGAGTAAGGCCACTAAAAAAACCCAATACAATGGAAACAAAATTTACTAACGAACAGGATGGTACAGCCGTAGCAGGCAAGGCAGGCAGCTTCAGGTTCAGGACACCTGCAGGCATTACTGATTTTCAGGATGATGCGGCAAAACAGGCGGCAATGGATGCGCTGTGGAGCGCTAACCTTGATGAGTTTACCCAACAGGGAATGCTTAGTAATCCGTGGAATGCCACCAACACTCCGCCGACTACAAATTATTACGATCCGGTTCAGGACAACCCAAAAAGCAATACCTATAATGTAAAATGGTCGGCTTTTCCCGGAAGGCTTGCCTTTAACTTTCCTAATGCACAGCAAAGCCAGCTCAATGAAATGGCAGATACCGGAAATATGCCTGCATTGATAAACAATAACCCCTGCGGGACACCAACTGCCACAATACCTTATTTCCCGTATGGCCCAAGAGGCTGGCAGGATGAGTATTGCGAATGGGCAGTAACAAGGAATGCAAATAACCAGATTACACGCATAGACTTTACCTGCGAAAACCCTGAATACTGGAACAGCCTTTGGTTAATTGACCCTGCTAAAGTAGTGTCGCTATACCAGTCGATCTTAAATAAACCGCAGATTACACTTGCCGACCTCAGCCTGCAGGGCGCAGTGAATCCAGCTACCGGAGGGCCCGTTTATAATCCGCTGAACAAATGGAACAGCGGGCCGGTATCTACCGATGCTTTGGGAGGAGCAATACACTTAACGAGTACGCCAAACACGCTGCAAACAGAAATTGGCCTTGCCACTGCTGCAACGGTACAGCGCAACAATCCGTCAGGTACAACAGGTAATACACAGTGGCCTTCAAGGCTGTATAACAACCTGTTGTGCGACGCGCAGTACGGCCAAAAGAACCGTAACAGCGACCCTACCATTGGTGGCACGGTAAACAATCTTGTAAATGGTATGCTTACAGGCGGTAAACCGCAGGTGGCTACCCTGGCAGATCCTCCGGGACTGTATATACAAATGCCTAACTTTAATAACTATACCACGCCCGACGGTACAGATGCATCTGCTTTCTGGAACATAGTCAGGGGTTCTGAAAAGTTGAACGACCAGTACGGTAATCCTATGCCGGGCAACTTTATACTACATGCCGTGTTTGAAGTACCGGCGGATAAAAACTATACGGTTAGCGATATTAAGATCAGTAACCAAAACATACAATGGGGCTCTCAGATTGCCGCTACATTCCAGATGCAGATCGTTGCCAGTGCTTACGAAAGCACTACACAGCCTGCAGGTTATGATGCTGTGGGATCGCCAGATACAGCAAACACATTTGCGCAGCCGCTACAGCTTTTTTATGAGGATTATTTTACGGCCATGTACAACACTAAAGTGCCTAATCCTGTAAATAACCCTATCTCGCTGTTAAGCAACAGTACCTTTATTCCGCCTGTTATTTTTAATTCGGCAACAGGTGTAGAGATGGTGCTTATATGCGATACCTGCACGGCAAAACCAGGCGATGCCTTAACATACCCTTCGGTATCTTTTGACGATCCAAACATCAGCGCAGTTGTAAATTCGGTCCAAACAGGCATTAATTATGCCGTACCCGGCAACAGCATGCCGGGCAGCTATACTGCTCTATTTATATCGGTAAACGTTGGGGTAAATGCCTTGGCCGGGGCACATGGCGTTTTCATTACTAATACAGGCCAGGCTAAAAGCACTGCAATGCCTGCGATGTTTACAGTCGCTCCTACGACAGTACAGGCAAACGTAGGCTGGCAGAATACAGGTGTAATGGTTACGCCCGGCACCCAGGTTGCCATTATTTACACAGGAGGGCTATGGACGGCTAATCCCGGCACAAACAACGGCCAGTTATATGGCCCTGAAGGAGGGCCACAGTTTATAGCCGCTAAGCCGGGCTACACAATGCCGGGCCAAAATGAAGGCGCACTGATAGGAAAAGTGGGCGACACCCTGTTCTTAGTAGGAATAAGTGCCAAAGTACCTACGAATGTTAGCGGCGAACTGCAGCTGTGCATTAACGACGACCTCAACGGAATGTATGGTGCCGGCCTTACCGACAATAAAGGCAGCATAAAGGTTAAAATAACAGTAGATAACTTATCGTAACCTGAATATTGCGGAAGACTACCGGGCATTGCTTTACCATAACGCCCGGTTCTTTCTTCTGTCTTGTTTCAATTCATAACACCTTAACAATGAAAACAAAAACTACACTTTACAAAAAAATATTCTGGGTGGGCAGCACAGCACTTTTATTGGGTGCAATTGCTACAAAAGCGGGGATTTTAGATAAAACGGCTGATTATGCCGTTATTGATACTCCTGCCAACACCTGTAACTGCCATTCGGTAGATTCTACAAGCTATAACTTACCCATAACCTTTAACAACAATGTTCCGGGTGATCTGCAGTCTTTCAACAGTCAGGTACAGGCCGATTGTTTTGCATGGCAGGAGTTTATAGCCCTGAACTGGCCATCGGGGCCTGGTTCCACTTTCGGGAGGCCAAGGGATTATTCGTTCGTGCAATGGGAAACCTACATGCCAAGGGAGGTTATGTTTCCTGACGACGGATCTAAGCCGCCGGCCTGGGGTACATTAGTGTCTGACGAATACAGCGCGCTGTTTAAATCGCAAAAACTGCTGATGCAAAAAACGCAGACCAAGCTGCTAACGTTTGTAAGCAAGATTGAAAAAAATGGTTCTGAAGTAAGCTTTAGCCCAAATCAGGCCGCGCCTTTCAACAAGCCGAGCTGGCTGGGGGCACAAAACAATACCAATGTTTGGTATGAGATAATGCTAAACAAAGATTATTATGACTACGTGGTAAAAAAAGGTTTTTATAATGCACAGGTACAGCACGACACCGTACAGAAAAATCAACCCATTAACTTTCCGCAGGGTGTTTATAATGGTGCTGTAGGAGCTATTGAGCTTAAAGCCGCCTGGATGGAAGCGCCCGATCCTTCATCGCCTAAATGGGCAAGGTACAAACTCTCTAATGCAACAGTTTTAGACCCTATTACAAAAAAACTAAGAAAAACCGTTGTGGCACTGGTTGGCCTGCACATACTCCATAAAACGCAAAACCAGCCTACATGGGTTTGGGCTACATTTGAGCAGATAGACAATGCCCCGGATAATAGTAACCTGAACGGCCCTGCCCCATCGCAGTACGGTTATAATTTTTATAACCCTAATTGTAAGGCACAACAGGTAACCATCAAGACAAAAGCCGGAGATTCTACAAAGGTTGTTAGCTGCAATGCCAATACTTCTCCTCCATACTATCTTAACCAGGCAAACCCGGTAGCCACGCAAACGGTACGCTTAAATAGTATTGACAAAAAAGATGCAGCGCCGATAAACGCGCTTATGCAGAAAAACATCAGGAAGTTTTATCCAAATTCTGTTTGGCAGTACTATGAGCTGGTAGATGTTATCTGGTCGCAAAGCTTTCAGAAGGACCCTACAACGGCAATACAATCGCCAAGGAACATAAACATTTCATCAATGGCGAGCGGTGCAACCATAGTAGCCAACTCTACCATGGAGACATATGTACAAAACACCAACACCTGCTACAGCTGCCATGTATATAGTACAATAGCACCTTATGATAGAGATACCGTAAACAATAATGTTTTTGGCGATTTTAGTTTTGCCATCTCTTTTGCAAAATACCCTCCAAACCTTAAACAGAGAAAAATGAAGGCCAAAAAATAGGACACGGTTATTAGTTATCGTAAAACAGGCTCATGAGTTATCGTGCAGCCTGTTTTATAGTTTAAAATCAGGTGTTTTTACGTGGCTGGGTGTAAAAGGCTTGACTTATTTTTACAGTAACCAACTAACCTATTACTGTTATGTATTATAGTATACTTATTGTCCTTTCTGGACTTATGATCTGGATTGCAGGCGAATCATCCATGCTGCGCAACGCCGTCTTTAACGATGAAAATTTTGTAAAGGTTGCGCACAAGTCAAAGATCAAAAAACCTAAAGCCGCCTTTAGCCTTGGCCGTACACAGCTGGCATTCTGGACCGTGATTGTTGTCAGCTCGTTTGTATACCTGCTTATATCGCAGTCGGCATACCCTGATATCAATGTACCGGTTATGGACACCGTTAACCTTACCCTTATAAGCATTGCGGCAGGTACTACAGTAGTATCTAAGGCTATAGACATCAGCCAGAGCAATAATCAGGGAGAAGCCATCCCGCAGCAGGATTATCCGTCAGAAGGTTTTTTTATTGATATCATTTCCGACGAAGCAGGCGTAAGTATCCACAGGTTGCAAAACGTGATTTGGACGGTAATCGTTGGCGGTATTTATATCGGGTATGTATCAGGCCACACCACCCTGCCCGATGATACAGTATTAACAACAAACCTCCTGGGTTTAATGGGCATCAGTACAGCGGCTTACCTGGGGCTTAAGCTTAACGAAAACAAAAGCCAGGCTCTCAATAACGAAACGACCAATGAAGCATTTGTTTCAGATGACTCCAATACAATAACTGCTCCGGCGGCACCTGTTATAGTTCCCGTAGTTCGGCCTGTTGCTTCGGTCATTCCAGCACAGCCAGTTCCCGCAGCCGATAATCCGGCACCTGCTCAGGACAATGATTTTAATCCAACTGCCTAAATAATTTAAGCAGCTGTCCCAAAAGTATTTTATATACGCTTTGTCATTTCGATTGAAGCGCAGCGGAATAGAGAAATCTCTCAGAATTATCTGGTTGAGATTTTTCGACTGCACTTCGTTCCGCTCAAAATGACACCTTTGAGGCAGCCCCTTTTTTTTTATGTTGCCGAATACTTCTTCGGCTTCATGCCGATATGCTGTTCAAAAACCCTTGAAAAATGGCTCAGGTTAGTAAATCCAAGCTGATAGCCTACTTCAGAAACGCTAAGATGCTTTTCTTTCAATAGCCGTGCCGCTTCATGCATGCGCATGGACTGGTAATACTCAAACACGCCCTTACCAAAGGTCTGCTTAAAGAGCTTACGCAGTTTGGGTTCACTCACGCGGGCCTCTTTTGCCAGTCCCGATATATTAGGCGGTTCATCAAGGTGCGACTGCAATTGCAGCTTTACGGCATAAACAGCTTTAATATCTGCAATATGCATTCCTTTTGCAGGCACGTCGTCACGTTTTATAAGAAGTGCAAAGATGTGGCACAGCAGTTCCTCACATTTCAGTTTGCAATAGTGCCTTTCCATGCTTTCGGGTACAGGCAGGTGCTGAATTTCGCTGGCCGTTTTTACCATTTCGGGCGAAATCACTGTTTCAAAAGCAAAGTGCTCTTTAGATTCTACTATGCTCTTTACTACAGGGTGTTCTATAGTGCCAAAAAGTATTTGCAGGTACTTTCGGGACACCGCAATGCCTATACTCCTGAAAAAAGTATTGGAAGGCATGGTAAGCATCGTTGACACCGCCTGAGGGGTAATAAACACACTCGGCTGTTCTGTAAGGGGGAGGTCTTCGCCGGGAAAGGCTGACGGAAAAATGCCACTCAGCATAAAAATCACATCTTCCTGCCCTTCGTCTGGCTCATTAGTACGTTCCAGCAAAATTTCCTCATTCAGGTAATAGTTGCGCACCATCATCCGCAGTTCGCCTTCATCCCAGTTAAATCCGGTAATATAACCTTCACCCTTGTCTTTAGGGATATAGATAAATCGCCCGTCAATGGTCGCGGCTATGGCACGGGCAAACTCCCGCATTATTCCCGACCGTTGCTTATCTACAACTGTAACTTTCATTTACGACTATTTTAATACCAATAACGATTATTTTACCTGTAAATGTAGCTATAAATTTGTACAGATTAAAATGAAGATATGATAGTACGAGATAAGAAAGTTGCGGTAGTGGGGGGCGGTCCGGGCGGATTGACACTAGCACGCCTGCTTCAGCTAAAGGGTGCAGCGGTAAAAGTATATGAGAGAGATACTAACAGGAATGTAAGGGTACAGGGCGCAACGCTCGACCTGCATTATGAGTCGGGGTTAAAAGCCATTGAAGCAGCCGGACTTATGGATGCCTTTAAAGCAACTTACAGGCCGGGTAACGACAGGTATCGCGTAACCGACGAACACGCCGTTATTCATTATGATGAACACGAAAAAGAATCGACTGGAGATTTTGGCGATGAATGGTTCAGGCCAGAGATTGACCGCAGCCCGCTGCGCGATATACTATTAGACTCCCTACAGCCTGATTCCGTAGTGTGGAACAGCCATATCGTTTTACTTGAAAGATCAGGAAATGGATGGAACATTATTTTTAGGAACGGCAGTACCGCTTATGCCGATATTGTTGTGGGTGCTGATGGCGCCAACAGTAAAATACGCCCTGTTGTTACCCCGATAGCTCCGGTATATACAGGTGTCACGCTGTTAGTAGGTAATATTCCCGACGCAGAAAAGAATGTCCCTATACTCAACGCTTTAGTAAAGGGCGGAAAGATAACGGCACTCGGAAAATGCCGGTCATTATTCCTTAGCGAAAAAGGCGACGGCAGCCTTGACGTATACATTGGCTGGAAGGCAGCTTTAGATTGGGCATCGTCAAGTGGTATTGACCTTACCGATAATATGCAGGTTTTGGCATGGTTTAAAGAAGAATTTGCCGGATGGGACGAACTTTGGCTGGAATTATTTGACTGCCCAGAGGCTGAATTTACATACCGCCCCCTGCATGGCATGCCTTTAGGCCTGCATTGGGAAACACAGCCCAACATTACCCTGCTGGGCGATGCGGCGCACGTGCTTCCGCCGAATGGCGAAGGTGTAAACACAGCAATGCTGGACGCACTGAACCTTACCGAATGTTTGACAAACGGTAAGTTTACCGAACTGAAGCAGGCAATAGCCCACTACGAAAACCAAATGTTTGAACGCTTTACCGAAGAAGCTGAAACAACCGCAGCAATGATGGAATGGATGTATGCCCTAAATGCCCGTCAGGTAATGATAGATATGATGAGTGAAATGCCGGGGTAACTCCAAAATAAAATTAGTTTACAAAAAAAGGAAGCCAATGGCTTCCTTTCTGTTATACTGTATATCCTAAAAATTAATTGTTATCTAACGGAATAGAGAAACCCACTGCTGCCGCTCCTGAGAATTGTTTGGCAGAATCGGTGAAATAGTAAACGAATTTAATCTCTGTAGCGTGCCTGCGCCCTATGGCAAGGCCTAATGTTACAGGGATATGCAGCAGTACGCCGCTTTTCTTAACGTTGTTATACTGCGTAACCGTTTCAAACGAACCTATAGACATACCCAAGCCTGTCTCAAAAAATGGCGCAACATAAGGAATGGGAGCTACAAGGCGTATTTTTGCGCCAAGCAAAGCAGCGTTAGATTTTATATATTCCCTCATTACACCAGCAGGCCTGTTGTCATCGTTATCGCCCGATGCTATCACAAGTCCCGCGTATGGCCTAACACCAAACCATGTTTTAGGAGCCCATACATATTCTGCCTGTGCATAAAATCCTGATCCGTCAGTGTCCGAATCATCATCGGGTGCCACCAGGCCAATTCCCGCCGAAACATTTATAAATTCGCCTTTACGAGGCTGTGCGTATGCAGATACAGCCATTAAAACCGCGATAAAAGAAAAATAAAGTTTGCTCATGTGATTGGATTTTACGGGCGCAAACTTACAGTTTATATGCCAAATTATCTTCATAATTTTTAGCGGCAAGTCTTCTTCTGCAAAAAATTATCTTCCGTTATAGCTGCTCATGGTATTGGCAAGCCCCGAAAGCACAAAAGACTTCACCGCTTCAGACGACATATCCAGCCTTTCAGATAGTTTTGCATTTTCTTCTGCAGTCCATTCGCCAAGCACATAATCTACCTGTTTTCCTTTTTTAAATTCATCGCTAATGCCAAACCTAAACCGCGGATAATCGGCAGAGTTAAGTACCTGCTGTGTACTTTTGAGTCCGTTATGGCCACCGTCGCTGCCTTTAGCTTTAAGGCGTATGGTGCCAAAGGGCAGATTAAGGTCATCGGTAATAACCAAAAGGTTCTCCACCGGAATATTCTCTTTGTCGAGCCAGTATTTGATGGCTTTTCCGCTAAGGTTCATATAGGTATTTGGCTTAAGCAGAAAAAGTGTCCTGCCTTTAATCTTCACTTCGGCCATGGCGCCAAGCTTGGCCGTTTCAAACGAAGCCCCCTCCTGCTGCGCAATCCTGTCTACTACCTTAAAGCCTATGTTGTGGCGGGTATTTACATATTCTGCGCCTATGTTGCCAAGGCCTACTATAAGGTACTTCTTCATTGGGTCTGTATTATCCTGATTTGCTTTTATACTGAAAATTGATGTTAACCATTTCATGGGTGCAAAGATAAAGATTTTGGTTTTCTTCAGCCTTACCTCTTTTTAACAAAGCTTTAACCTCTTAAAGACACTTTTGTAAGTAAATTGGTGTTATATTATCGTTAATAATCCGCCCGTTCAACTATGAAAAAAACAATCTCAACTACCTTTCTGTTTATTTACCTATTTTCCAATGCGCAGAAAAGCAATGATGTACAGGTAGAATATCAGGCTTTTTTTGACACCAACCTACCGATGAAAATGCATACTACTCTTTATGTAAGCGGCAATGTGGCGGTGTATCATGAAAAATATAACACTAAAGAATCGTGGACCGAAAAAATAAAGCCTGACAATGAGCTGGCAAAAATGGCATTTTCTTCTCCCTTCCCCCCTGAAGATAGTTACTACAGGATAGACTGTAACAAGAAAGAGATGCTGTTCTTTGACGATATCATGAGGAATAAATTCCTCGTAAAGGATGTTTTTCCTGACCCGGAGTGGAAAATAACCGACGAAACCAAAACGGTAGCAGGATTGCAGTGCATTAAAGCTTCTGCCAGCTTTAGGGGCAGGGAGTGGACAGCATGGTTTACACCCGAGATTCCGCTTGCATTTGGACCATGGAAACTGCAGGGATTGCCGGGAATAATTCTGGAAGCTTACGACAGTACTAATAGATATACGTTTAAGGCCGTAAAGATAGAATTTAAAAAAAGCGATATTATTACTAAAAACTTTGCGAAGATATATGAAACAAAAAACAGCAAACCCGTTACCTACCAGAAGTTTTTAGACGATAAGGCAGAAGCCACAGCAAATTTTCATGCCGAAATGCAGCAGGAATTAAAAGGTAAAGGAGGATCGCTTACCATAAATACGCCGCCACGCTCGGGCGAAGAACTTCATTTTGAGTGGGAACCATAATAGAACAGATGAAAGCAACTATCTTATTTATCGCATTATTCATTATTGTTTCATGTGCCGCGCAGGGAAAGGCAGCCGGTATAGAAGTAGAAAATCTGGAAACACATCAGTCTAAAGTTATGCCTGTATATGGTGCGGGACACGCTGTACTGTATGCGATGGGCAATGCCGCAATTTATACGAATTATGATGATGCCATATATGCCGAGGGTGACGCCTTTCCCGAAAAAAGAAAACTGACCAACAATTACCTCAAAACCGACAATGCTAAAAAGGAAATGCTGCTGTTTGACATCATACAGGAGCCTTTTTTGATTAAAGATACCTATCATGAGTTTAAGTGGAATATAAGCAGTGAAACCAAAACAACAGGCGGTTACAAATGCATAAAAGCAACAACGTCTTACAGAGGCAGGCAATGGACAGCGTGGTTTACGCCGCAGGTCGCCATACCCTTTGGCCCATGGAAACTGCATGGCCTGCCCGGACTTATCGTTGAGGCCTATGATGCCGAAAACGAACATAGCTACAAGGCCTTGAAAACTGAATTTAAAACCAGTACCCTTTTTGATGCAGCTTTTGCCTCTTTGGTAAAAACAAGGAATAAAAAACCCATTACCTACCAGCAATTCCTGACAGAACGAAAGGAAATGTTTACAAACATAAATTTGGCGATGCAGGCTGAAAGCCGTACTACCGAAAGCAAAGATCTTGACATACGGCTGGGGCCGGAACTAAAATACGAATGGGAAGAATAAATGCTATAATTATGCGTACACTATCAATATTCTTTTTGCTGGTTGGTTTAAGCTGCTTTTCTCAAAAGAGTGCAGCTGTTATTGAATACAAGATATTTAATAATGGTGATACCCCAAACACGCTATATGCAAAACTGTATACAGAAAATCAAAATACCATATATATAGCGAATTATAATACTCAGGTGTACAATGACGCTAAATATGAAGCAAAAAGAACCAGGATTGATGATTATGCAGAATATTTAAAGGTAGACCACAAGAAAAAGGAGATTTTGTTTTATGAATACCTTGGGCAAAATGCTGTACTTGTTAAAGATGAGTACAATAATTTAAAATGGGATATAACCGGCGAAACAAAAACAATTGCGGGTTATGCCTGTATCAAAGCAACAACTTCTTTTAGAGGCAGGGAATGGATTGCCTGGTTTGCACCCGAAATTCCGCTGCCTTACGGGCCATGGAAACTGCATGGCCTTCCCGGTTTAATTATTGAGGTAACGGATGCAACCA
Organism: Flavobacterium sp. DG1-102-2; assembly: GCF_033042555.1. NCBI lineage: Bacteria > Pseudomonadati > Bacteroidota > Flavobacteriia > Flavobacteriales > Flavobacteriaceae > Flavobacterium > Flavobacterium sp. DG1-102-2. The sequence continues at coordinate 95,555 of NZ_JAWLIK010000002.1, forward strand.
ATACTTATTCATGGAGTGCTGAAAAAGTAGAATACAGGAGAGATCCTGTGTTTGACAAAGATTTTAATGCTTTGCTCAAAACACGAAATAAAAAACCTATGACCCTAAAACAATATATGGACGATGATGCCGAATGGAATGCCAATTTAGATGCTAAAATGAAAATCCTGACACCCGGTATGGGCGAAGTTGTATACTATAGGGGAGGTTATGAACTTAAATACGAGTGGGAAGAATAATATGTAAGAATTTTTGCTTTATTTTATAAAAAACCAACGATTTAGGAACTACCTAGTGCTAAAAATAATATTTCCCTTTCTTTTTTTTCTGCTTGCAATTCCTGCTTTAGCACAAACACAGCTAACGGGTAAAATTACTGCGTTATCCGGCGAAACACTGCCGGGGGCTTCTGTCGTGATTAAAAACAATGAGGGCAAATTTGTGGCTTACGGCATTTCGCAGGAAAACGGCAGCTATACCCTAACCGTTAAAAAAGGTGGCGACTATACCCTTGAGGTTAATTTTTTAGGCTTTCAGAAAATAACCCAAAAAATAACCCTTACCGATGGTAAGAACCTTACCCAGAACTTTACCCTTAAAGAAAGCGAGGAACAGCTTAAGGAACTTGTTATTGAGGCCGAACAGCCCGTTCGCCTGCATGGCGACACCCTTGTGTATGATGCCAAAGCTTTAAGCACAGGCCATGAAGTGGTGGTAGAAGACCTGCTAAAAAACATTCCCGGTGTTACCGTGCAAAAAGACGGCAAGATATTTTATGGAGAAACCGAAGTAGAGAAAGTCATGGTAGATGGCGACGACCTGTTTAATCGTGGCTACAGCCTGCTTACCAAAAATATGCCTTCTAAACCCCTTGATAAGGTAGAGGTGCTGCAAAACTACTCCAACAACAAACTCCTTAAGGGAATCGAAGACTCTAAGGGCGTAGCCCTTAACCTTACCATAGACGAAAAGTATAAGAACCTTTGGTTTGGCGATGCTTCTCTGGGCTATGGAAATGACGAGCGTTACAACGTGGGCGGCAACCTCATGAACTTCAGTAAGCTTTATAAAAACTTCCTGACGGTAAACCTAAACAATGCCGGTTACGACAGGGTTGGAGATATAAATGGCATGATCTATAATTCTAACGACATGGAATCTACCGGCGGTGCAGGCAATGCCACAAGCATAATGTCGGGCAGTTTGGGTGGGCCAAGGCTGGATGAAAGCCGTTTTCGTTTTAATAATGCCGAAATGGCAACGCTGAGTACTGTTATTCCGCTGAGCCAAAAGGTAAAGCTTACCCTTAAAGGCTTTTTGGGGTTTGATGAGCTACGGGGGTGGAACAACTCCTATTCAGTAGTAGACATACCGGGCACTTTCTTTGAGAATACCCAAAGCAATAGCGCTAAGAACAAACTCAAAAAAGGGTATGTGAGTGCATACTTTAACTACGATATTTCTAAGACTAAAATGCTGCAATGGTCGTCTTCGCTAAACAAAGGCACTACCGATTACAGGAATGACCTTGTGTTTAACGGTGCTGCCACCCGCGAGGACTTGGATACCCGCAATACTTATTTTGACCAAAAACTTACTTATACCCAAAAATGGAACGAGCGCAATGTAGTGCTGCTCAAAGCCCGCTTTATGACCGACAAGCTCCCGCAGCAGTATGGCATGAACGACTACCTTTTAGGCGATCTGTTTCAGTATGATAACATAACGGACACGGGAAATAGCATTCGCAGTAAAAAGCAGTACGCAGGGCTGCAGGCCGACTTTAAGCTGAAACAAAAGAACAATGACCTTATAGAGTTTACCGTAGGATATGACGACAACAGGGACGACCTTTCTACACGGTTTAGCCTGTTTACCGATACCGGGGCGATACAGCCCGATGGTTTTCAGTCGCATTCTAAATATAATGTGGGCGACCTGTATGCAAACAGCGGTTACAAATGGGAACTGGGCAAACTGTCTATTGGCGCAAATGCCAGCATACACCAGCTATTCAACCGGTTTGAAGGCACAGAGGGAAGTACCAAAAAACAAAATCCGTTTTTTGTAAACCCAGTGGTAAATGCCTCTTTCAGGTTCAATCCGCAAAATATCCTTTCGGCCAATTACAGCTATAGGGTGAGCAACAGCAGCCTGCTACAGGTAAACGACGCTTATGTGCTTACCTCATCGCGCAGTTTCTCTAAAGGGCTGGGGTACTTTAACCAGCTTGAAAGTTCGTCGGCAGGCATAAGTTACGCTACAAAGCATTACCTAAACCGCTACAGTTTTAACTGGGGGCTTAACTACTCTAAGCAAAACGATGCCATAAGAAGCCGCACACAACTGGATCAGAACAGTTCGCTGTCAGAAGCATTTGTAATGAAGGGCGGCGACAGGTTTGCGGCCAATTTCAATTCTCACATCGTTGTCAAAAAGCTTAAAGGCAGCGTGCAGGCGGGAGTCACGGCCAGTAAATCTGTCTATTACAACATCGTGAATGAATCAGGATTGCGAAAGATCAATTCCTACATGCAAAACTATACGCTCGGGTGGCGAAGCGATTTTAAGGCAGCATTCGACTTTAATATCGGGACAGCCTGGGATTATTCGCAGACAAAAACCGAAATGACGTTTAAGAACAGTACAAAAGTGAGTTTCCTGGACCTGATGTATAAATCGGGAAAAAACTTTAACATGAAACTTACTACAGAGCATTACAACTTTGGCGGACTTGACAGGTTTAACGATTACTTCTTTTCTGATTTTGAAAGTTCGTACTCGTTTAAAGACCAGAAATATATTATTACCCTTAACGCCCGAAACCTTTTTAATACTGACACGTTTACTACCTACAGTATTTCTGACACCGGATATTCTACCTACTCTTACAGGCTGCTGCCAAGGTATGTTATGCTGTCACTAAAGTTCAGGTTTTAATAGTTGTTGATTTGATAATGCAGTTATTTGTTGATTTGAAACCTTTTGCTTATGAAATTAAGTTCAGTCTTTACAGTACTATTAACCGTAACAGGTATTTCTGTTTTTGCGCAAAGCAAAGCCGAAGGGCTTAAAGCTACTTACAAAGCATACCGCATGCTCGATATTCCGTATGAATTTCAGGCAGTGCTGTATATGGAGCAAAACATTGCGCTGTGGCAGGAATTACAAAACACCCGCGAGATAATAAAAGATAAGCCGCTTTCTGACGAAATAAAAAAAATGCCACCGATAGCGCCAAATGCGCTCAAGGTAAATGCGGCTCCCTGCATAAGGACAGACCTGCTCAAAAAAGAAATACTTTTTCATGGAGGCATATTACAAAGCTGGGTTGTGGTGAAAGATAATTTTACTGTTATAGACTGGGATATCACTAACGAGACAAAAACAGTATCGGGCTATGCCTGTGTTAAGGCTAAAGGCCGTTTTAGGGGCAGGGACTGGGCAGTATGGTTTTGTCCTGATATAGCATTGCCGTTTGGCCCCTGGAAGCTGCGAGGACTTCCCGGACTGATAATAGAAGCAGAAGACACAACAGGCACATACATCTACAAAGCCGTAAAAATTGAAAATATTGAAGACAGCACCATATTAAAAAAGGATTTTGCCTTATTGCTTCCATTCAAAAAAAGTAAACCAATCTCCTATCGTGAATTGTTGCAGCAGACAGAAGAAGCAGAGGCTAATGTAATGATGGAAATCTCCCAAAAACTTAATATCGTCATTTCTAAGACAGGAACGGCCAGAGCACGACAGGAAGAAATTACATTTGAATGGGAGCAGTGATTGAAGTACTTCCCAAGACAATCTAAAATTCATTTCATAAAAAAAGCGCTCCTTTTGGGAGCGCTTTTGGTATATCGGGAAAAATAATAAATTATTTTTTCTTTCCTTTTGCAGGTGCTTTTGCAGCTTTTGCAGCTTCCTGAGCAGCTTTCATAGCAGCACGAGAAATTCTTACCTGTGCAACAACAGTGTTGTCCGGGTGAAGTAATTTGTAGTTCTCAGTAGGAAGAGAAGTAACATAAAGTTTGTTACCCATCTGTAGTTCGCTGATGCTAGCTTCAACGAAGTCAGGAAGGTTAGCCGGTAAAGCTCTAACTTTAAGTTTACGCTGGTTAAGACGTAACACACCACCAGCCATAACACCTGGAGAATTACCTGTAACTTTAACAGGAACTTCCATAGTGATTTCTTTTTTCTCATCAAGTTCATAGAAATCGATGTGTAAAATTTTGTCAGATACCGGGTGGAACTGGATATCCTGAAGAATAGCTTTGTACGTGTTTCCAGCAAGGTCAACTACTACAGTATGTACGTTAGGAGTGTAAACCAAGTCTTTAAATGCTTTTTCTTCTGCAGTAAAGTGTACTGGCTGATTTCCTCCGTATATAACGCAAGGAACCATTCCAGCATTACGTGCCGTACGCGTTGCCGCCTTACCCACGCTTTCTCTTTCAGATCCTTTGATCGTAATTGATTTCATTTGAAATAATTAATATAGTTAATAAAAATAAATTACACGATAAACTTCCCGCTTATGGAAGTATTGTTTTGTACCATGTGCATAACATCTGCAAACAGGTCTGCACAGCTGATCACTTTAATTTTAGACGTTTCCTTCTTAAGAGGGATACTGTCTGTTACTATCAGTTCGGTAAGCTGAGAATTCTCGATCTTCTCATAAGCACCACCCGAAAGGATAGGATGCGTACAGATGGCCCTTACACTTAGCGCGCCTTTCTCCATCATAAGCTCGGCAGCTTTAGCGAGTGTCCCTCCTGTATCTATCATATCGTCAACAAGAATGATGTTCTTTCCGGTTACTTCACCAATAAGCTCCATCGTCTCAATCTTGTTAGCTTCTTTACGCTGCTTGTAGCATATAACCACATCAGAACCTAAGAATTTAGAGTAAGCATAAGCCCTCTTAGATCCTCCCATGTCAGGAGAAGCGATAGTCAGGTTATCCAGGTTAAGGCTCTTAACATAAGGTACAAAGATGGTAGAAGCAAAAAGATGATCTACCGGTTTCTCAAAGAACCCTTGTATCTGGTCAGCGTGAAGGTCCATGGTCATGATCCTTGTTGCCCCTGCAGATTCAAGCAGTTTTGCCACAAGTTTAGCCCCTATCGGTACCCTTGGCTTGTCTTTCCTGTCCTGTCTTGCCCAACCGAAGTAAGGTATTACAGCAGTGATATGCCTTGCCGATGCCCTTTTTGCAGCATCTATCATAAGCAGCAGTTCCATAAGGTTGTCTGAGCTTGGGAAGGTAGAGCACACAAGGAAAACTCTTAACCCCCTGATAGATTCTTCAAATGAAGGCTGGAATTCGCCGTCACTGTATGTTGAGAACGTAACTTTACCCAGCTCCATGCCATAGCTTTTGGCTATTTTTTCGGCCAGGTACACACTTTGAGAACATGCAAATATTTTTGCTTCAGGCTCTTGGTATGACATCTTTTAAATAGTTGTTATGTAGTTAGTTAGTCTTTAGACCTATGTACGAGGGTGCAAATTTAGGAATTTAATTGGACTCTAAAAGGAAATTGTAATCTATTTTTGGAGAAATTAAATATTTATTTTTACATTTGCACCCACAAATCAGGGCATTGCTGCCGGATTTGTACAGATTGAAAAACAATCTACAAGCCTGAATGGCGGAATTGGTAGACGCGCACGACTCAAACTCGTGTACTTAGGTGTGTGGGTTCGATTCCCACTTCAGGTACAAAGCCCATCATTATCATAATGACGGGCTTTTTTTATGGAGCGTCGGATTGTGGTTCCAAAAGCGGGGGGTTAAGAACCCCTCACTCTTTACTTCAATTTCCTTTCCCTTAAAATAGCTTCCAGTTCCTTCTTATTATAATTTGAATTATTAATCAGTTTATAGGCAAGGAATAAAGGGATCAGCGTGAAAAAACCCACACTGTTTTTCACAACGCTATAAAATACTATTCCTGCCATAAACCCAATTAATACTGCATTGATTGCAGCTGCCGTATTAAGTTTTCTTACTTCCCGTAACAGTTCCTGGTCGGTTAATTCGCTAAGTTCTTTTTTCATTGTATCGGTTTTAGTTGGTTCTCAAATATACATAATAGACCCGATTTGCAACAACCTGATATTCAAAAGAACAAATTCATCATCTCAAGTTAAAAAAGTTTGATTTTATTAACTTTGCTCCATGAAAGCAAACGAATGTACGGTAGCAGGTTTTAAAAGGTCAGACCTGCAGACGAAAGGTTTTAAAGTCCACAGGATTTCGGGCGGGTCTTACCCTCCCCTTCAGTATGGCAGGCGCGATTATTATAAAGTAGTACTGGGCACGGGCGACATGGACATCTGCTACGGCGACCAGACTATCCATATTAATGACACCTTTTTATTCTTTGCTAATCCGCACATACCGTATTCGGTAGAGCACCGCTCGCCGGGACAAAGCGGCTACGCCTGCCTTTTTACAGAGAGCTTTATTGACGGCAGGGAGCGCACCGACAGCCTGCTCAACTCCCCCATTTTCCGTTTTGAGGGCGTGCCTGTTATTCCGGTCAATACAGAACAGGCAGGATTTATTGGCGGACTTTACGAAAGGATGATCACTGCTTACGAAAGCGATTACGGCAATAAAGACGAGATGCTCCGCAGCTGTATCGACCTTATAATCCACGAAGCGCTGCGCATCCTCCCGCAAAACGAATTGAAGGAAAGAAACGCTGCTACACGCATTACCCATCTGTTCATGGAGCTGTTGGAAAAGCAATTCCCCATAGAAGACACTGCAAATCCGCTGCGATTGCGAACCGCCCAGGACTTTGCCGAAAGCCTCGCAGTACACGTAAATTACCTCAACCGATCGGTTAAAGAAGTAACAGGGAAACCGATATCGGTTCATATTGCAGAACGCATTGCCTCCGAAGCAAAAGCCCTGCTGCAACACACCAACTGGAGCGTGGCAGACATTGCCTACAGCCTGGGGTTTGAATACCCCACCTACTTTAACAACTACTTTAAAAGGGTAACGGGCAGTACACCAAATTCCTTCAGGAAAGATAAATTCAAGGTTTGAAAATCATACTTTTTGGTTTGATTATCTTTAACCCTCCATCTGATTAAACCCTGAATTTTGTAATGATAAAATAAGAAGCCAACAGAAAATGTGCTTCGCTAAAATTATATTACAATCATGGAAAATTCAAAATTCAATACGCCGTTTGGCGTGACCTCTCCGGTCATATCTGTAGCCCCTATACTATTTCCTGCATCAGAGGAACGCGGTGAAGATCTGGAAGTACGTATTTCTGCACCTGCTACAGGCGACAAGTTACCTATTATACTGTTTGCACACGGTTATGGCAAGTCGTTAGACGGTTATGCACCGCTGGTAAATTATTGGGCTGCCCATGGTTTTGTAGTCGTGCAGTGCACGTTTCTAGATTCAAGAAGGCTGGGCATACCGCCTGAAGATCCGCGTACGCCACTAATATGGAAATACCGTGTGGATGACATGAAACGAATGCTGAACGAATTAGACACTATAGAAGCCGCTATCCCCGGACTTAAAGGCCGTACCGACCGTAACCATATTGCAGCTGCCGGGCATTCATTTGGCGCACAAACCACGGGAATGCTTCTTGGAGCGAGGGTTATAGCAACTGACGGAACGTTAGGCGAAGATATGCGCGACGACCGCATTAAAGCCGGAGTGCTGTTAACCCCGGCCGGTAAAGGCGGCGCCGATCTTAGTGCATTTGCTGCCGAGCACTTTCCGTTCATGAATCCAAGTTATACTGAAATGACCACGCCAAGCCTTGTTGTAGCGGGGGATAAAGATATTTCTGCACTTACCGTTCGCGGCTGGGACTGGTTTACCGATGCATATCATCTGAGCCCCGGCGCTAATGCACTGCTGACTTTATTTGAAGCCGAACATGGTCTTGGCGGAATATCAGGATATGAGGCTGCCGAAACTACAGATGAGAATCCGGAACGCGTTGCGGCAGTACGCTACCTTACCTGGGCGTATCTAAAAACAGCCCTGTACCCGGAAGATACTGCATGGGCCGATGCTATAAAATGGCTGGCAGAAAGCGCAGCCCCATTAGGTAAAGTAGAACAGAAATAACCCTGGCAGGGTCGTAAACGAAGTGTATCAGAATGCATATTCGTTTATTGCTTCAACCGCATTAGGCAAAGCTGTTTCTGCAAGCTGTGGTATTTTAAGCCCCTCTGCACGGAAGGTAGTTACATCGGTCATCCCTAAAAAGCCAAGCAGGTTCTTTAAATACGGTACAGATGAGTCGTAAGCACTCATAGGCCCATCTGAATATACGCCACCCGATGCCACTGCAAGGAATACTTTTTTACCATTAACAAGCCCTATTGGGCCTTGCTCTCCATAGCTAAAGGTAATACCTGCCCTTGTAATATGGTCTGTCCATGCTTTAAGGGTAGACGGCACATTAAAGTTATATAATGGCACACCAATAATTACAAAGTCGGCTTCCATAAGGTCGCTTACAGCAGTGTCAGAATAATGAGCTGCTGCCTGCTGATCGGCAGTGCGTAGTTCTGCCGGTACCTGGAACGCTTCAAAATGGGCAGCTTCAAGGTGTGGCAATGGATTTTTAGCAAGGTCATACGTCTTTACCGTACTCCCCGGATATATTGCCTGAATCCTGGCAATAATAGCATCGGCCAGTTTTATGGTGTACGAGTTGGCTCCGCTTATACTAGATGTAATTGTAAGTATCTTTTTCATTTTACTTTCCTGATTATAGATTAGAAAGCAAAGTTACAGCCCCGGCTAACCGCTTTTGCGCTACTATAATTAGTGATAGCGCTATCATAGGGTATAGCGGCTAATGGTGTGGCAGGCAAAATTAAATATGAGGGCAGCTAATGTCTCATCAATAAATTTATATTTTAGCAAATAATCTTCAGCCCCCCAAATTATGAGAACGACACTAACATTACTGCTGACAATTAGCTTATCGCTGTTGGTTGCTGCCCAGAAGATAGACAAAAAAGTCCCTGCTGAAAACAAAGACCTGATAACCGCCGACTTGTATCTTAAGGAACAGAAGCATAATGAAGCTATTGACTGTTACACAAAGGTTTTGAATAATAATCCAAAAGAAAAAACAGCCCTTTACAAAAGAGCCATAAGTTATTTTTACCTTAAGGATGATGCTAAAGCCATCAAAGACCTTTCTGACCTGATTGCTATTGACGAAAACAATTGTGGCGCCTATTATCTCAGGGCGATGGCAAAATTCAACATAAATTCAAATGCAATGGAAAAGGATGAAAAAATAAGCAATGAATCGGGTTGTGACGACCTTTTCATGGCGAAACACCTGGAATGCAAAACAGATTATGAAAACTGGAAAATACTGTGCCCTAACCTGTAAAGGCATAAAACAAAAGAGGGAAGCAATGCTTCCCTCTTTTATTATTACTGAACTATTATTTTCTTAGTCACCATACTGTCACCGTCTTGTATGCTCACGAGGTAAACCCCTGCCTGCACACTGCCAAGCGATAGCGGCTGTTCTATAAGCCCGGTATTTGCAAATGACTGGCTAAGCAATTGCCTGCCTCTTATATCGTGAACTGATATCTTAATATCGTTTGCTGTAAACGATGTAAACCTCACGGTAAAATCGCCCGCATTTGGATTAGGGTATACGCTAAGCCCTTCAAATACATTTTTCTGGATACCGGCTACAGACGCTTCTGTAGTTGAGCAAAGATTAAGGCCCCAGCCTACTATCTGTCCACCATCCTGAGGATAGTTGTCAGTAACAGTCAGCGTCCATGTTCCCTGGGCCGATTGCCCGTTGAAAGCAGAAAGCGCCTGGGATGGGGCAACTGTTCCTGATATTGCAGGATTTGTACCACAGCTAATTACCGATCCGCTGTCATCAAAAACCACATCTATGTTTTGGTTGTCTTCACAAATATTGGCAAAAAGCGTAACCTGTGTTCCGGCAGGGCTTCTAAGTACTGCTCTTAGGTCGTTTACAAATGTATGATTCACCTTAAGGCTTACAGATATCTTACTTACCGTTTGCGCTGATGTTATAGCCAGCGTAGAATTTACCGTTGACGCATTGTTAGACGATATTGTAACTGGAACATTGGCCGATATAAAATCGGTACAGGTTGTTGTACCGGTTTTAAACGTGCGTGCTGTACTTGGTTCACCAGAGCATGTACCGTTAGATGCCCTTACCCTCCAGAAATAATCTGTATTGCTTTCAAGGCTCGCCGTATAGCTGGTGCCCACTACTGCTTCATTAACTACAATATTGCTAAAGGCAGCATCTTCTGCAACCTCAAGTTCATAAACTGTTGCATTGGCCGAAGTGCCCCAGCTAAAGCTTACATCCTGGCTTACACCAGTTACATTATCAGCCGGAGCTGTAATGTTAACAACACCAAAACTGTTATCAAGGATATCAAGCGTAAGTGTAACTGTTTTAGTTGTTGTGCCCGAAGTTCCTGTTACCGTAAAAGTATACGAGCCCGGCACAGCTGCTTCGCTTGTTGTTACCGTTACTGCTATAGCTGCTGTTGCCGAAGCTACAGGCGTATTAAAACTAACAGTCGTGCCCGCCGGATTACCCGCTGCCGAAAAAGTAACATTACCTGTAAAAGTGGCTGCCTTTTGGTAAGAGAGTTCATATACTGCTGTACCATCTTTACAAACCTTCCTGTTTTGGTTTCCGTTAACCGTAAGGTCAAAGGTAGAGGCAGGCGCTGTAATGGCAAAGTTGGTATTAGATATATCATAGAAGATATTGCCATATCCCCTTACCATAATTCTTTTAGTAGTTCCCACAGCATTTGGCACTGTAACAGATTCGCTGCCATCATTAGGCACCTGAGATGCCAATACCACAGGATAGGTAAGGCCGCCATCGTTAGATAATAATATATCTACAGATGCCGTGTTCACACCATTTGCAGTAGTACCTGCAACATCCCATGTTACGGTTTGTGAGCTGCCTGCCGGCCATGATATATTTGTATTAGGGGTTGTAACCAGGAAAGGTCCTGCCGTTCCTGATACCGTTACTGTCATTTCATCATATGATGTCTGTCCGCCCAGCGTATTATTGTCCCTTACGGTTAACGCAAAATTATAGTTACGCGCAACGTTAGATATTACTTCCCATGTTGGAGCAAGGTTGTTTGCCACTACAGCGCTTAATGCAGGAAAATATCGTTGCGGCACACTTGCCGGAGGAAGCGACCTGAAGTTAGGCCCCTGCGCTGCTGTTGCTACCGGAGGCTGCGTGCTTACCTGTAAATCCATTTGTTCCCAGCAATAGGTAAGGCCTGCTGCATCCTGTGCATCTGTTGCAGCACCGGTAAGCATAAATGGTGTTCCTTTAGGAATGGTATAATCTGCACCGGCATCTGCAACGGGAGCATCGTTTCCTGTCAGCACATCTTCAGAACAGGTCCCGCCGTTGATCATGAAATTAGTGATTTCTTCTATGCTTATCCTGTGGAAGTGCGCATCTGAGTGATCCTGAACACTTGGAAAACATACACCTGCGTATCCCATTATTGTGCTTCCGCTTCCTGTTTCATAAGCAGTGCCATCGTTACGGTTACCATCGCAGCTGTTGTTAAACGTATGGTTTGCCCCAAACTGGTGCCCCATTTCGTGCGCCACAAAATCTATATCATAAGGATCGCCTACAGGAGCAAAAAGCCCGGTAATACCCATTGCCTTGTAACTTGAACATGGTGCATACAGCTGTGCCACGCCGCCGCCGCCTGTACTTACAGTATGGCCTATATCGTAGTTAGCAGAACCTATAGTACTGTTTATAACCTGCTGGCTCTGGCTTAAGAGAGCATTGTTTGTATTGTTGTTATCAAAACTATCTGTAGTAATAAATATAACCTGGTCGTTGTTATCTATAAGGTTCATGGTAATGGCAAAATCCCTTTCGTATACACCGTTAACCCTTGTCATGGTAACCACCATTGCTGCAAGTACAGCCGCTTTTTTCTGGGTTGTAGTACCGTTTGTCAGCCCGGCTGCCTGAATGTGGTAGGCAGCATACTCTATGGTGCATGCCATTGCCAGCCTGTAAGTGCGCATATATCCGTCGGTAGCCGGCACGCTTAAAACAGTCGTCGCCGAAGCATCTTTCTTTTTGGCAGCTTCTGTAACCCCGCATTTAAACTCCCTTGGCGTTACGGCAGCCCTTTTGTAAACAATATAAGTGTTTAAGTCTTTAGTGTAGGGATCAATATATGATGTACCGTCTTCAGAAAACATCATGTTATGCAGGCCATACATGGTAGTACTAAAACGTATGGTTTCAGATGGCTTGTCTACCCCCTGCCCCACATACGATTTCATGTCCGGGAATTTAGCTGCAAGCCCCGGCTGCATTACCGGTGCCTCATAGATGGTAAAGCTTTTCAGCTTTCCGTCGCCGTCAGGGAACTGTACAACTACAGCAGAAACGGCATTTTGCGCACGCAGGGGTGCATTTGCAAGTTGCGCCTTAAGCGCAGTAAGGTTCAGGTTGAACAATTGGTAGCGCGATGGCACAGAAGCCCTGTCTACAAGTGCGGACGTACTGCCTTTAGAACCGGCAGCTGTCCAGATGGCGTTTTGCGAATATCCCATAGCAGAGGATAGGGCAAAAGCCATAATCAGTAATAATTTTCTTTTCATAAATCTGTTTTTTTTTGGAGGCACTAATTTAAAATAATAGGACTATATAACAGCAATTTGCATTAAAATATTGTTAATATTATTCATAATTTGATTGAGATTTCTCAAACAAACAGAAAATTCGTACCTTAGTTCTATGAAATATCCAATTTTTGTAGCATTTTTATTACTTTCGCTTACATCGTGCATTACACAAAAAAATGCAGCGGCATCATGGAGTGATTATACTATAACGAGTGAGTGCCCCGAGGATAGTTCGTGCAAACTGGAACTCCTGGAAGGAAAAAGCCTTTTAGTAAAGTCTGACGACACCGGACACCTCTATTATAACCTGGAAGATGCTCCCGGTAAAACTGTTGTGCAGTATACCTATCGCACCATTACCGATGCAGCCCTTGCCGATGCAGGCTACAGCGAAACAATAGTATTTGAGACCGACGGCAAGCCTTTTAAGTATAAAGATGCCGATATGCAAAAAGCAAAAATGCTTTTTAACGTACAGTGTTTTTGCCGCGGCAAAGCCGGAATACGCAAAATTGAGCATGGGACCGCTACTTATGACGGCAAAAACCTGCACATGGAAATACCTGGATTAGTTGACGACCAAAAAACAAAATTGGTAAACATCACCTTTAACTAAAGTCTGCCAATACCTCTTGCAGCCCAATACAGCAAATTATTCCTTAATTTTTGAGGTGTAAAATAATTTTATTGAATACAGATAGCTAAATTTGCGAAACATATAGAAGCGGTTTGAAAATTTTCAATTCAATACAGGAGTTTAGCACAGCTACAAAAACCATTATTACCCTTGGTACATTTGACGGCGTTCATAAAGGCCACAAATGCATACTGGACAAACTCATTAACAGCAGCAAGGCATCGGGCTGCGAAAGCGTTGTGCTTACTTTTTTTCCGCATCCGCGAATGGTATTGCAGCAAAACACCGACCTGAAACTGCTTAACACCATGGATGAAAAAGCTGCCCTTCTTGAAAAAGCAGGTGTAGACAACCTTATCATCCATCCTTTTGACATGGCTTTCTCAAGGCTTACCGCCGAAGAATTTGTAAAGCAGATACTTATAGACAGCCTTAACATACAGAAAATAATTATAGGCCACGATCATCGTTTTGGCCGCAACAGGACTGCAAATATTGATGACCTTATTAATTTTGGACAGGAATATGGCTTTGAGGTAGAGAAGATATCTGCGCTTGCCGTAAACGAAATATCAGTAAGCTCTACCAAAATAAGGAATGCTCTTACCGAAGGCAATCTTGACCTTGCGAACGACTTTTTAGGCTATCCCTATTTTATAAACGGCACTGTAGTACAGGGCAAACAGCTGGGCAGGACCATAAACTTCCCTACAGCAAACATTCAGCCATCTGAAAACTATAAGCTAATACCTGCAAATGGGGTATATGTTGCATCATCAGTTATAAACGGCAAAACCGTTAAGGGCATGATGAACATAGGCACCCGCCCTACCGTTAACGGCATTGGCATAACCATAGAAGTACACTATCACGATTTTAACGAAGACCTGTACGGGCAGCAGCTAAAAGTGAGCATACACCACAGGCTGCGCGACGAGGTTAAGTTTGAATCGTTTGATGCCCTTAAAGACCAGCTTGAAAAAGACAGGCAGGAATCGCTGGCCTGGTTTAATAATAACAGCTTATGATAAAGCGCCTGTTCCTACAGATAGATAACGCACCGTTAATTATTTTCAGGATCTTCTTTGGTCTCCTGCTTGCCTGCGAAACCTTTGGCGCCATACTTACAGGCTGGGTTAAAAGCAACTTTATAGACCCTAAATTCACTTTCTCTCATATTGGCATGGATTGGCTTCAGCCATTGCCGGGATACGGCATGTATGCTTATTTTGTCGTGATGGGCATAATGGGGCTACTGGTCATGGTGGGCTACAAATACCGCTGGTCACTAGGCCTGTACACCCTATTATGGGCAGGGGTATATTTTATGCAGAAGACCTCATATAACAACCATTATTACCTGTTGCTGTTGGTATGCCTTATCATGCTTTTCCTTCCGGCAGACCGTTACGCTTCTATAGATGCTAAGCAAAATCCGTCACTTCAAAAAATGACTATGCCTGCCTGGTGCTCCTGGGTTATGATCATACAGATAAGCATTGTTTACTTTTTTGCCACACTGGCAAAATTTTACCCGGGCTGGCTTACAGGCACATTTATTCATGACCTGTTAAACAGATCTGTTATTAACCCTACCCTTAACGGGATAATGACCCAAAAGTGGTTTTACCTTTTTATAACGTATGCCGGCATGGCGTTTGACCTGCTTGTTGTACCGCTTATGCTTTTTAAGCGTACCCGTACTATAGCGTTTGTAGCGTCAATCATATTCCACATCTTTAACTCGATAACTTTACAGATAGGTATCTTCCCGTTCTTTGCATTAAGCTTTGCGGTATTCTTTTACCCGCCCGATGCCATTAGGAAACTGTTCTTTAGAAAGAAGCCCATTGCCATTGATGCAGGACAACCAACAAACGAAGGCAGGAATATACTGCTGTATTTTTTTGTGCCGTACCTTATCGTCCAGGTGCTGCTGCCACTAAGGCATTATGCCATTGAGGGCGATGTGTTATGGACAGAAGAGGGCCACCGCCTGAGCTGGAGGATGATGCTGCGCACCCGCAGCGGCTACACTAACTTTACTATTGTTGACAAAAAAACAAATGCAAAACTTGTCTATAACACGTTCAACGACCTAACACCCAAACAACGTGGGGGTATGGAAACCAAACCCGACATGATTTGGCAGATGGCACAGCGCATCAAAAGACACTTTGCACAACAAGGAAAAGACGTGGCCATTTATGCCGAAACTAAAGCCTCTGTAAATGGCGGGCCATACGAAACGCTTATCGATCCCTCTACAGATCTGGCAGCTGCTAAATGGAATTACTTTACTCATTGCGACTGGATTGTTTTAACAAAAAATAAAGATTTCTCAACAAAATAATTCATTCTTCCGTTTTATCACAATCAGTTTATTAAATTTTTATTAATCTCTATCGCCGTCTCCCGTATAATCACTAAATTCGGGTATAGATAGATGTATAGTACTTCTTATACACACAAAAATTTAACCAATAAACTGTACAGCAATCTGTTAACTGAATATAAACGCAAAAAACAAAAACTATGAATTTTCAGAGAATATTAATAAACGGCTTTATCATATATATTGGTATCGCCCTGTTTTTCCTTTTAATGGAAGTACTTGGATGGTCTGACCAGATATACCTTAGGCTTGTAAACTTTATATTTGTCATTTACGGAGTGAACAGGACCCTTAAGGCAAATTCTGAAGATGGTACACCGGGTTACTTTTCTAACCTTGTGTCGGGTATATTTACTGCAGTGGTAAGTTTAGCATTAGGTATCTTAAGCTTTATCGGGTACATAGAGTATATGGGCCAGAGCCACGGCGGAAGCAACGAATACCTGCAGCGTTATGTAGGTAGCTATATCTTTGGCGGTGGTGAACCTTCATTATACCAATTTGTTATCGGCCTTACTGTAGAAGGTGTTGCGGCATCGGTAGTGGTATCGTTTGCGCTTATGCAGTACTGGAAAGATAAGGTAGAAAAAATAAACAAAGTAGACGACGTAGCGCACACTTCGCACTAATCTTTATACTAAAAAAATTAGGCTTAATTATAATTCCGGGGCTTTTCTCAGTTGAGAAAAGCCTTTGTTATTTAGTATCGGCTAATTACTTATATTTGGCGTACCCAAAAAACTGTACCCTAAATGACACCCTTTATCCATAAAAAGTTCAGCACAGCATTATATGCATTGCTTATGTGCCTTTTTATGTACAGTAACGTATCGGCAAATACCATAAAGCAATGTGACTCGCTTATTCAAGTAGGTATAGATGCCATGTGGAAAAAAGATTACGTAAAGTCATTAGAGCTCCTTACACGTGCACGCACCATTGCCGAAAAAAACCACTGGTACAGGCAGCAGTTTCTTGCCATAAACAATATTGGGGCAAACTATTATGAGATGCTGGACTATGGCGAAGCGCTCAATTACTATCTGGAAAGCTATAACCTTGCCCTGAAACACCTTGATGCAAAGCACGAAATGGTGATCCTTAACAATATTGCCATACTCTATACACAAGAGGAAAACTACGAAAAGGCAGGCGAATATTTTAAGAAAGCATACGACATTGCAAAAAAAAACAAGGACAAGATAAAAATAGGACTGTATGCCATGAACCTTGGCAGCATGGCTAACGAACGAAACAAACTGGCAGAGGCCAAAAAGTACATATTGGAATCACTGCCCTATCTTAAGGCCGACCATAATTTGTATGTACTAGGACAGATAACCCTTGCCCAGAACGACCTGCGATCTGGCAATGCGACGCAGGCTCGTGAAAAAGCCCAAAACCTTCTAAAAACTGCACAGGATCTCAATTTTAACAACATAGGCACGCAGCTTACCATGATTATTATTGAGGCTTATATTAAGGAGGGAAACTATGAACTTGCAGAAGCCGGAGCAAAACAATTTCTTACCCGGCATAAAGCTCCTGACAGGAGAAAAACAGCCTTTACTTTCCTCTCGCAGACCTATGCCAAGAGCCAGCGTTTTGAGTTAGCGCTTCAATACAAAGATTCGGTGGCCAAAGCCGAAAAGCAGCTTAACGAAATTAAGAACGGAAGACTGTTTGAGAACAACAGGGTTAAGTTTGAAATTCAGGATTATAAAAACCAGATCGTTATTAATGAAGCTAAGCTTAGCAGTGAACGCAGGCTTTTTTATTCTATCATCGGTTTTATAGCGGTGCTTGTTACTATCGTTATATTGTTCCTTAGAAATGTATCTGCCAGGCACAAACAAAAAAAGCTTATTGCAGAACGTAACCAGAAGGTAATTGCACTGGAGCTGGAAAAAGAGAAAACAGAAAACCGCGAAAAAGAGACTGCTGCCCTGCTGGAAGAAGAACGCCTTAAAAATGAGATTGAGGCGCGTAACCGTAAGCTTTCGGCAAAGGCATTATACCTTTCAGGCAGGAACCAGCTGATAGAGGAAGTGCTTTCCTCGTTATCGCAGCTGCCGGAACTCGCAAAAAACCCTTCGCTTAAAGAGCACATTAAAACCCTTAATGCCCACCTGAAAACCGGTAACGAATGGGACAGCTTTATAACCCATTTTGAGGAGGTAAACCACGGTTTTATAACACAGCTTAAAATGCTTCACCCGTCATTAACAGCAAACGATATCCGATTTATATCGTACATCTATATGAACCTGAGTACCAAGGAAATTGCCACCATGCTAAACATTACTGCCGAAGCCTGCCGCAAGCGAAAAGAACGTATTGCCGCAAAAATGAACCTGCCAGAAAATGTTTTACTGTATGATTATCTCTCCTCACTATAAAAAAACATTGTAAGATTTAGCTTATTATAATTTTAACTAATTAAATAACAGACAATTAACTTTATTTTTTATTAGTTAAATTTTAATTACCAGGTTAAACCTTTTTGTTTAGGCAAAGTCTAATAAGTGTGTTGTTATCTATTCAGTGTTTTAAGAGAATAACTGCACATTGTATTAAATTTCTATTTGCTAACTAAACTAAACAAACAAAATTACCCGGAATGAAGAAATTATACCTTGCAGCACTATTGGCTCTTGGCGGCCTTGCGGACGCTACTGCCCAGCAGGACCCACACTACACGCAGTACATGTACAACATGAACGTAATTAACCCGGCTTATGCGGGTTCAAAAGAGAACCTTTCTTTTGGATTGCTATACCGTAAGCAGTGGGTTGATATAGAAGATTCGCCAACTACAATGACCTTTTCAGGGAGCAGCCCTGTAGGTAAGAATGTAGGCCTTGGTCTTTCTGTTATCAACGATAAGATTGGTCCTGTAGAAGAAACCAATGCTTATGCAGATTTCTCGTATACGCTTAACCTTGGTGGTGAGCACCGTCTTGCTTTAGGACTTAAAGCAGGGGCAACCTTCCATAAAGTAGGGTTGTTTACAGATATCGGTGATGGAAGGGTTCCGGATATTACTGACCCTGCATTCCAGTCTAACGTTAACAACACGTTTTTTAACGTAGGGGCAGGATTCTTTTACTACACGAACAAATATTACTTTGCAGCGTCGGTTCCAAACATGCTAAAAAGCAAGCACCTTGACTATAGCCCGCCAAGTGGTGGTAAGTCGCATTTTGGATCTGAAGATTCACACTACTTTATTACGGGTGGATATGTATTCCAGCTTACCGATAATTTAAAGATGAAGCCATCGTTTATGGTTAAATCATCTTTCAATGTATCACCATCTATCGATGGATCATTAAACTTCTTATTCTTTGAACGTTTTGAGATAGGGGCAACCTACAGGCTTGATGACAGCTTTGGCGGTATGGTAAACTTTGCCATTACTCCAAACCTTAGAGTGGGTTATGCTTACGACCACATCGTATCTGACCTTAATGTAACAACACCTGCATCTCACGAGATCATACTGTTGTTTGACCTGAACTTCCCTAAAAAAGTATCACGTTCACCACGTTATTTTTAATAACCTAAGCTAAGTCACAAAATGAAAAAGATATATATTTCCTTAAGCCTGCTTATGGCAATGACCGTGGCAGCACAGAACAAAGACACAGAGTCGGCAGATAAGCTCTACGCGAAGTTTGAGTACCTGGATGCTGCAAAAGCATACGAAAAACTTGCTGCAAAAAGCAAAGACCCTTATGTATACAAACAAACTGCAGATAGTTACTATAACCTTTTTAACGCTAAAGAAGCTGTAAAATGGTATGGCAAACTTATAGATCTTAAACAGCAGGATGCCGAGACCTACTATCGTTATGCCCAGATGCTAAAGGTAGAAGGCAAGTATGAAGAAGCTAACAAGCAGATGCAGAAGTTTGCTTCGCTGGCACCACAGGATCAGAGGGCAGTATTGTTCAATCAGGACCCTGACTACCTGCCTAAGCTAAAAACGCAGACAAAACTGTATGACGAGAAGATACTGGACATTAACGATGCCAAGTATGCCGATTTTGGTGGTTTTGTGACCGACGATAACACTTTTTATTTTGCCAGTACGCGTAACACGGCGAGAAGAACATACGGCAGGAATGAAGAGCCATATATGGACATCTATACCTCTACCTGGAATGCAAATGGTACACTTAGCGAGCCTGTTGCGCTTAGCGACCTGAATACTAAATGGCACGACGGACCTGTAACCGTAACCGGAGATGGCAACACCATGTACTTTGCCAGCGAAAGCTTTAAGGAAGGCAGTTTTGAAAAAGAAACTCCGGGGCAGCGCACAGGGCTTATCTATCTTTTTACAGCTACTAAAGAAAACGGTAAATGGGGCAATGTAAAAGCAGTTCCATTTAACGAGAAGAAATTTTCTACAGGAAATCCATCGGTAACTAAAGACGGTAAAACATTATATTTTGCCTCTAACAGGCCGGGGTCTACAGGAGGAAGTACTGACATTTGGAAAGTAGAAGTTCTTGGTAACAACAAATACGGCAAACCTGAAAATTTAGGGAAAAAGATAAACACCGAGGGAAGGGAAAACTTTCCGTTTATTACAGATGATAACAAACTTTTCTTTGCTTCAGAGGGCAGGAAAGGATTTGGTGGTATGGATATCTTCATGATAGATCTTAACAAAGACGGCGAAGCCATTAACGTAGGACTTCCGGTAAACTCGCCTAAAGATGATTTTGCATTCAGCTTTAACACAACTAAGAACATCGGTTTCTTTTCGAGCAACAAGGCCGGAAAGGATAACCTTTATCTTGCTACCCCTATTTGCGGCGTAGAAGCCATAGTTATAGTTAAAGATGCCAAAACAGGAAAAATATTGGCGAATGCCAAAGTTGACATCCTTGACGACAGGAACAATGTTATTGAAACTACCACAGCCGATGGTAATGGAAAGGCAACCTACAACGTAGACTGTGACAGGGCTTATGTAATCCAGGCGTCTAAAGATGGTTACCTGCAAAGCACTTTCCCGGTTGCAAAAACAAGGGAGCGCGTGGTAAACATTGACGCTGCACTTACTCCGGTAGACGTACTTATTGTAGGCAACGAAGTGAAGCTTAAAGAAATTTATTTTGAATACGACAAAAGCAACATAACACCGGAGGGCGCAGCAGAACTTGACAAACTTGTGGCTGTTATGAAATCTATGCCTAACATGGTTATCATGTCTAAAGCGCATACAGACAACAGGGGAAGCGCAGAGTACAACCTTGCACTTTCTGACCGCAGGGCAAAAGCCACTGTACAATATGTTATCTCTAAAGGCATAGATGCCGCAAGGATTTCGGGACAGGGCTATGGTGAAAGCGAGCCAAAAGTAAAATGCGAAACCTGTACGGAAGAACAGCATGCACTAAACAGGAGGATAGAATTCCTGATAGTGAAAAAATAATTATTTAGATACGCAACTATTGTTTTGAAAGCACCTGCCGTGGCAGGTGCTTTTTGTTTTTAAAATATTTTAACGCCGTACTGAAAATTTAAGAAAACGTTGTTTTACAATTTCGTAACGCTTTAGTAATTTTGTTATGCCTTAAAAACCATAATCCGATGCCGCTACATCTGACCGAAATTGAACGCGTAAGAACGATTACCAAAGAAGACTTTTATAATAATTATGTAAAAAAACAAAAACCGGTTGTAATAGAACAGTTGACTAAAGACTGGCCGGCGTATGCAAAGTGGAAGCTTAATTACATAAAAGAAATTGCAGGAGACAAAACAGTTCCGTTGTATGACGACAGGCCTGTATCGCACAAAGACGGCTTTAACGAAGCACACGCCAAAATGAAAATGGCCGACTACGTAGACCTGCTTCAGTCTAAACCCACAAACTACAGGATATTTCTTTATAACCTCATGAAAGAGGTACCGTCACTTAAAAACGATTTCCGCTGGCCTGATATTGGCCTCAAGCTGGTAAAACAGCTGCCGATGCTTTTCTTTGGTGGAGAGAATTCAAAAGTATTTATTCATTATGATATAGATTATTCTAATATCCTGCATTTTCATTTTCACGGAAAAAAACGCTGCATCCTTTTTGACCCAAACCAAACACCATACTTATACAAAGTGCCGCATGCGCTGATATCAAGGGAAGATATTGATTTTGACAATCCTGACTTTGACAAGTGGCCGGCACTAAAACAGGCAAAAGGGCTCGTTGCCAACCTTGAGCACGGCGAAATGCTGTACATGCCGGAAGGCTACTGGCATTACATGAAATATGTTACCCCGGGTTTCTCCATGAGCTTAAGGGCTTTCCCCAGAAAGATAAGCAACCTTGGCAAAGCGGTATACAACATTGTTGTCATGAGGCACTTTGATAGCCTTATGAGAAAGTATAAAGGCCAGGCCTGGATAGATTACAAGAACAAACAGGCGGTTATAAACACCCATAAAAATTTAAACCTCCCGGTATAACACTAAGAAATCCCATTACACGATGGGATTTCTTTTTTACCTTTGGCAGATATGGAAAGCGGAATGTATAAATCGTATACGGTAGAAGAAGCACAGCGCAAGCTGGAGCATTACTGTGCCTACCAGGAACGCTGCCATGACGAGGTTATACAAAAGCTGAAAAGCCTGAACATGATTCCGCAGGCAATTGATGCCATAGTCGTGCACCTGCTAGACCATAATTTTTTGAACGAAGAGCGTTTTGCCTGCAGTTTTGCGCGCGGAAAATTCAGGATCAAGCAGTGGGGACGCCGCAGAATTACTAACGAGCTCAAAGCCCGCAATATCTCCAAATACAATATTGACCGCGCCATGAAAGAAATTCCGCAGGGCGAATATCTTGAAACTTTTTATGTGATTGCCGATAAACAGTGGGAAACTGTCAGAGAATCAAACCTGTTCAAAAAAAAGAGAAAGGTTATGGACTTCTTGTTGCGAAAAGGTTATGAAAGTAATCTCGTACAGGAAAAAATCAGCAGTTTTTTATAAATAAAAATGTTTAAAACGAAAATAAAACTGCTAAATTTTTGTTAATTTGGCCGTACCTGTCCCCAACAGTTTTTATTGATTAACGCCTGTGATGCTATGGTACGAAAATTACACCTTACACTCTTTTTTGTAGCTGCATTATCTTTTGGCCAGGAGAAAAATTATGATTTTAAAGCCGCAGAGATTAATGCACGAAAACTACTCAACTCGAACCCTGACAAAGCCTTAGCTATAATTAAGAAAACGCTCACGCAACCAGATGTGCACGACAGCGTATATGGAAAGACCTATAATCTTTATGGCATATACTATGGTATGGCCGGTAAGCCCGATTCTACCATTTTTTACACAAAAAAGTCATTAACCTACCTTATAGACTATCCTGCACTCAGGGTGAAGAGCCTGATGAACCTTGCCATAGGCTATAGAAACAAGGGAGCATATGGTACATCTATTAAACTGCTTAACGAAGCGATAGCAATACAAAAAAAACTAAAGAACAATGCAGGGCTTGCTACCGCTTATGGCGAACAGGCCTCTAACTATAGCAATATTACCGATTATAATAAGGCCGTAGACTACCTGCTTAAGGCTATACCCCTGTTTCATCCTCAAAAAAACAGGAAAGACCTTTATATAGTTAAGCAAAAACTGGCGGGTACTTATCTTGTAAAAGAAAATTATGCGTTTGCCATAGATCTCTACCGTGAATGCCTGCCTGAATTTAAAAAGGCAGGACTGCTTCAGAATTATTACCTTACCCTTATAAACCTGGGCGATGCCCTAACCCATACAAGTCAGTATGACGATGCCGCAAAGACACTGGACGAGGCAAAAGCCGGACTGATTACCTATGGCGATAAAGAGCTTATAGGTATCTGTATTTTTAAAATAGCAGAACTCGAAGCAAAACAAGGCCGCAAGGCTATAGCAATAGCCACTTATGATAATGCCCTAATCAGTCTTCGCGAAGCAGGATCGGTTAAAATTATAGGCATTTCCGGCACTTACATAGATTTTTTAAACAGACAAAATGAACATCAAAAAGCGCTTAGTGTTATAAGCACTATAGAGGCAGGCAAAAAGTTTAGGGATGCAAACAGACAGGATCAGCTTGCTTATCAAAATGCCATTGCAGAAACGTATAAAGCCACACACAATGATAAGGAGGCCATAAAAGCGTACCAAAATACTATTGTTATTATGGACTCTATTGCTGCCGCACATAAAAATGTGGCAGTGGAAGAAATACAGGCAAAGTTTCAGACCCAGCTGCAACGCGAAAAAAATCTTGCGCTCGAGGCGAATAACAGGATACTGCAAAACGAGATGAAGATCGAGAAGAGGCTTATCTATCTGTACATCTTTATAAGCTTTGCTATTATAGTGCTTATTTCGCTTTTTCTGAGAGGTTATTGGCTAAAGAACAAACTTCAGAAAGAAGAGCTTAAAGCCATTGAAGCCGAAAAAATACTTATACAGCAGCAACATGAGTATGAGCAGGGACTCACAAACTCCCAAAAAGAGATTATCGAAGAGAAACAGCGGGAGCTTACTTCTACTGCCCTGCGTATGGCCAACTATCAGGATAACATTACAACCATTATAGAAAAATGCAACAGTAACAACAGCCTCAATATAAACGACATTAAAAAAGAGCTTCAGCTGCTTATGAAGCAAAAAGACTACTGGAAACAGTTTGAAACCCGTTTTAATGCGCTGCACCCTGAGTTTGGAACTGTACTTAATTCAAAATTCCCCAAGCTTACCAAGAATGACATAGAGTTTTGCTCGCTACTTAAGCTGAACCTTTCTAACAAGGAGATTGCTTCGCTGCTGCAGATATCGCACGAAAGTGCCATTACAAAAAAGTACAGGATAAAAAAGAAAATGGAGATTAACGATGATGCCGAATTTGAAAAACTTCTTATGGAAATATAACACTATGAGAAAACATCTTTACATATTATTGTTCTTTTGCCTGCCTCTACTAACTGCACATGCACAGGAAGGTGCATTTAATTACAAAACTGTAGAAGCAAAAATTAAGAAGTACATCTTCTCACAGCCTGACAGCGTAAAGTACTATATTAAATATTCGTTGGCACAAAAAGCGCTGCCGGACAGTATAAAAGGATCTGTATATAATATATATGGCATCTATTACCGAAATATTGGTAACGTAGATTCTTCTATATATTATTACAAAAAGTCGCTGGCGGTATTAAAGAATCACCCGCAGGTAAGAACGATGCCTTTAATGAACATAGCCATTGCCTACAGGAACAAGGGAGATTATGATGCGTCATTTCAAACCCTCGACGAGGCACTGGAAATTAGCAAAAAGCTGGGTCTCAAATCTAACCAGGTCATGATATACAGCAACATGTCGTCTAACTATCAATATAAGCTGGAATATGATAAGGCCATAGAATACCTTCAAAAAGCAATAAGCATCATCAAGAACAAAGACGATAAATCGGCACTTACAAACCTTAACCAGAAGCTGGCAAACATATACATGAAAATGCGCAATTTTATTTTTGCAAAAGATCTGTATCTGGACTGCCTTGCACAGTTTAAGGCGAGAAACGACAATGTAAACCACTCCCTTACCCTAATCAATTATGCAGAGTGCATTATTCACTTAGATGAGGTAGACAACGCTAAACGTGCACTTAGAGAAGCAATAGAACAGCTTAAGGTCATAAAAAACACAGAACATCTTGCTATTGCCTATTCTAAACTCGCGCTGCTTGCCGCTTATGAAAAGCAGTACGATACCGCTTATAAGAACTATACAGCGTCATTCAGCATATTATTAAATGCTAATTCGCTAAATCTTGTACCGGTAGCTTCAGAGTTTATAGAATACCTCAATAAGCAAAAAAAGTACGAAGAGGCATTAAAAATAGTTGAAACAACAAAGAAAGCCCCAATCTTTGTAAGCATAAATTCGGTAGATAAGGTACGCTTTGATCTGGCAGCTGCCGAAACCTACAAGAACACCAATCAGGAGGATAAGGCGATTACCGGACTGGAAAACGCCTTAAAACTCAAAGATTCTGTAACACGTATACATAATAATACCAATGTAAATGAGCTTCAGGGGGAGCTGCAAAAACAGCTGCAGCACGAGAAAAATCTTAGGCTGAATGCTAAAAACAGGTTATTGCAGAAAGAAAAAGAAGCTAAAAATAAACTAACATATCTTTATGTTTTTGCCAGCGTATTTTTAATTATAATTGTGCTATTGTTCTTACGTAGTTTTTGGCTCAGATCGCTCCTGCAAAAAGAGGCCCTCAAAAATCTCAATACAGAGAAAAATTTAATGCAGCAACAGCAGGAGTTTGAGCACGAATTTGTAATAAGCCAAAAGGAAGTGATAAAGGAAAAACAACGCGAGCTGACATCCTGGGCACTAAAAATGGCCGATTACCAAAACAACGTAAATGACATTATTGAAAAATGTGATAATGGTGCGTTTAATACAACCACCGAATTAAAAAAAGATTTAAAAATGCTGATACGGCAGGAAGAATACTGGAAACAGTTTGAAACCCGTTTTAACAGCCTGCACCCGGAATTTGGATATATATTAGGTACCCGTTTTGCTAATCTTACTAAAAACGATGTTGAATTTTGTTCTTTGCTTAAGCTTAACCTCTCTAACAAAGAAATCGCATCGCTTTTACAGATATCGCATGAGAGCGTGATTACCCGAAAGTACCGGATAAAAAAGAAAATGGAAATTAATAATGATGCTGATTTCGAAAAATTGCTTCTTGAAATGTAACCTGCAACTACTTTTTAGTATAATAATGCTTCTGTTGGTGAATGGGGCACCTGCTCAGCAAAAAAATTGCAGCTACAAAAATTTTTGGCTAAAAGCAGACTATAATAACCTGAAGCATGCCCAAAAGGAAAGAGACAGGTATGTACCAATCCTTAAATCTAAAGGTTCGCATGATACCGTTTATGCAAAAGCATTTAACGTTACCGGACTGTATTATGATTTTGCAGGCCAGCAGGATTCGGCAATTTTTTATTTTAAGAAATCGATACAATATCTTAAGAAGTATCCTGAAAAGCAAATTGCCCCGATGATCAATATTGCTACAGAATTTAATATTATGGGCAGTTTTGACACCTCATTAAAATGGAGCAGTAAGGCATTATCTGTTAACAAAAAACATGGCAGTGATATTTTAAGGGCACATATTTATCACTCAATGGCAGCTTCTTACCTTTATAAAGGCGACATAGAAAAAGCTACAGCCAACGTTCTCCTTGGCATAAAAATACTTGAACGGCTTGACGACCGCTGCTACCTTGGGTTATTTAAAGTTACCCTTGCAGGAACGTATCTGCAAAGCAACAATTACAAATTTGCTTCAGACCTGCTTGAAGAATACCTTAAGCAGAATAAAAATAATAAGGAAAATAAGGTTTATGCCATTGCGACAATAAATTATACCGAAAACCTTATTGCACTTGGGCAGGAAAACAAGGCGTATGATTTGTTATTAGATGTCATTAAACATGTAGAACAATCTGGCGACAAGGAACTGGAGGCCGTACTTTATGCAAAAATTGCCAATATTGAAAACCTGCGCGGAAACATCTCAAGGGCGTTAGTTTATTTTGAAAGGGCGTATATTTTGCTATCAGAGAAAAAGTCAAAGTATTCCATGCTTATCTTTAGCAACTATATTGGTGTGCTCAATGAGGTTAAGCAGTATGAAAAGGCAATAAAGATAATTAACGATTTCAGGCATTCTCCTGCATACGTTAAGAGTTATACGCATGAACGCTTTGAATTTGAACGGGCAATTGCCGAAATATATTCCAAAACAGGCAACTGGCAGGAAAGCTCAAACTCCTATAAAAGGGCAATGATACTTAGCGATACCCTGAGGATGCTGGAAAACGGAAGAAATACAAATGCGTTGCAGGCAGAATTCCAGACAGAATTTCAAAGGGAGAATAACCTCAAACTTGCATCACATAATCAGTCGCTGCAAAAAAAGGTACAGACAGAACAGCGGCTTATGCTTATGTATATCCTTTCAAGCATTGGAATCATAATTATAATTTCTATGTTCCTGCGCGCCTACCTGCTAAGGAACAGGCTGCAAAAAGAAGCGTTAAAAGCTGTAGAAAGCCGTAAGAATCGTTTAGAGCAGCAGCATATCCTTGAACAGGAACTCAGCAATTCGCAAAAACAGGTTATAGAAGAAAAACAGCGAGAAGCAACATCCATGGCATTGCAGATGGCCAATTACTACGACAACCTAAATTCGATACTGGAGAAATTAAACGACAATACATTTACTAAACTTACTGATGTAAAAAAGGAGCTGCAGCACCTTACCCGCCAAAAAGATTATTGGAAAGAATTTGAGGTGCGCTTTAATAATGCAAACCCAAATTTTGAAAGTAAACTAATGGCTGCTTATCCTGTACTTACAAAAAATGATATCCAGTTTTGTTCTCTTTTAAAGCTTAATCTATCCTACAAAGAGATTGCTTCACTACTTCAGATTTCATACGAAAGCGCGGTTACAAAAAAGTACCGCATTAAGAAAAAACTTGATATAAATGACGATGCAGAATTTGAAAAACTGCTATCTGATTTTTAAATTTTTCGGGGATAAAACTACGGCACACCGGATCATAAACGAGAGTCGGAAAAAGTGGGCTTTAAACTGACTTGTCTATGTATTTCATCTATTAAATTTATCTTTAATCCATAATAAGTTGTTTTTCAGTATTTTAAAAAAAGGTCAAAATACCATTGTCTATACTTTGTCTATTAAATATTTGTTAATGTTTACGTTTTTTGCCGTTACTTTGTAAAAGAAATAAGCCGGCAGCCTTACAATTTTTACAGCCGTGCAAAAGCAACTAAAAAATACTAACGCTAAACTTAAAGTTGAACACAGATATACCAAATTAATTTACTTTACTGCCATGAACGCCCCCTTTATGGCAGTATACTTTTTCTGAATTTTTGATAATATAGAACTTGCCCCCGTTTTATATTATTGAAACCCGATCCAATAGCAGAGTAGAATCTGATTGAAATTTTGTAGATGGTTTTTTGCCCCCAAGAAGCTATTTATTACACACCTTACTGAACCTAAAATTTTAGAGAGCTTAAACCACTCCTATTCTTTTGCCCTGATTTAATAAACAAGTTATTCCCCCCATGACTACTTTATTTTCTGAGCAAAGTATGACTGCCAAAAGGCTGTTATATTTTCTTTTCCTATTGCCTTTAATCTGCCTTTCTCAGGAAACGGCTGCCTTTTCGTACTGTGACGCTTCTACAACGTGGAACGGTACAGCATGGAGCAACGGTGAGCCCGACCAGACAAAAGATGCTGTTTTTACTGCAGACTACATTGTTAGCGGCGCATTATTTTATGCCTGCTCGGTTGTAATACAGGGTAATGCCCACGTTACTTTTACGCAAAACAGCAACGCAGTTATTACCCATAATGTACACGTACAGGCTAACGGCACGCTTACTTTTGAAAGCGGCAGTAACCTTGTACAAACACTTGCTACACAAAATACCGGCACGGTAACCATCAAAAGAAATTCGTCGCTTATAAAAAAGGATGCCATGACATTATGGTCGTCTCCGGTAAGCGGACAGAATCTTCTTGACTTTTCGCCAGAAACATCTACTAACCGATTTTATACGTTCAATACGCCGAACAACATCTATACGATGGTGGCGCCGGCTGCTACAAACTTTGAAACTGCCAAGAGTTACCTTATCCGTACAGAAGAAGACCATCCGTTGACACCTGCTATTTGGGAAGGATCTTTTGAAGGCATCCCAAACACGGGGGATATTGTTAAGCCGCTCGTATATGGATCGCCTAATTTTGCTTACAACGCAGTAGGAAATCCCTATCCGTCGCCGATAAACATCTACAAGTTCCTTGAAGCAAACGAGGATGCTATTGACGGAACAATATGGTTATGGAGAAAAACAGATGATCCATCAAAGTCAAGCTACGCTGTAGTTACAAAATTGGGCTATCAGTCTAACACAATTCCTGATACAGCCAATTATACGCTTCAGGACCCTTTTGAACTTCACGAAGACGGGATCTTAAATACAGGACAGGGATTTATCGTAAAGGCAAATACCAACACAAACCTAGTATTTAACAACGACATGCGTGAAGCTGTAAGTACTGCAAACTTCTTTAAGCCCGGACAGTCAAAAGACAATGCCGGTGCAGATGGTATCGCAGCAAGCCGCTTCTGGATTAACGTAACTGCTCAAAATGTATTCAGCCAGGTACTTATTGGCTATACGGCTGAAGCCACTACAGGATATGATAATGGCCTTGACGGCGAATCTATCATGGATGGCACGGTAACTCTTTATGCAAAAATAGAAGGCCGAAAACTGGCTATTGAGGCACGCCCTGAATTTGAAGTATCAGACGTTATTGTCTTAGGATTTAAGGCAGGCGCCGCAGGAACATATCAGTTTAACCTGGACCATATGGATGGTTTATTCTCTGAAGGACAAAACATATTCCTAAGAGATAAACTAAACGGAACAATTACAAATCTTAAAGAAGGCAGCTATATTTTTACCACAGATGCCGGAACTTTTGATAGCCGCTTTGAAATACTATATAGCGAAACGCTTGGACTGCCTTCTGTACAAAAAGAACAGGTTATAATATACAGCAATGCAAAGCAGCTTACAATAGAGGCACCTGAAGAAATATACAGTATTCAGATTTATGACGTTACAGGCAGGCTTATTTACAGCCAGGCAAATATTGCAGCTCAGCAATTTACCTCTGCACTAATAAATACTACAGAACCCGTAATTGTAAAAATTGCATTTACAAACGGCGCAATGGTTACAAAAAAGACAATCATACAGTAAACCTGTTAAGATACCGCCCAAAAGGGCCAACCGCAGCTGCGGTCGTACAGCAATTATAATTGAGTAAGGTCTTTTATAATTATTTAGTAAATTTTTTAGTTGGATGGCTCCGTTGACTCATACTCATCGGAGCCTTGTTTTTTAATAATTTCTTGAATATAAGGAATTAAAAATGCCAACAAATCTACTTTTCCTTATGCATACATATAATTTTTAACAAAAAATTAAAATATCATATTATCATATAAGCACAGAGTGCTACATTATTATGAATATATAAGAGTAATGCCTTTGTAAACATATTTAAAATATAAATAAAAACCATTAGGCGTGAATTATTGACAAAAGCATACTAAAGCTCCACACAAACCGTTATATATCAATATATTTGCAAAAAGTTTGTTGTCTGTTTTAATCTATATATTTATAAATTAAATAATAATATACTATAAATAGTAAAGATAGTTATGGGCTTGTCTCATAATGTTTTAGTAATTTTTTAGTTGGATGTGGAATCCCGGGGTAGTAGCCGGGATTCCTTTTTTTATATATTCAAGATTTTAATGGGATAAGCTTAATTGTATGTAAGCATAACTTTAATATAATATTATAATTACAAGGTTTTATAATCGCTAATTTTGATAAGGAATATCTTAAAATTTAACACCTTACTGCGAATATGGAAACCTTACGCGTACCAAACTACATAAAAACAGTATATATCGCGCTTTTAATCATTATTATAGTTTTTGCTATGATAATAGGCAAAAAGCTGCTTGTACCGCTTTTGATATCGGGCTATATAGCAATGCTGCTTACATCAGCCTGTAATGCGTTAGAGCGACGAAAGATTCCGCGTTCTGTAAGTGCTGCAGTTTGCTTGTTAGCATTTATAGCGGTTATTGGGATTGTCCTGTTTTTTATCTATAGCCAGATAAATGGCTTTATGGATGACCTGGGCGGAGGACTCTCTGAAAAGATAAATTCATTTGCCATAGAAATTAATAAATGGTGTGCGAGCAACCTGGGCATGGATCTTGGCATGTCGCGCGGTTTCGAGATGAAAAAGGCTGTTGCTATCGTTCAGCCTGAAAATGGGTCGCCTACACAGCTTATCTTTAAAACCATAAGTACCTTATCTGATATCATTTTGCTGCCTGTTTTTATCTTCTTCCTGCTTATTTACCGTGATCACCTGGCCATATTCATCACAAAGGTATTCAGTAAACAGGACGACGGCTTTCTGCTTGACAAGCTTACATCTATACGCAAGATCGTTCACGCTTATATAATGGGTGCAGGCAAAGTAATGATGATACTTGCGGTAATAAATACGGGGGTACTTTTTGCATTAGGTATTAAGCACGCGATATTTTTTGGCGTATTGGCAGGCATGCTTAATATCATACCCTACCTGGGGCCTACATTAGGCGCCATACTACCTTTCACGTTTGCATTGATGACCAAGGACAATCTTTTTTATCCTTTCGCTGTCGTGGTAGCCTTCACGCTAATTCAGCTCTTAGAGGGCGGATTTTTAACCCCAAAGATTACAGGAAGCAATGTAAACCTAAATGCACTGGTAACTTTTATCGGGCTGCTCGTAGGCGGCGCCATTTGGGGTGTAACCGGCATGATACTTATAATACCATCTTTGGCCATACTTAAGCAGTTGTTTGAATTGAGTCCGGACACCCAGCCCTACGCTTACCTTTTTGGCGAGGAAGACAACAACTGGTTCAAAAAACGCGAACGAAAAACACAAAAAGCAATGGAGGCGAAAGCAAAAGATAAGGAAGCCGATGTAAAAGTAAAAAAGATCATGAAAAAGGACGATTAGTCAGCGGCATAGTACTCACATTTTTATATCGTCAGTTTTTAATCCAATACATTGATTAAAAACTGACGATATTTTTTTGCCTAAATTTTCTTAACCTCTGCAAAACACCCAATATTTACTGTGCTTATCATAATCTTCAATCCTGAATTGAAACATAAAAACTGACGATATATTCTTGGATACATACATACTTAGGAACCTGTACACACGCAGGTAAAACCACATTTCCATATCTCAAAACAAAAAATTAATTATTGAATTTTAAATATTAATTATTGTTTTTCGATAATTTATATATATTTATAGTAACCAAAATATATAACCATGAAACAACTATCCCTCTTAAAAGACCTCACACAAATACTCTTCGTCTTATCGCTTATTGTAATGTTCTTTCTCGTACCCTTGTGGCTGCTCACTTTTGTAATGCCGGAAACTATTCCATTTAAAATCAACGGAGAAACAGCCGCCAACCTTCCCACAACTGCAAAACTGCTTGCGGGGCTTCTGATAGGAGGGATTTCATTGTTTATCTATGCGCTTTATATCTTTAAAGAAACGCTGGGGTTGTTCCGCAAAAAAAGGATATTCAGTCCTGATGTTATTAAAAACTTCAGGCTTACAGGGAGAAGCATCTTAGTTGGATTCGTCCTCATAGCGGGTGGTTCTATGTTATTGAGCATTTCTCGCAACACATTAAGTATCGACTTTAATTTTATAGCAGAATCCATCTTTGTCATCTGTTTGGGACTGTTCTTTTTTGTCCTTGCAGAGGTTTTCCAGATGGCAAAAAACATTAAAGAAGAAAACGACTTAACCGTATAATATCATGAAACAAAAAGACAGGCTAACTTCAAGGCTTTTTATAATAGCAACAATCGCATTTTACGGTGCCCTTTTATTTTCAGGTTACATTATATTCTGTGATATATTTATTAAACCTACTGACAGTGTAATGATAACGCCTAATCATAATTACGGATACTCAGTTCCTGTCAGCCTACAACTCAACAAACCTGGCGACAGCACTCTCGTTTATAAAAGCAACTACAACAGGGGAAGCGGGCAAATATCAACAGGCAAAAGCTATCCTGATACATGGCACAATGAGTTTTACAGGAAATTTAATGATAGTACTTTAGATAAAACGCTTACTGTAGACTCACTTACCATTTTCAACGATCATTTTAACAAAATAAATTCTGAGTTTAGTGACATAAAAATAGTTAACGCCGAAGGCTTTGTTGTGCTCAACCCAAAAGATTATGGTTTAAAAATACTCCTGTCTCTTAAAAACTACATACTCCTTTTCGTAACAATTTATGTATTATGGTTCACCCGTTCTTTCTTTAAAAAACTTAACCTGCAATTTTCTTTTAACAGTGCATCTTCGCGTAAGCTGTGGGTAATTGGCAATGCAATATTATCTTACCAGATTCTCAACTGGATACTGTGCATTATTATAAAGCAATATTACACACGTATTGTTATAGACACCTTTGCCACCAACGGCCATAAATCAAAGTTATATACCCTGTACCCGGAAACAGAATTCAGCCTTGGTCTTGTTCTCCTTGCATTATCACTAATCGTAATAAGTAAGTTGTTTAGCCTTGGCTACAACTTGCAACAAGAAAACGACTTAACCGTATAATATCATGAAACATCATATAAATATCGTGATTATAGCCTTACGGGTGATACTGTTTGCGGCAGCCGTGATGTGCTTTATCAATTTGATAAAGACTTACGAATTCTTTTTTACTACAGATATAGATAAGCTCTACAGCTATTTTGATAACCATTTCACCCCAATTGACGCGGTAACTCTTAACAATAGGAAATTATTGAGTGCGTCTCATATTACTAACCTAAAATGGGTCGCTATTGGATTTACTTTGTGCTACACAGCACTCCTCATGTATGGAATGTCAGGAATAGTGCGGTTTTACAAATGCCTTCTCAAAATAGAAAAGAATCAGATATTTTACCATGAGCAGGGTGCCCAGTTCAGGAAAGTGGGCGCGACAGTAATAATTTTTGCCAAAGTTAAGTACGTTTTATTTTGCTTTGCAGGCATACTAAGTTATTTTGACATCTCACAATTTTTTAAGCAAATACCGATGTTATTGTCATTATACCTTATCGGCAAACTAATACTAATCATGTCGTACATGGCAGAAAGGGGCGAATTTATAAAGGAAGAAAACGACTTAACCGTATAATACCATGAAGCATCATTTAAACATCATTATACTGGCACTTCGTGCTGCTATAACTTTTGCAACAGGCATGGTCCTTTATTATTTTGGAACGGCTTACAGGCTGATTACACAAAATGACCCTGCCTTACTTAAAGGCATTTTTGCCAATTATTTCACTCCGCTTTACCATAACACTATTGATGGCAATAGGATATGGTTAGGAACGGCTTTTTGCATTGCTTATGGGCTACTGCTTATTTATATTATTATAGGCATAACATGTTTTTACAGGTGCTTGTTACGCATTGAAAAAGGAAAAATGTTCTACCATACCCAGGGTAACCAATTTCGCAGGGCAGGCAGCACATTCATTATTTTTGCTAAAGTAAAATATGTATTGTTTGTTGCTACAGGAACGCTTTTGTATTTTGACGTAAAAATATTCTTTACAGAAATCCCAGCTTTCCTCGCACTATATCTTATCGGCAAACTGATTCTTGTAATGTCGCACATGGCCGAAAAAGGAGAATTCATTAAGGAAGAAAACGAACTAACCATATAACTATGCCTATAATCATAAATCTTGATGTAATGCTGGCCAAACGGAAGATGCGCTCTAACGAACTGGCAGAGAAAGTAGGCATAACCACAGCCAACCTATCTATACTTAAAACCGGTAAGGCGAAAGCCATCCGGTTTTCGACGTTAGAAACCATCTGCGAGGTGCTGGACTGCCAGCCCGGCGATATTATGGAGTATATTAAAGATGAAGCTAATAAATTGTAATGAAGCTAAAAACACTACATCTCTTACCCCTCACACTATTACTTATAAGCTGTGATCCCCCTCACTATATAAACTTTATCAATACAACTAAAGAAAATACCAAGGTGAAAATTAATCTACAAAGCAATCCTTGGGAACCTGCTTTTACCAAATTTGCCATCGGCGACTCCATTGTCTTTAACCTCACAACAAAAGATACCGCTACCATAAATTTCGGGATAGGAACCTGGAGTGATGAAGGAATAAAGGAAGTGGTTAAAGACATCAAAAGCGTGGAGATAGAAACAAGCGAAATCAAAACTATCTACAAAACTCATGAAAGTATAGAAAAACTGCTGATTGAAAATAAAAAGGGAATGATTGGCGGATGGGAAACAGAGATACGAATAGAAATAGAATAATTTTTTTCCGCGATATTATGGAGTATACAAAAACAAGAACCGAATAAGCTATGATATTACTATTTCTATTGGCTTATGTGCTGCTTGCATTTTTTGCTATAGTAGCTGTTTTTGAAAAAAATCTCAAATTGCATATCATTGTTATAACGGTTATGTATCTGTATTATGCCTACCTGTGGTACGAACGGCTATTTTCGTCACACGATATCAGACCGGCATGGATAGGGTTTTCGCTATACATAAATACAATTTTTACAGCACCCTTTTATATAATATTCCATCTTCTTGCCATTTACAAATCCCGGCACATGAAAAATAAGGCGATTGTCTCCATTAATATTGCAGGGCTTCTTCTTTGCATCATACATTTAGCAAAGGTCTTCGGATAAATCATTTAAGTTAAACTAATATTATCTTTTTACTTTATCCTTATATATTTCTACCCATTTAAAATCATTAGGCACAGTAGCATCAAGCATATCTACATCAAGTCCGGTTGCAATGCGCAATGCGACTTCGTAAGCAGCTTCTCTTTCGTTATATTGGGTAATTATAGTATGCTTGTTATTGGTGTACCAAAGATTAACATCATACAAATGAAATGTTTCCTCTTTATCTTATCCTGCTGAAGACAACTGCCTGAAGACAGACAAGTATTCAATATCCTTTATCCGTTTCCACCTGCCGATTCTAAAGAACCATATTTCATCTGTACGCTTCATCATCCTGCGGCTTATATCAAAATATATATGGCTTTCATAGGTACATATCAAAATCTGTGTAAAGGCAAGATGAACAAATAGTACAAGCCCAATCGCTGTGCGATTCCGCTCATCCGCTATTATATCATACAAGGGTGTTAACAGAAACAAAGTGACAGGATAAGAATGCCAAGCCAAAATACACCCAATAGCCGCGACCGCGAAGTTACTTTACGCTCAACAACACATATACTATTTTTATCTTTGAATTGCATACTGCAATAATACCAAAAAAAGCCCTATCTCACTTACGCGGATAGGGCTTTCAATTTAATATTTCGTGGAGGATTAACCTACCAGGATAATAATTCTGTTGTCTTTAAGCTCCAGTGTACCTGATGTTATTGGCAAAAGGAATTTCTGGTCTTTGTCTGACTTCATGAACTTCTCTGAAAACTCAGTATTGGTCTTAAAATCAGGCACTGCGATCTTGATGCTGCCTTCGGTTAATATTGAAACAATATTAGCGTGGTTGTTCAACATCTGGAATTCTCCATCCACTCCCGGAACAGTTACCGATGTAACCCCTCCTTTAAACAAATGGCCTTCCGGCGATACTATTTCTAATAATAACATACTTTTTAGTTATTGTAGTTGTCGGTTGTCGGTTGTCGGAAGCTTCTGGCAACCATCACCTATCAACCATCAACCAATTACGCTTCAGCTAACATTTTTTGTCCTGCCTCGATAACGTCTTCAATGGTTCCTTTAAGGTTGAAAGCCGCTTCCGGAAGGTGGTCAAGCTCACCGTCAAGGATCATGTTGAATCCTTTAATAGTGTCTTTAATGTCTACCAATACCCCAGGGATACCTGTAAACTGCTCTGCTACGTGGAAAGGCTGAGAAAGGAAACGCTGAACACGACGGGCGCGTGATACAGATAGTTTATCTTCTTCTGAAAGCTCTTCCATACCAAGAATCGCGATGATATCCTGAAGCTGTTTGTATTTTTGAAGGATCTCTTTAACCCTTTGTGTACAGTTATAGTGCTCATCACCTAAGATTTGCGGAGTAAGGATCCTTGAAGTTGAATCAAGAGGGTCTACCGCAGGGTAGATACCAAGCTCAGCAATTTTACGTGAAAGTACCGTTGTTGCATCAAGGTGGGCAAACGTTGTTGCCGGTGCCGGGTCAGTTAAGTCATCCGCAGGTACATATACCGCCTGAACTGAAGTAATAGATCCTTTTTTAGTAGAGGTAATACGCTCCTGCATGGCACCCATCTCTGTAGCAAGTGTAGGCTGGTAACCTACCGCAGATGGCATACGGCCAAGAAGTGCCGATACCTCAGAACCTGCCTGTGTAAAACGGAAGATGTTGTCTACGAAGAAAAGAACGTCTTTTCCTTGTGCCTCACCTGCTCCGTCACGGAAGTACTCAGCGATAGTAAGACCTGAAAGTGCAACACGTGCACGTGCTCCAGGCGGCTCATTCATCTGACCAAATACGAATGTAGCTTTAGACTGGCGCATACCAGGCTTGTCTACTTTAGAAAGGTCCCAACCACCATTCTCCATAGAATGCATAAAGTCATCACCATACTTGATGATACCAGACTCAAGCATCTCACGAAGAAGGTCATTTCCTTCACGTGTTCTTTCACCTACTCCTGCGAATACAGAAAGACCACCGTGACCTTTTGCGATATTGTTGATCAACTCCTGGATCAATACCGTTTTACCTACACCTGCACCACCAAATAATCCAATTTTACCACCTTTTGCATAAGGCTCGATAAGGTCGATTACTTTGATACCTGTAAATAAAACTTCTGATGAAGTTGATAGATCTTCAAATTTTGGAGCCGAACGGTGAATTGGTAAACCATTAGCACCTTCTTTAGGCAAATCGCCAAGGCCGTCAATAGCATCTCCAATAACATTGAACAAACGTCCGTAAACGTCAGCACCAATTGGCATCTGGATAGGAGCACCTGTACCGATAACCTCCTGGCCTCTGCTCATACCGTCAGTTGAGTCCATCGAGATAGTACGAACAGTGTCTTCACCTACGTGAGACTGTACTTCAAGGATTAATTTTGTACCATCTTTTTTAGTGATCTCTAATGAATCATAGATCTTTGGAAGTGCAGCGTTTTGTGTGTTAAACACCACGTCTACTACTGGCCCGATGATCTGTGCAACTTTTCCTATTACTTTAGACATTGCTTATGTATTTATTAAACAGCTATTTACGTTTTGCGAAAAAACCTATTTTTTCCGAGTGCAAAGATAGTTTTTTATCTCTGAATTATGCAACACCCAAAATGCATTTTTTTCAATAAAAAACAGGATTTTTGAAAATACGCGCCAGATTATCATCAGAAAGTTAACTGCATTGCTGAATTCGTATACCTGATGTATTGGCAAATACAAATTTATGCTTTAGGATAAAAACATGACTGCAGCATTTCAAAAAGTTCAGGGTGTTTGTTTTTTAATAAATCTGGACGCTCAAAAAAATATTCCGATACAACAGCAAAAAATTCTGCCTGGCTTGTGCCTCCATATTTTCGTATATCCGATTCATCATCATTTATCTCCTCCATGCTTTTATGCATCAGGTTTACCCATGGAATAACATACTGATGCCCCAGCAAATCTTCAGGAATACCATCTGTAGACCCGTCCATTTTATCGATTAGATGAACAAATTCGTGAATTCCTGTATTGCTTTTATCGGTGGTATTATCAAAACCCTGACGTAATGCCCTCCTGCTTAATATCATTTTTCTTTCAAACCTCCCGCTTCCAACCAGTCCGCCTATGTTGCGATCCTTATCTGTATCAGCAAACTGCATATCCTCATCAAAATAATCCGGATACAGCAAAACACCAGTCAGGTTAAAGTAATGCCATTCGGTAAACCCAAAAACCGGTATTACCGCACTACAGGCTATCAGTAGTTTGTCAAGATCTGTAATTTCAGTTTCAACGCCGTCAATATATGTTTCTCCTAAAAATTGCAGGATACGCTTCCTGAATTCGGGTTGCTTTTCTTTAGGCAGGTTACGGTAAAAACGTACATGCTCTTGCAAAAGGCCTTCCCATTCTGCCGGAAAAATCTTCGCCGTTTCAGGCCTTGATTTATAGTAAAAATAGAAACCGGCAAGCACTGCCGCTATAAGAAAGATAAGAAAATACATGCTTGATTATTTGTAGCTAAAGATAAGAAGGAAATCAGTTAATAAAAATGATTACTCTACCGTAACCGATTCATCCAGATTATTTTTAATTATTACCAAAGATATTCCTCTTGTATCCGATTTGTTTTTAAACTGTACCAACCTGCCGAGATATTTTTCTTTTTTTGATTTCCTCCGTTCTAATACTGCAAACTCATAAAAATCTCTTTCCCCCCTTCCCCACGAATTGCTTTTAAAAAAAATAGTATCCCCTTTCATTCTGTACGTTCCTGTTTTCTCGGCAATCCCAAAACATACTTCCCTATTTTTAAATGTGTTATTTTGCCTTAACTTTAAAGTTGTCATACAGTTAGCAACACCTTCGCTTTCGGCAATAAGAACAATGTCACTTTCAATTTTTTCGAAATCCACAATTCCCTTTGGAAAGAAAAAAGCCGAAGTCAAAACAGTTGTCATCAACCCAATAAAAAGAAGCCGCTGCCTATTCTGCAATCTTTCCTTTATTGCAAAATAAGTCTGACCAAGTAATGAAATAGCCAAAACTATAAAATAAATAACCATTAGCAGAAGAGTAATTATTGCAAACCCTCCCATCACACCTTCCCAATAATATGTTGTGTTTACCAAAACAAAGAAAATCAACGATGCTATTATTAGATTTCTATATTTACCCATAAAATTGCTATAGATTCGTTATATCCTCAATCCAACTAATCTGTAATATTAAATAAACATACAAAAAAACCTTTAAGAGTTTTCTTAAAGGTTTAAAATCCTATCTTTTACTGGCTATCTACATACATTCTTGTTCTATCAGGAGGTATATTAACAATGCCACAGCCGTCAACGAGCCACTTACCGTTCTCGTTAACGAGTTTCAATGTCAGTGTAAACTCTTTCCATTTTTTACCCCTTACCACAACATACCCGGTTTTTTCATCTAACGATTCCAACTCAAATCCCTCTTCAGGATAATCCTGCGCATCAAATATTGGGTCGGCATCCAGCCCTAATTCAGGGTCCTCTTTAAAAGCCTCATCAACCATCGTTTTAAGTTCGCGCTTTAATCTGTTGGTAGCTAAAGGACTTGCGGCAACCCATTCAACAACACCTTTTGAGTTCTTTTCTTTGTTGCAGTCTTCAACATAACCGTTGATAAAATTCAACGCTGTAGTCGCATAAAGCTCACCGGGCGAATCTGATGTTGCTTTTACATCGACATTCTCCTTCACTACCATGGAAGAATCAGTACCGGTCGCGGTATCAACACTTTCATTCTGCTTATTCCCCTGGCAACCAAAAATTACTGCACATAGCGCAGCTAAACCTATAAAATTTCTCATATGTTTTTCTAACGCGATATTATTCAGCGCTAAATTTCACTATAAATGTTTTAGACTTCGTTGGCGGAGTTGTATCAATACCCTGGCCATAGCTTCCCATCTTCAGTATCTGCGAATACAGTTCAGATATCCCCTGTTCAGCGCCCGGTTTTCCCTGTTTAACTTCTATTATCCTACCCGGTTTTAAGCCTGAATTCGCACCTATAACAGCCGCCATTGTTTTGGCCCTGTCTAAAATTCTCTTGATAAGCACTTCATCTGCTTTCTGTTCATCGGCGTATTTTAGGATACTCACCGAAGCTGTCACTTCTTTCTTTGGCTCAATAAGTTCTTTAAGCGTCTGTAATTCGGTTTTACTGTTAGCTATCACAGTAAAACCTGTTTGGTCATACCTTCTTTTTCCGAAAGCATCCGTACCGGATTCATCAAGCGGCAGCACCTTGAACTTTTTTGATTCCAGCATTTTTTTAAAGCCTTCAATCTTATTTTTTATTTTTTCTTCAGCCGCTAAAGGATCATAATTGTCATAGGCGCTGTTATCCGGAGTGGCCGTGGCCGTACCATCAATATCAACAGGAGTTGCTTCAACAACCATATCGTAGTCGTATGTATCTACATAAAGATTGCACTTATAGCTAAGCGGCGTGAGCGAAATTGTATCGGTTACTTCCACTTCAATAAATTTGTTTTGGGCAAAAGTGCCGACAGCTAGAAATAGAACGGCAAAAAGGATTGATTTCTTCATTAGTGATGGTTGGATTAATGTTTATTTGAATTACCGGGCAAACGTAGGAAATATCCGAAAACAAAAAAAGCAGTTAAGAAATTCTTAACTGCTTTTAATTATGGAATACAAATTCAATTACTCTACAGTAACCGATTTTGCAAGATTTCTTGGCTGATCTACATTACATTGCCTCATTACCGCAATGTGGTAAGAAAGCAATTGTAACGGAATCGTAGTCAATAACGGCGATAAAGCATCTGACGTTGCTGGGATCTCAATAACATGGTCTGCTAAAGCCTTAACCTGTGTATCTCCTTTTGTAACTACAGCGATTATT
This sequence comes from Flavobacterium sp. DG1-102-2, assembly GCF_033042555.1. Lineage (NCBI taxonomy): Bacteria > Pseudomonadati > Bacteroidota > Flavobacteriia > Flavobacteriales > Flavobacteriaceae > Flavobacterium > Flavobacterium sp. DG1-102-2. The sequence goes on from NZ_JAWLIK010000002.1 coordinate 137,802, forward strand.
TTTCCGCTTCTTGATTTTATCTCTTGTATGTTGCTCACAATTTTGTCATAGTGCTCCTGCTGCGGTGCGATGATGAATACCGGCATAGACTCATCTATAAGGGCAATAGGCCCGTGTTTCATTTCTGCTGCAGGATAACCCTCTGCGTGGATATATGATATCTCTTTAAGCTTTAATGCTCCTTCAAGCGCTACAGGGAAGTTGTATCCCCTGCCCAGGTAAAGTGCATTAGGCGCATCTTTATAAACAGCAGCAATAGCCTGAGCTACATCGTTTGTTTCAAGCGCTTCCTGAACTTTTTCAGGAATAAGCTCAAGCTCCTGCAGGTATCTGTGGAAGTCTGAGTTATTCATTGTGCCTTTAGCCTGCGCCAGGCGAAGCGCGATAAGCGTAAGTACTGTAATTTGTGTAGTAAATGCTTTTGTAGATGCAACTCCAATTTCTGGGCCTGCATGGGTATAAGCACCGGCATGCGTTTCGCGGGAGATTGAAGAACCTACTACGTTACATACACCAAATACAAATGCGCCTTGTTCTTTAGCAAGCTTAATTGCTGCAAGGGTGTCAGCCGTTTCACCAGATTGTGAAATTGCTATAACCACATCTGATTTGCGTATGATAGGATTTCTGTACCTGAATTCAGATGCATACTCTACCTCTACAGGTATACGTGCAAACTCTTCAAAGATATACTCAGCCACGAGGCCGGCATGCCATGAAGTACCGCAGGCAATGATAAGTATCCTGTCGGCATTTACAAACTTCTGAAGGTTATCTTCAATACCCGCCATTTTAATAAGTCCCTGGTTAGCAATAAGCCTTCCGCGGTACGTATCTTTTATAACACTTGGCTGCTCATAGATCTCTTTAAGCATAAAGTGGTCGTAACCGCCTTTTTCTATCTGCTCAAGGTTCATCTGCAGCTCCTGAATATAAGGATCTACCAGAGAGTCATCTTTAATTTTTCTTATTTTAAGCGCTTTATCAAGCCTTATGATCGCCATCTCCTCGTCTTCAAGATAAATAGCATTTGAAGTATACTCGATAAATGGTGAAGCATCAGATGCGATAAAGAACTCATCTTTACCTACGCCAATTGCCAACGGGCTGCCTAAACGTGCCGCAACGATTTCATTAGGTTTCTTTTTGTCAAAAACTGCGATTGCATAAGCACCTACTACCTGGTTAAGTGCTACCTGAACAGCTTTTCCAAGTTTTAGGTTATCGTTCTTCTGAACTTCCTCTATAAGGTTCACAAGGACCTCTGTATCGGTGTCAGAATGAAAAACATATCCTCTTTTTATAAGCTCCTTTTTAAGCGGCTCATAATTTTCTATAATACCGTTATGCACTATTACAAGCTCGCCCGAGTTAGAGACATGCGGGTGAGAATTCACGTCGTTAGGCACACCATGTGTAGCCCAGCGCGTATGGCCTATACCTATAGAACCATTTAACGATATTTCTTTTTCTGCCCTTGCTTCAAGGTCAGAAACTTTTCCTTTAGTTTTAGAAAGTTTCAGATCATTACCGTCATACAAAACAACTCCGGCACTATCATACCCTCTGTATTCAAGCCTTCTAAGCCCTTTGATAATAATCGGATAAGCCTCACGGCTTCCTATATAACCTACAATTCCGCACATATGATTGATTAATTAGGTTTAGTGTAAAAAATTTCAAGTCTAACTTTTTTGTCCTTGTCAGAATCAGGAACATTGCTGCCATAAAGTACAGTCCCAAAAGGATGTTGTACCGAGTATATAGGCACCATATTAACATTCGCAAAATCACCCGGATTATCGGGATTATTTTCAACACCTTCTGTAAATGGTGTTTTTAATCTTCCGTTTGTAACAACGGTTATATCTTCTGTTACCACTAGCCCCAGCCTTACGTTTGTAGAATCGCTGTTTACGATACTGTTAATGTGGTTGGTAAGCCTTATTTTATACCTTGGCCTTAAAACTCCCGTTACAGGATCTTTTATAGTGTCAAGTATACCGCCATGGATGTACTTATTATATTTTGTATTTCCCGTAACCGTAGTACCATCTGCCGAGTAATCATACAGTGGCTGCTTAGTCCTTAAATTATAGAGATATACCCTTAATGGCGCTGTGGCTGTACCTAATTTAGACTGGTCGACATAGAAAACCAGGTTTGCTTCGTTGATAAGCACTTTTTGCCCGCCTGTTTTTCTTGAGTCAAGTGCCTCCAGGCCTTCTTTATTAATGTTTATTATCGCCATAGAACCTGCACCGCCTTTAACGTAAAGATTGCTGTCTCCGTTTACAGCATCAGAATTTGTTATTGCGCTGTTAAATGTCTCGTTTACTCCAGTGTTTTCGTAAAAGTTGATAGTATTCCCCGTCATGTTTAATGTAAGGGTCTTGTCGGCATAAATCTCTGTGGGGTTTCCATCAATACCTACTGTTTTGTCGTGGTATTTAATTGTAACTATCCCTTCAGAAAATTTAGGTATTGTAGCAACAGCATCTCCATCCTGGGTTACCTTAAAGTACAACCCCCTAAAGTAATTCTTGAACAGGTTATTATTTAAAAGGTTACCCCTGTTAGTCGTTCCGAACAGTGCTTCCTGCATCGCTGCTTTGTCAAGATCAAGGGAGATACCCGGCGCTTTTCTTTCTATAAGCTTTGTTGGCTGTAAAGTTGGCTGCGATCCGTCATCGTTTGTACCTCTTGGATCGGCCTTACGTTTTATCTCCGTAGGGCTAAATCCAAATTTATCAACTGTAACAAGGGGCTCGCCCACCTTAAGGTTCTCTACCATAGCAAAATCGTCAGAGTAGTAGCGCTGTATTTTATCTGTAGCGGCAGGATCTGCATCCCTAAGATAAAATCCGTTACGATATACTTCAAGTTTAAAGGTAGCATCTGCTTTTCCGTAAACAGAATTTAAAGTATACAGCGTTCTCGTACCGGTATCCTCTGAATCAGTTTCAGAACCGGACACAGTACTATTGTAAGGTATGTATATATACACAGAGTCGATAACCGGGCTATAAAGCGTTGGGTTTTGGCTTCCCGAAGGAATTTCAAGCTGCGTTACAAAGTGTGAAACCGTTTTACCAAAGGTAGGGTTATCAAAAATACCCAGCTGGTTAAGCGTAAGGTTATTAGACTGCACCGCACCCATAGGCCTGTCATAAGCCGTAACATCTACATAATAAGGAGTTGTAGTGCTGTGAAGATCGTCACCTACGATATCAGATCCTATTTCTGTAAAATCCTTATCACACGAAACAAAGAACACAACGCTGAGAGCAAATAAAAGCTTCTTAAAAAATGAACTATTCGTCATTATATATTTTTTTGATTTACTATAAAACCTGATTTCTATAGAAATTAGTATACGCCTCTGCAAATTTATCTTTGCCTACATACGGAAGGAAAGGTTTTCCTGACGCTTCAACAAACTTAACTAAATCGTCAGAAAGGTTTTCTGAAGCTATGATAACCGCATCTGAATGCGCTACAGAAACCTTCATGATATTATTATAATCAGGCACCTCAAGAAGTTTTACATCATTTTCCGGCACCGCATCAAACAATACTTTTTTAAGCATGTCATTATCCAGTGTACCGTCAAAACCCTGATTGTATACAGATGTAACTATTTTAGTATCGGCAAAAAGCGCTTCGTCTTTATAGTAATGCTTCATGTAAACAGGCAGCATTCCTGCAAGCCATCCGTGCACGTGTATGATATCCGGTACCCAGTTAAGCTTCTTAACAGTCTCAACGACACCTTTAGCAAAAAAGATAGCTCTCTCGTCGTTGTCAGGATATAGCACCCCGTCTTCGTCGCTAAATGTAGCTTTTCTCTTAAAGTATTCGTCGTTGTCAATAAAGTAAACCTGTATTCTCTCCTTTGGTATAGATGCAACTTTAATAATAAGCGGCATATCCATATCGTTTACCACCAAATTCATTCCTGATAAGCGTATTACCTCGTGAAGCTGATGTCTCCTCTCATTAATATTACCATATCTGGGCATAAAAATTCTTATCTGCCCACCTTGGTCATTAATCATTTTTGGCACATCATACGACATTAAAGACACTTCATTCTCAGCCAGATAGGGCACTACTTCAGATGATACATATAATATCCTCTTATCCTCCATGTGTAAAACTTGTATTTAGTTGTTGGTGTAAAAACATGCAAAATTAAACAATTTTGCGCATTATGTAACTATTATATTAATTTTGCCCTGATATTTAATCTGAAACAGATGCTCATTTTTAACAATAAAGCCGATTTAATTGCGCAATTATCTGCCCACCTAAGCAGCAAATCTTCAATAGGTTTTGTTCCTACAATGGGGGCATTGCACAAAGGCCACCTGTCATTGCTGGAAAAGTCGGTACAGGAAAATGATATTACGGTTATAAGTATATTTGTAAATCCTACTCAATTTAATAACCCTGAGGACCTTACAAAATACCCCCGCACACTTGATGCCGATGTTGAAAAAATAAAAACCGTAAGCGATAAAATACTGGTTTTTGCCCCTTCGGTGAACGAAATGTATGACGGCAACACCGTATCCGGTCATTTTTCTTTTGACGGATTGGAACACCAAATGGAAGGAAACCATCGCCCGGGACATTTTGACGGCGTAGGCACTATCGTTAAAAAACTGTTTGAAATTGTCACTCCAACAAACGCTTACTTTGGCGAAAAAGATTTTCAGCAATTGCAAATCGTAAAAAAGCTGGTTGAAAAAACAGGAATGGACATCAATATCATAGGATGCCCAATAAGCCGTGAAACCAGCGGACTTGCCATGAGCTCAAGAAACGAACGCCTTTCTGAAGAAGACAAAGACAAGGCAGCAGTAGTGTATAAAATTCTTAGCCGAGCAAGAGAACTGTTTGCTACAGAGAGCGTTGAAAATGTTAAAAAATACGTTTATGATGCTTTTGAAGCGCTGCCTGAGTTTAGTATGGATTATTTTGAGATCACTGCCGAAGATGACCTGGTACCAGCAAACACTAAGGAAAACAAAAAATACAGGGGCTTTATCGCTGTTTTTTTAAGCAATGTTAGGTTAATTGACAATATTTCATTAAATTGATTACCTTTGCCCTATGCAAATTCAAGTTGTTAAGTCCAAGCTTCACCGTGTTACGGTGACTGGAGCTGATTTAAATTACATAGGCAGCATAACTATTGACGAAGCGTTAATGGAAGCAGCTAATATTATTGAGGGTGAGAAAGTATCTATCGTTAACATCAACAATGGTGAACGTTTAGAGACTTATGCGATTAAAGGTAACAGGAACAGCGGCGACATCACGCTAAACGGACCTGCGGCAAGAAAGGTACAGCGTGGCGATATCATTATCATCATATCTTACGGTATACTTGATTTTGAAGAAGCCAAGAGCTTTAAACCTACACTGGTATTCCCTAACGAAAAAGACAATTCCCTTACGTAGGTTTGAAGAAGAAAATAAGTAAATTTTTAAGCATAGTACTCCCACTGATCCTGGGAGTTTTTTTAATTATATATGTATACGGCGAGTATACGCCACAGCAGCGTAATGAACTGATGCAAAGTTTTAAGACCGCAGATTACCTTTATGTATGGATCTCGGTTCTTATAGGCATTACAGGCTTTTGGGCCAGGGCTTACCGCTGGAAATACACTTTGGCACACATCGGCTATACCGCGCCGTTTTCTATACAGTTCAGTGCTGTGTGCATTACTTATGTAATGAATATGCTTATACCGCGCAGCGGAGAAGTAAGCCGTGCCGTTGTACTTAACAAATATGCAGGAGTACCTTTTGATAAGGCTTTCGGCACCATTATCTCAGAAAGAATTATAGATCTTATTCTCCTTGTAGCAGTAGTTATTGCCACAGTTGCCTTTCAATTTGAAGTTGTTAAAGCTTATCTTATTGATATCCCCTTTCAAAAATTGCTGTTTTACGGCATGATTGCCGGCATACTATTTATTGGAGCTATACTCTTCTACATGTATTCCCGTGCAAAATGGCTTAAAAAATTAAAGATCAGGATTTCCGGCCTTACAGAAGGTGTACTGAGTGTTTTTAAAATGCCAAATAAGTGGCCATTTCTCCTGCTTTCGTTCTACATCTGGTTTAGCTATGTACTGATGTTTTATGTAACAATATATGCCCTGCCTGAAACCGCATCCCTTAGCTTTGGTTCAGTAATAACCGCTTTCGTTATAGGCAGTATAGTAATTACTTTTACAAATGGCGGAACCGGATGGTTTCCTGTTGCTATTGCCAATATCCTTGTGGTATATAGCGTACCTAAGACTGCCGGCCTTGCATTTGGTTCAATAGTGTGGGTCTCACAAACAGGATTGATAATCATATTAGGAGGCCTCTCTTTTTTATTATTGCCTTTACTTTATAAACGCAAATAATTGCTACCTTGCCCTGCGTTTTCAACCAAAAACCAGCAAAGCAATGAAAAACAATTCCTTACTATTCTTATTCCTTTTTACCGCCTCCCTGTTTGCGCAGAAGAGGACAAACGAAGACATACAGTCTGAAAAACTAAACACAAAAAGGCAGATTACCGTTATAACCCCGTCATCGTATGATGCGCCTGCCAACAAGAATAAAAAATACCCGTTACTGGTATTGCTTGACGGCGATTACCTTCTTGACCCGTTTGCAGGAACACTATCGTATACAGAATACTGGAACGACCTGCCGGAGGTAATAATAGTTGCCATTAACCAAAACAAGAACAACGAGCGCAAGACTGACTGCCGTATTGACAAAGAAACCGGACTACCGGATGAATTTGGAGAAAAATTCTTTGACTTCATGGTTACCGAGGCAATGCCATTTGTTGAAAAAAAATACAGGGTTTCTCCATTTAAAATAATTGCGGGGCACGACCTTACTGCCGGCTACATGAACTTCTTTTTATACAAAGAGAACCCAATATTCAGCGCATATATCGCACTTAGTCCTGAACTGCCTAAAGAGATGGAAAGCGACCTGGCAGACAGGCTTGCTGCCATAAAAACGCCTGTTTACTACTATCTGGCAACTGCCGATGGCGATGTAATGAAAATGCAGAAGAAGATAAAAACACTTGATGAGAATATTAAAAAATCATCTAACCCTGCAACTAAATATTACTTTGACGACTTTAAAGGCGCGTCACATTACTCACTGGTTACCTTTGCCATTCCGCAGGCACTGTACCATATCTTCTCTATCTACCAGCCGATAACAAGCATAGAATACCAGGAAAAAATTGTAACCCTTAAAAATGGTTATGTAGACTACCTTAAAGCTAAATATGACGTTATACAAAAAGACCTTGGCGTTAAGATCCCTGTAAGGATTAACGACTTCAGGGCTATAGAAGCCGCTATTTTAAAGAATGGTGCGTATGAAGAACTTAAAGCACTGTCTGACGTTGCTTCTAAAAACTATCCTAAAACTACTTTTGCCGAATATTACACAGGCCTTTACTATGAAAAGATGGGCGAAAACAAAAAGGCCATCAACGCTTACATGAAGGGTTACGGCAACAGCGAAGTAGGCGATTATACAAAAGACATGATGCTTGAAAAAGCAGATAATCTTAAATAAATTAGGAATAGCCACAAATTGCAACAATTGCCACGAATAAATAATTTGTGCGATTAGTGTAATTCGTGGCTAAACTATGTTAAGACGCCAACACATATGCACTAAACTGCATCCTTTTACTTATTTTTGATTCCTCTAAAAGATTTACAATTTAATGGCCAAACTTAAAACTTCTTTCTTTTGTCAAAACTGCGGTACCCAGTACTCTAAGTGGCAGGGACAATGCAATGCCTGCAAAGAATGGAATACCATTGTAGAAGAGGTTATACAAAAAGAAGAAAAACAAGCCTGGAAGCCGTCTACAGGCGAAACTAAAAGAACCGCAAAACCTTTGCGCATAAATGAGATAGACTCATCTGCCGAGGTGCGCCTTAATACCGGAGATTCCGAGCTTAACCGTGTTTTGGGAGGCGGGCTTGTGCCGGGATCGCTTACGCTTTTAGGCGGAGAACCGGGTATAGGAAAAAGCACGCTGCTATTGCAGATATCGCTTAAGCTGCCCTACCGCACACTATATGTATCGGGTGAGGAAAGCCAAAAGCAGATAAAGATGCGTGCCGAAAGGATCACGCCGTCGGCCGATAACTGCTTTATACTTACCGAAACAAAAACACAGAATATCTTTAAGCAGATCGAGGCCATAGAGCCTGAGGTAATAATTATAGATTCGATACAAACCCTGCACACCGATTTTATAGAATCATCGGCAGGAAGCATATCGCAGATACGCGAAACGACTGCCGAACTTATAAAATTTGCCAAAGAAACCAATGTGCCCGTTATACTGATAGGCCACATTACTAAAGACGGGAGCATAGCCGGGCCTAAGATACTGGAACACATGGTAGACACCGTGCTTCAGTTTGAGGGCGACCGTAACCACGTGTACCGCATACTGCGTTCGCTTAAAAACCGTTTTGGCTCTACTGCCGAATTGGGTATTTATGAAATGCTGAGCAGCGGACTGAGAGAAGTTGCCAATCCGTCGGAAATACTGATATCGCATAAAGAGGAAGAATTAAGCGGTACTGCCATTGCCACAACCATGGAAGGCATGCGTCCGCTTATGGTAGAGATACAGGCATTGGTAAGTTCTGCAGTATATGGAACACCGCAGCGTTCTACAACAGGCTATAACGCTAAAAGACTGAACATGATACTTGCCGTGCTAGAAAAGAGGGCAGGCTTCAGGCTGGGTGCAAAAGACGTTTTTCTTAATATTACAGGAGGCATAAATGTAGACGACCCTGCTATAGACCTTGCTGTCGTGGCAGCCATACTATCATCTAACGAAGACATTGCAGTAAGCAAAGATTTTTGTTTTGCAGGAGAAATAGGCCTATCCGGAGAGATACGCCCCATAAACAGGGTTGAACAGCGCATACTGGAAGCAGAAAAGTTAGGATTTTCTACTATTTTTGTATCTAAATACAACAAGATCTCACTAAAAAACACACTAATTGACATCAGGCTGGTAGCGAAGATTGAAGATGTAGCAGGCCACTTGTTTGGTTAGACAATTATATACAATGCGAAAAAAACGAAGCGGGAAAAAGATAGCCCTTATAATCTTAACAACACTTATTGTCATCATCCTCATTTCGGTGATATCTTTTTTTGCCTTCCGCAATACCGTGCTGGAAAAGGTGATTACCAAGATATCTAACAAAATGACGACCGATTACAACAGTTCATTTGTTGTTGAGGAGGCAGGTTTTAAAGGACTTTCTAACATTGAGATGAAAGGCATTACCCTTGTGCCGCAAAATGCCGACACCCTGCTAAATGTAAAAGAACTTAAGACCAGCATTAACCTAATGCACCTGCTTACAGGCGACATTCAGCTGGGTACGCTGGAGATGAAGGATGGCTATATGCAGTTTGTAAAAAATGCAAACGGAAAGAACTTTGACGCGTTCCTTAAGAACAAGAATAACGACGAAGAAGAGGATGACAGTAATAGCCGTGATTACGCATCGCGAGCGTACAGGCTGCTTAACCGTGCCCTAAATCTCGTCCCTACCGACATGAACCTTAAAAACCTTAGCCTTCGCCTTGACGACATGGGCAGGAAGGTTAACCTCAGGCTGAAAGAACTTAACCTTGCCGACAAAAAACTGGAATCTTCCATAGCCGTTAACGGTAAAGATGTAGCGCAGAACTGGAAGGTAAAAGGTTTTGCCGACCCGCGTAACAAACAATGTGACCTTGATTTTTTTAATACGGATACCACCCGCATCGAGATACCTTTTATCAACGAACGCTACGGACTGAAGTCTGGCTTTGATGCGATACACGTAAACGTAGACAAGATTGAAATGGATGGCGGCGAGCTGCATGTGGACGGTTATGCATCTATAAAGAACTTTATGGTAAACCATAGGCGTATTGCTAACCAGGATGTGGTTATAGACGATGCGCGTTTTGATTACCGCTTTCTTTTCGGATCCGATTTTGTGGCGCTGGACAGTACTTCTACGATGCAGCTGAATAAGATAAAAGTACACCCGTTCTTAAAATACAGTGTGGAAGAAGACACTATTTATGAAATGAAGGCACGCATTCCTAAAATGGCAGCGCAGGATTTCATAGTATCGCTTCCTGACGGTTTGTTTACCAACTTTAAAGGTATGGAAGCCCAAGGCAGTTTTAGCTACAACCTTGACTTTATGTACAACAAGAACAAGCCCAATAAGCTTGTGTTTGACAGCAGCCTGAAAAAAGACGGCTTTACCATTACAAAATATGGCGCGGCAGACCTTGCCAAGTTAAACTCAGGATTTACATACAGGGCCATAGAGAACGGAAGGGCACAGCGTGCGGTTTCGCTTACCTCGTCTAATCCTTACTACACCCCTATGGACCAGATTTCGCCGTACCTGCAAAAAGCAGTACTTACCAGCGAAGATCCATCGTTCTTCAGGCATAGCGGGTTCATCAACGAGGCATTTAAACAGTCTATCATCAAGAATATCAGGACGAAGAAATTCTCACGTGGGGCAAGCACAATCAGTATGCAGCTGGTTAAGAATGTTTTCCTTACCAGAGAGAAAACCCTTTCGCGCAAGCTGGAGGAAATATTATTGGTTTATATATTAGAGAACAACCATATTGCAAGCAAATCACGTATGCTTGAGGTTTATTTTAACGTTATAGAGTGGGGTCCTGACGTGTACGGTATTGGCGAGGCAGCCTCTTATTATTTTGATAAGGGCCCAAACCAGCTTACCCTTGACGAATGCGTATACCTTGCAAGCATCATCCCAAGGCCTAAAGGCTTTATGTGGCAGTTTAACGACGAGGGCAACCTTAAACCGCATGCAGTAAAACACAGTCAATACATTAAAAACATTATGTTGAGGCGCGGGCTTATTTCGCCAGAAGATACTATCGCGCAATCAGGGCAAATATATGTATCAGGCCGTGCAAGGGGAAGGATAAGGCTTAAGCCAATCAATCCTTTTGAAAACGATACCACAGGCGTAAAAGACTTCTTTATGAATCTTGGTAAACGCGCTTTCTAAAAAATATTTACGGGGCATCCCAACCTTTTAGGCAGAAAGATAATCTATAGTAGTAAAGACGTAACTTTATGAAAAAGATTTCCCTTCTGCTTTTTTTGGTTTCTGCTGTGGCAGTAGCTCAAAAGCCCGTATTTACTACTGCAAAAGTAAAGGCGGCCACCGTTTATTTTAATGCTGCCGAGATAACACAATCGGCTTCGGTAACACTGCCGTCAGGCACATCAGAACTTGTAATTAAAAATGTAGCCAACTACCTTAACGAAAATACGGTACAGATAGGTGCTCCGGCAAATGTTACGGTATTATCAGTGCAATTCACGAGAGATTATATCTCTGAATACGAACCTGACGAAACATCGCCTCCCATTAAAAAAGTGCGCGACAGCATAAAGCTTGTTGAAAAAGAACTGGCAGTGGTGGTAAATCAAAAAACATCGGAACAAAAAACACTGGAACTACTGGATAAGAACAACCAGGTTTACGGGCAGCAATCGGGGCTTAGTGTTGCGGAACTGATGAAAATGGTAGACTATTACAAAACAAAACGCACCGAAACCGCAAATGCGATTAATGCTTTTTATGCCAAAGAACAGAAGCTTAACGAGAAACTGGCCAACCTTAAAAGCAGGCTTGAGATAAATGCCAGCAAGGAAGAGAAGTCTTCTTTAGGTAAACTGGTGCTGCAGGTAATGAGCGATGTGCCCCAAAGCACTAACCTTGATATAACCTATCTTACAGGCAATGCTTCCTGGACGCCATTTTATGACCTGAGGGCAGACAATACAACAACACCTATCAATATGTTGTATAAGGCACAGGTAATACAGCAAACAGGCGTAGACTGGAAAAAGGTAAAACTTACGCTTTCCAGCGGAATGCCCAACCAGAGCAGCTATGCCCCTGAACTAAGCGCCTGGTTCCTGAGCCTGGCAGATAATTTTAAATATAAAGACACTATTATACAAGCAAAGCCAAATGCCAACTTTATACAGACATTGCAGGGACAGGTTCCCGGACTGGAAATCTCTACGGGAGAAATGAGCCTTGATAAATCAAACATCTCTAACTATACTACAATTACGGAACACCAAATGAATATCTCGTTCGATATTGATCTGCCGTATGACGTGTTATCTAATGGTAAACAGCACAGTGTTACCCTTAAAGAGATAAAACTACCTGCCACTTACAGGCATTATGCCGTACCTAAGCTGGAGCAGGATGCCTTTTTACTGGCCGAAATAGACGATTATTCTAAATACAACCTGCTTAAGGGCGAAGCCAATATCATTTTTGAGGGTATGTACATCGGCAAGACCTATATTAACCCGTCGCAAACTACAGATACGTTAAGCCTTAGCATGGGCAGAGATAAAAAGATCTCTATAGAGCGCGAAAAAGTAGCCGAGAAGTCAGGGTCTAAATTCTTGTCATCGGGCAGGGAGCAGACTTTTACTTATGATATCATTATCCGCAACAATAAAAAAGAAGCAGCTAAGATTTCCGTTAAAGACCAGTACCCTATAAGCACCGATAAAGAAATAGAAACCACACTTCTGCAAAGCGATGGCGCAAAAGTAGATCAGGAATCAGGACTGCTTACTTGGGAACTTAACCTTAAGCCCGGTGAAAGTAAAAAGTTGAGACTGAGCTACAGGGTAAAACACCCAAAAAATAGGAATGTTGACAATTTGTAATGTTTTGTTAATCAGTATAATATTATGTTAATCAGGCTGTTGTTGTAATTTTCTTGCAGTAACTTGTAGTAAGAATTAAGTTATAAACACCAATTAACATTAAATGCTATGAGAACAAAACTATTATTGCTATCCCTCTTTTTTGCAGGAATAGCCTCAGCACAGACCATAGAACTTGAATTGTTTGCATCAGATTTTGAGAGTCCGACAGAGATTGTAAATGCCGGAGACGACAGGCTTTTTGTCGTTGAGCAAAGCGGCCATATAAGGGTACTCAACGCCGATGGAACAGTAAATGACAACGACTTTCTTGATGTGTCTTCTCTTATAAGCTTTACGGGAGAACGCGGACTTTTAGGCTTGGCATTTCACCCTAATTATGCGGCCAATGGCTATTTTTACATTGATTACACCAACACAGATGGAAGTACAGTCATTGCACGTTACTCTAAAAGCGAAATGGATAACAATACTGCCAATCCAGCATCTGCTGTAGTAATGCTTACTGTTGAGCAGCCTTTTGAAAACCATAATGGCGGCTGCCTTCGTTTTGGCCCGGACGGATATCTTTACATTGCAATGGGTGATGGCGGAAGCGGCGGTGACCCGGGAAACAGGGCTCAAAACCTTGACCTGCTTTTAGGTAAAATATTGAGGCTGGATGTAGATGCAGCTGCGCCGTATATACCAACGACAAATCCTTTTGTTAATGTAGATGGTGCCGATGAGATATGGGCGTACGGACTAAGAAATCCTTGGAAGTTTTCATTTGACGAAAATGGAGACTTGTGGATTGCAGATGTTGGCCAGGGGGCAGTTGAAGAGATAAACAAAATGCCTGCTACAACAGCCGGTGTTAATTACGGATGGAAGTGTTATGAAGGCGATCAGGAATTTGACACTTCACAATGTTCTGACATTGGAGTATATACGGGCCCTACGGCGCAATATCTTCATGCAGGATCATCGCGATGCTCTATTACCGGCGGCTATGTCTATCACGGTACAAACTATCCTAATTTTTCTGGTAAGTATTTCTTTGCCGATTTTTGCACCAGCGAAATTGGCTACGTAGGCTCAGATAACATCCTCTCGTGGGCAGGAACGTTTGAAGGCGGATTTACCACTTTTGGAGAAGATTCAAGCGGCGAGCTATACATTGCAGGAGGCAATGGTAACGTTTATAAAATTACAGACACTGCTGCAGGCCTCAATGAGTTTGCCAACAGCCCTTTTGCAGTGTACCCCAATCCTGCAAATAACCAGGTGTTCATAAGCAGCAAAGAAGGTATGGGCGGCGGTTCGGCAAGTATTGCAAACATAAGCGGACAGGTAGTGCTGGAACAATATATTGACGGTAACAACTCTGAAATTGACACGTCTAAACTTCAGGGCGGTGTTTATGTATTATCTATAGATACTCCCGAAGCTAAATTCAGCAGAAAGCTTATTATAAGATAAATTGCATTTAGTGCCATTAGAGAAAGCGTCTGGAAGTAGTTCCAAACGCTTTTTTTGTATACGGTACACTCCCTAAACGGCATCAATGTTGACTATCGTTTAATTTTAACCTCTTAAAAGAATATCAAACACTTAAAATAGCTATGTAACATTATTTCTGTCAAACAATTAACACTTATAATCAGGAAATTTTAAGACATCCATTTTTTTTCAGATATATGACAGTAAGTTTAGGCTTACATTAAAATCTAACTATCATGAAAAAAATTTACCTGACTTTTTTAATGCTGACCGCCTTGACAGGGTATGCACAGCATGAATGCAACACACTTGTTATTAATGACACCGAAGAACAGAACGGAACCTTTATTATTGGTAATAATGGGCAAAAGGCCGCTGCCGATATTCCCATAGCTCCAGATCAGACGATCACCATAACACATATTAAGGTAACACTGGCAAGTAAACTCGTTCCTACGTTTATTAGTTTCCGCTTTTACAGTAACGTTTACAGCACGCCGGAGGATCCTGAAGTTGCACCGGGACTTATTCCGGGAGAGGCATTATTTGATGTGACCGATACTACAGTAGGTGAATTTGAAGTAATTGCCTATGATGAAATGCATGATTTTTATATCAGAAATATTAATGTAACCCTGGCTACTCCAATCGTTTTGAGCGGCAGCGAAGTAGACGGCAGGTTTTGGATGGGTGTACTGTCAGACGCTAACGCCTGGGGAAGCACTGCGCATTATGAAACCGGCGAAGGCGTAGTAGGCGAATCACTTGCCATGGGATCTACAGATGGGGGATGGTTTCAGCTTATAAACCTGGAGCAGCTGTATGAGCTAACGGCAGAATGCAGCATACTTGCTAACGAGGAGTTTCAAAAAAATGCCGTGTCGGTGTATCCTAACCCTGTAAAAGACATACTTACTATCAATTTACCAACAGGCAAAGATATTAAAGCTATAGCTGTTTACAGCATTGCAGGCCAGCTGATGTATGAGTCGGCAGCAAATGCATCACAAATAGATACAGCGCAGTTTGCCAATGGTGTTTACATCTTAAAAACAACATCTGACAATGCAGTATATAACACTAAGTTTATAAAACAGTAATCCAACGACCAATTATAAACGAAAAACCGCGCTCCTAGGGGCGCGGTTTTTTATATTTTTAGAAAGGTTCTTAGAAAGTTTCTTCTTTACCTATCTGATCAAATTCGCTGTAAGGCCTTTTTGGATCTTCACCATATTGGTTAGGGCCAACCGTACCTTCAGTAAACAGAAGAACTAGTAACCATATCCAACCGATTACAGGCAATAATAACAAAAGAATAAACCAGCCGCTTTTGTTAACATCATGCAGCCTCCTTACAAATACTGCAAGACCAGGAACAAGAACTGCAAGGCCGTAGATACCTCCTAAAAGTCCAAATCCAATAAAATAATCTACAACCTGAAGCACAAGACTGATTAAAAAGTTACATAGTGCATAATACCAGTATTCGCTTCTTCTGGCTCTGCCCGAAAAATTTGCGTAGTTATCTCTGACTACCTTTAAGTACCAATCGATCATAATAAATGTTTTTGTGTTGATTTGCCCCTACTCTTAAGGATTTTCAGGTTACTCCGGTTATAATAAAGCTAAAATAATAATTTTATTTAAAATTATAAACACATTTTAACAAGAACCGTAAATTTAACCTTATAAAAAAGCCTTATCAACTGGCTGCCATAATTCTATTTTGTTGCCCTCCGGGTCTATTATCCAGCAAAATTTTCCATAATCATACGCTTCAGGCTCACCTGCAATTATTACACCTTCCGCCTTTAATTTTAACAAAAGTGCATCAAGGTCGCGTACCCTGAAATTTTGCATGAAATCTTTTTGCGAAGGATTAAAATAATTGGTGTCAGCCGCAAATGGCGACCATTGTGTAGACGCATCATTACCATTTTTATCTTTCCACCAAAAGGTACAGCCATATTGGTCAGTGTTTAGCCCTAAGTGTTTTTCGTACCACTCTCTTAGCCTAGCAGGATCATTAGCTTTAAAGAATACACCACCTATTCCTGTAACGCCTATTTCTTCTTCAGCAGTCTCGGCAGGCCCAAAATAAACAGCCTTAATTTTGTCTACTATCACCTGTGCAAGGCGCTCGTGGCTTTCAAACGTCCACCCTGCAATATGTGGGGAAAGCAGCACATTATCCGAATCTAATAAATACTGAAAAGCAGCAGGAACTTCGCCATCGGTAAAAAGATGTTCAAACGATAGTTTTTCATATTCCAAAACGTCGAGGGCAGCACCTACCACTTTACCCGATTGCAATGCATCGGCCAGATCCTGCGTTACTACGCTTTTGCCCCTCGCGGTATTTATCAGCCAAAATGGTTTTGCAAAAGCATTGATAAAGTTGGCATTTACCATTTTGTTGGTTTCGGGAGTCCATGGCGTATGCAGGCTAAGCACATCGGCTCTAAGCTGTAATTCTTCGAGCGAAACCTGTTTAGCATTAGCATCACCCACAAAAGGCTTTATATCATAACACAACACTACAACATCAAAACCACGAAGCTTTTTGGCAAATGATTTCCCCATGTTGCCATATCCTATGATACCTACGGTTTTACCATCCAGCTCATGCCCGCGGTTGCCTTCGCGTATCCATTGCCCGGCTCGTATCTGCCTGTCGGCCCTATTCAGGTTATTGAATAACGACAGCAGCATACCCAATGCCTGCTCTCCTACCGCATTACGGTTACCCTCGGGCGCAGCGATAAGATGGATGCCTTTGCTCTGGGCATAATCAAAATCGATACTTTCAAGGCCTGCGCCTACCCGGGCTATGAATTGAAGATTAGTAGCCGCATCCAGAAACTGCCTGTCTATATCAAAACGGCTGCGTATCACGATGCCGTTATAACCGGCAATCTTAGCTTCTATCTCGGCCTTAGTCGATTTATAGTCGGCTTCATTTTCAAAACCGGCCTGTTCCAGCTGGTTCCACAAAATTGGGTTGTTGCTGTCTATGTGGAGTACTTTGGGGTTTGGGTTCATGGTTTTCCTTATAGTGGTTACTATCTTCACTACAAAGTTAAGCAAACAGCGTAAACCTGAATTTGATAAATGCAGAATATAATGTAATGCTTACAGTTACATTGTAAGATAAAACCACTATTTTAGTAGAACCAAACCAACTACCCTAATGAAATACCTCATTTACCTGCTGCTGCTTGCCTGCATTTGCAACGCACAGCAGTATAAGAACTACACAAAAGTCACGGCCTACAGGCTCGCCAATACCGATGAAATAGGCCCGTGCAATATCCTGAATTATGCTAAAAGGCTCAAACGCACGGGGCATTACATACAGGCTATGGAATCGTACAGCGACACACTGGCCTACAATCTTATAAAATTAAAACAGGAATCGCAGGTATGGAAGAAGGACACCTGTACCTGCGGGCAGGAAGCCGTGGGCAAAACGGCATTGGTGCCCAATATGTTTATAGTGGAGGTAAACACCCACAAGGATACCATTTTTACAACATCCGGGCATAAAGCTGTGTATTCGGTAAGCGAACAAGCGTACTACACTGCCCCCGAAAATTATATTACCTCGTTGTTCCCAAAAGATGTCGCCGGCTTCTTTAAAAGGGATTTCATCTCTGAGATAAAGGCCTGGAAAGTGGATTCTATTTCGTCTGCAGCTATTACACTGCATAAAAAATCCTTTTATGGGTTAAATCGTAAACAGTTTGAAAAGGATATTGAATTCTTTCATGTAGTCACCACAGATACCATGTATTTAGACATAGGGAAGCCAATGAAAATAGATAAGCTGTACAGCATAGACAATATGCAGTTCAGCTTTGACGAAGACAGCGGAAAACTCAGCAAAGTGACAACAAATACGTATTCAAATAACCATACGCCAATGAGTATGCTCAATGTAGATGGCATAAAAATAGGCGATAGCGAGGAAGTGCTTTGCAGCAAATATGACAACTCTACATCACTACAATATTGGGATGCCCCGCTTAGTGCGATTACAAATTATTATACGTACGAGGTTAACCTTTCTAACAATGAAGGACTGATTAGGTATGTAGTTCGCAATGCCGTAATACGCGAAATAGAGATACATTTCTCTTACCCCGAAAAGAAGGAAAAGAAAATCGCAGGAAAAAAGAAGAAAAGGTAATTACAGAGGTTAAAACCCAAGAATAATCTTGGCGATAGAAAAATAAATAAGGATACCGCAAATATCATTGCTTGTGGTAATAAAAGGCCCGGTAGCTAAAGCGGGGTCAATGCCAAATTTATTAAGCAGGATAGGCACAAACGTACCTATAAGCGATGCTATCACGATTACTGATATAAGTGACACACTCACCGTTAAACCTACATCGTAACTTACATCAAGCAGGAAATGGCTTCCCAATATTAATATTATTGCAAGTATAGACCCATTAAGCAAGGTAAGCAGTACTTCTTTTACCAACCGGTTCCATAACGAACCGCTAATGCTGTTATTGGCCAGTCCCTGTACAATGATCGCAGACGATTGTACACCCACGTTACCTGCCATAGCGGCAATAAGTGGTGTAAAGAAAAACAGCTCTTTATGGTTCTCCATGGCACCTTCAAAAATACCAAGCACCTTTACACTGATAAAACCACCAAGAAGTGCCAGTATAAGCCATGGCAAACGTGCTTTTGTAAGGTCCCAGATGCTGTCATCGGCTTCAACGTCCTGAGAGATACCCGCAGCCAGCTGGTAATCCTTATCGGCTTCTTCTTTGATAACGTCTACGATATCATCAATGGTAATACGACCTACAAGCCTGCCAAGCTCGTCTACTACAGGTATGGCTTCAAGGTCATACTTCTGCATAATACGCGCTACCTCCACATCGGGAGTGGTTACCTTTACAAAATCCACTTTTGGGATATAAACGTCGCTGATAGGCGCCTTGGTAGAAGTAACCAAAAGGTCTTTTAGCGAAAGCCTGCCTTTTAGCTTGCCATCATCGTCTACAACATATATAGAATGTACGCGCTGCACATTCTCTGCCTGGACACGCATTTCCCTTACACAAGTAAGCACGTTCCAGTTTTCGTTCACTTTTACAAGCTCCTTACCCATAAGACCACCGGCGGTATCTTCGTCATAACGAAGCAGCTCCACGATATCCTTGGCGTGCTCGGCATCCAGAAGTTCCTGTATTACCTCATCTTTCCTGTCTTCAGGAAGTTCGGCAATAATATCGGCGGCATCATCGGTGCTAAGCTCATCAAGCTCTTCGGCAATTTCTTTTGGAGAAAGGTCCTTTAATATCTTTTCACGTATCTCCTCGTCCAGCTCAAGCAGTATCTCTGCTGTTTTCTCGCTGTCAAGGATCTGGAAAAGATAGCTGGCTTCGCTGTTATCCAGCTCACCCATAATCTCGGCAATATCAGCATAGTGAATATCTTCGAGCAATGTAACTAATTGCTCTTCACGATTTTCACTTATATACTGCTCTATCTGAGCAATAAAATCCTTGCTGATTTTAAACTCCATTCGCCGCTATTTTTTGCGTTAGATCTATAAATTGCTCCACCGAAAGCTGTTCCGGACGGAGGTCAAAGATAGTATCTTCCTTTAAATTATCGGATAGGTTGTATGTTTTTAAACTGTTACGAAGGGTTTTTCTGCGCTGGTTAAATGCCATTTTTACTACTGTAAAAAACAGCTTCTCATCTACGGGCAAATGGTAATCTTCCTTACGCGTAAGCCTTAGTACACCCGACTTTACCTTTGGCGGTGGATTGAACACGTGCTCATCTACTGTAAAAAGATATTCGGCATGGTAAAATGCCTGCGCCAGTACCGATAGTATGCCATATGTCTTACTGCCTTTTTTCTCGCAGATGCGCTCTGCTACTTCCTTCTGGAACATACCCGAGAATTCAGGTATCCTGTCGCGAAGCTCCAGCGTGCGGAAAACGATTTGCGTAGATATGTTGTACGGAAAGTTACCGATGATGGCAAAAGGTTCGTCGCCAAAATCTTTAGCGATGTGGTACTTTAAGAAATCTTCAGATATTATCTTCCCATGTAGTTTTGGGTAATGTGCATTAAGATAGTCTACCGATTCGGTATCGATCTCGATTACATAGGTCTCAACAGGTTTCTCTAAAAGATATTTGGTAAGCACGCCCATACCGGGGCCTATCTCAAGTACTTTTTTGTAACCGTTAAGGCTAAGTGCATCGGCAATATCTCTTGCTATGCTTTCATCTTTAAGGAAATGCTGCCCAAGATGTTTTTTGGCTTTTACTTTATCCATAATTGTAGCCCGCAGCAACAGGCCGGGGCGGCTTATTTAAGCGTTAAATTCTTTCAGTACCTCAAGTTCTGTCCTAAAGGCAAGCATCTTGTCTGCAAAAAGCTTTGCACCTTCTTCCCTAAAACGGGGAGCGTCCTCTTCATAATAGGCTTCAAGTTTTTCTGCACTCTCTGCAAAATACTGTACCGAATAGGTAGTACCTCCCATTTCTTCCACGATAAGCACCTTTACAAGTGTCGCCTTTATAAATTTACCGGTAGCCAATATCTCAGGGATATGCTTTTCGGTCATCCATAAAAGCCATTTATCATGAACGCTTTCGTCTATATTTATGGTTACGTTATATATTATCATTGTGAATCTTGTTTGATTTGGGAATTCGGTTATTGTTTTGAACAATAGCCAATGCAAAGTTACAATTAATTACTGAGTACTATAAACTATACCACAGAGATACATAAAGGTTTTACAGAGCATCACAGCACTAACTATTCGTATCCCCCCTCAATAGCCTAAACTGTTTACGGGCTTCTACAAAGTAAATACTGTCCTGATGTTCAAAGATCACTTTTTCATAGAGCTCTTTTGCCTTTTCAGGATTGGCCAGCTTTTCGTTATAGATCTCTGCAGAGAAGAAAAGTGCTTCATCTACATAGATACCCTCTTTGTATTTATCAATGATCTGCTGGTAGTTTTGCAGCGCAAGGTCATACTGCCCCTGGCTTTCGTATATCTTACCGAGGCGCAGATGCGTAACATCTTTAATGCTTTGGGTATTATCTTTCTCAATAAGTTCTTTAAACGTGGTTAGAGCCTCTGCCTTTTTATTTTGATACAGCTTAAAATCGGCTTTGGCAAACTTTTTAAGCGCAGTCTGCGTGCTGTCTTCTACCGTATTGTCAATAATAAGCAGGTACAGTTCTAATGCATCATTAGCAATAAGCTGCGAAGACGACGACTTAAGCACCTTTAGCTGTTTTTGAGCCCAGTCAAAATCACCTTTAAAATAACTTGTCCTCGCTACCTTAAAGCTCGCTTCATGGCCCACGGCATCGTTTTTAAGGTCTTCTTCTACCTGCGCATAATAAATGATCGCCTGATTGAATTTTTCATCCAACAGCAATATGTCGGAGAGTTTCATTTTAACCTCAGCCATTTGGTATTTGTTAAGCTGCAGTTTAAGTGCATTATCCAGGGTTTGGGTAGCCGCTTTTGTATTCTTTAGATGAAAGCCCTCAAAATCGGCTTTCTGCAATTGCAGGTCTAACGAATAAGGCGTTACGCCGAATTCTGTCAGCAGTGCATCAATACGCTGTTTCAGCGCAGGATAGTCTTTTTCCTGGGCCACGGCAATATCCATTGAAAGAATATCAAACTGTGCCTGCATTTTAAGGCTGGGCTCATCCGTATTTGTAAGGATAAATGCCAATATCTCACGTGCAGTAGCTTCTTCTTTCTCATCCATGGCATAATGCGCAAGGTTCACGATATTAATAAAGGTATCAGGATCTCTTTTAAAGATGGCTTTTTCCTGTATAAATGCCTTGCCGTAATCTTTTTGCTGTACAAAAAACCAGCTTAAGAACTGGTTCCAAAAAATGTCCTGTGTCTTTTGGGTATTAAGCAGCAATGCTTTTCTCAGCGATGCAACAAACGATTCGCTAACTTCATCTGTCATAAAACGCGAGAGCTGGTTCTGCACCATCACAAGGTTCTGCTGATTGTTATAGGCGTATGATAACAGTTTCTCGATCATAGCCTCGGTATTACCAAGCTGCCCCTGTATAAGCGCAAGCTGATAGTCAAAATTCATATTTTTATTGGCTGTGGTTGCTGCATTGTAGGTCTTAACAGCATATTCAAGAAGCGTTTTTTGTTCAAAACCACCGGCAACAGAATACACATTGTTAGGATTATCAGCGACAGCTTTAATGGCAAGATTATAATTTTTGTCTGCCCTGCCAATGTCCTTTTGCAATTGGTAGTTGTACCCTATCTCTACATACAGCAAAGGCTGGTTTGTCCTTGAAAGTTTATCATTCAAAAATTTACCTGCTTCGGCATACTGCTGCAGTTGCTGCATACAGGCCGCTATCTTCTGGATAAAAAAGGTGTTGTTAGGCTGTTTCTTTTCCAGGTCCTGATAGGTTGCCAGGGCTTTTTCAAACTCTCCCTTTTCAAAGTAATTGTAGGCCAGCTGCTCATTTTGTGCAAACAACGTAACCGAAATGAAAAAGGCTATAATGGTTATTATTTTTTTCATAATCTAAAAATCAATTACAGTAGACCTGTTTAAATCCTGTAAGGTTATAAATTTATCGATTTTTATTGTCTTCCAAACCCTTTTGGGCTTATTTTGATCTTCGTTAAACAGATTACCTCCTGTTATCACCTCTTTTTTCTTTGTAACGAAGTTAATGCTTACCGAAGACTCATCGCCAAGGCTCCTGCTGTACTCACTGCCATCATAGCCTATAAGCACAAACCTGCCGTCCTGCCAGCGCAGCTTAAAGCAATCATGGCTTACACCATAGCTGCCACAGCTAAGCCAATAATGAAAGTCTATTAAAAGTACGCCTTTTTTTATCGAGATCCCGCCGTCCTGCAAAAGGGGATCGGCAAGGCACGAAGAATCTTCGTCGTTAGCGGGCGGAATAAAATTTTTGTTTATCGTTGCAAGGCTATAGCCTTTACTGTCTTTAAAAAGAATCAACAGGTATCGCGGATTAGTATTAAGAACCCTTTCGCCAAGCGATTCATTTTCTATAAAGTTTTCCTTTTTGGTATCCTCTATGACCAGTACGGCATCGTCAACTCCGTCTTTGTTAATATCTCCTGTTGCCCTCGCAATAATCTTCCATCCTTTAGGCACAAAAGCAAGCGTGTCCTTACCGTGAGACGGCACTAACGTTTCACTTTGAGCAAAAGCAGCAAACGAGGTGAGAAAAAGAATACCTGCAATTAGTTTTTTCATACGGCAGCAACCTTTTATAATGTCAAACGCGGATAACACCTTTTTAGCATTATCCGCGCCTGTATACTAACAAATGTATTAGTTTATAATATCAAACCCTGTATACGGCCTTAAAACTTCAGGCACTACGATACCTTCCGGTGTCTGGTAGTTTTCAAGTATTCCGGCAAGTACCCTTGGCAACGCCAGAGAGCTTCCGTTAAGGGTATGAGCCAGTTGGTTCTTGCCTTCTTTATCCCTGAAACGAAGCTTAAGCCTGTTAGCCTGAAACGTTTCAAAGTTAGATACAGAGCTTATCTCCAGCCAACGGCCCTGCGCTGTAGAGAACACCTCAAAATCATACGTAAGGGCAGATGTAAAGCCCATATCACCGCCACATAAACGCAGTACCCTGTACGGCAGTCCAAGTTCATTAAGCAGTTCCTTAACATGATCTACCATTCCATCAAGTGCAGCATAAGAGTTCTCAGGTTTTTCAATACGTACTATCTCTACCTTATCAAACTGATGCAGTCGGTTAAGCCCCCTTACATGTGCACCATACGAACCTGCTTCCCTACGGAAACATGGTGTATAACCCGTACACAATACAGGAAGGTCTTTCTCCTCGATGATAACATCACGAAAAAGATTGGTTACAGGAACCTCAGCTGTAGGTATAAGGTAAAGGTCATCTACACCCACGTGGTACATCTGGCCTTCTTTATCAGGCAGCTGCCCCGTACCAAAGCCCGAAGCTTCGTTTACAAGGTGCGGCACCTGGTATTCTTTGTAGCCTGCATCGGTATTTTTATCTAAGAAATAAGAGATAAGCGCACGCTGAAGTCTTGCTCCCTTGCCTTTATAAACAGGAAAACCCGCTCCGGTGATCTTAACGCCTAATTCAAAATCTATAATGTCATATTTTTTTGCCAGTTCCCAGTGCGGTAAAGCACCTTCAAACAATGTTGGGATATCACCTTCGCGGAATACCTCTACATTTTCTTCGGGTGTTTTTCCTTCAGGAACAATATCGGCAGGCGTATTTGGCAGTTTGTAAAGTGCGTGCAAGAGTTCGTCGCTTACTGTTGCCAGTGTCTCGCCAAGCTCTTTGCTTTTCTCTTTATACTGAACTGTTTTTTCTTTAATAAGTGCAGCCTTTGCTTTCTCGCCTGCCTTCATCAGTTCGCCAATATCTTTAGACAGCTTATTGGATTCGGATAAAACAGTATCAAGTTCAACCTGTGTGTGCCTTCTTTTCTCGTCAAGCGCAATCACTTCGTCTACAAGCGATGCTGCGTCAAAATTTCTTTTAGCAAGCGCCTGGATTACTTTTTCCCTGTTCTCTCTAATAAATACTGTCTGTAACATGATTATGTTTTTATGATAATGTGAGCAAATTTAATGAAATGTTTTAATTATCGTTTGGGCTGAAGCGTTTAAAAACCAATCATTTTAAAGTTTTTTATAACGCCTGCAAAAGCGTTTTCTATTTATATTTGATAAAACTTTTGTTATGAAAAGATTTTTTACCCATCTGCCGCTTTCCCTGCTATGCGCTGTCCCTGTATTTGCTCAGCAGTTTGATACCACCGCTACCATTGCAGAGGCCGAAAGAAAGGCCGCTCACAGCCTCATGACCTTTTCTGCCAATGCACATACCGGCAACTATGACATGGTGCACCAAACTCTTGACCTTACGGCCGACCCAAATATTCTTTACATAAGCGGCACAATAACTACCGATTATATCGCTAAGGAAGAAATGAGTGAAATCGTGTTTGACCTTACTTCCCAACTCGTGGTAAGCCATGTTACACAAAACGGTGTTGACCTGGCATATACCCAAAATGAAAACGACGAACTCACCATAACTCTTGCCCAAATACAGGCCGCAAATACCCCGGCTACAATAGCTGTTACTTATGCCGGCGCCCCTCCGCCTACAGAACGCTCTTTCGTAGTGAATCAGCACGCCGGAGCGCCAATTTTATGGACATTATCTGAACCTTATGGCGCTAAATACTGGTGGCCCTGCAAACAGGACCTCATAGACAAAATAGACAGCATAGATGTTTACATGACGGCACCCAGTCAATACGTAAGCGTTTCTAACGGGCTTGAGCTATCTAAAACACAAAATGGAGACGGCACGGCAACAACTCATTTTAAGCATAATTACCCAATACCGGCTTACCTCGTTGCCATCGCCATTAGCAATTACGGCATCTTTACACAGCAGGCAGGTACAGCGCCTAACGAATTTCCTGTTGTAAATTACCTGTATCCTGAAACGCAGCCGCAAAACGAGCAAAACCTCGCCCTTACACTGCCTATAATGGATTTTTATGAAGAGCGTTTTGAAACCTACCCTTTTCATAATGAAAAATACGGCCATGCCCAATGCGGCTTTGGCGGAGGAATGGAGCACACCACCGTTTCCTTCATGGGCGGGTTCAGCAGGCTGCTTATTGCGCACGAGTTGGCCCATCAGTGGTTTGGCGATAAAGTAACCTGCGGCTCATGGAAAGACATTTGGCTTAACGAAGGTTTTGCCACATACATATCTGGCATGGTAGTAGAAAAATTTGACGGTAATGATGCCTTTAAATTATGGAAGGCGACGACAACAAATGATGTGATCTCGCTGCCTGACGGCCATGTATACCTTACGGATACCGATACGATAACGTCTAGCCGTATCTTTAGCAGCAGGCTCACCTATAACAAAGGCGCTATGGTACTGCACATGCTGCGCTTTAAGCTGGGAGACACCAACTTCTTTCAGGGTGTTAAGAATTATCTTGCCGACCCTGCACTTGCTTACGCCTATGCAAAGACACCTCAGCTGCAGGCACATCTTGAAAACGCGTCAGGGCTTGACCTCTCCGAATTTTTTAATGACTGGGTGTATAACGATGGCTACCCTTCATACACTATAGCAGCAGAAAATATTGACGAGGGCAAAGCTAAAATAACCATAGGCCAAACGCAGTCGCATCCTTCAGTTTCGTATTTTGAGATGCCAGTACCCCTGCTTCTCATGGGAGCCGAAGGGCAGTCGCAAACAGTAGTTTTAGACAATATTTCCAATAACCAGGAATTTACCGTAGATGTGCCTTTTGTGGTAGCAGATATCCTCTTTAATCCTGAAAACGACATTGTAGCAGGAAGTTCTGTTACATCGGTACTTGGCGATTATTTCAATCCGTATCTTACTCCAAACCCTGCAGGCAGCACGCTTACCGCAACCATCGCCGATGGTGTTTTACCAAAAGAGGCGCTATTTTTTAATGCCATAGGCCAAAAAGTAGCTGAGACACAAGGACAGTCTACATGGGATGTATCTAAGTTTGCTAATGGTGTTTATTTTGTAATACTGCAAACCACTAAAGGCACATACGAACTGAAGTTTATAAAAAACTGATTTAACGTTCTGTTATTTTGAGCGACGCATATCGGGTTCCAAAAATCTATATTGAGACTACTTCCTGGCGTCATAATGACAATCTTTATAAAAAATATATTTAGAAGTTCATTACGGCACCCATATAAGCCTAGCCATACCGCTTAATCCCTGATGCGCATGATCTGATGCAGGAATTCCCGCCAATACTCCAAGGCTTACTTTTTTAGAGAACGGCACTTTAAACTGTGGCCTGAAAACAAACGATGGCTTTTCGTGAGAAAACTCCATATTGGTCTCCACACCCACAAAGTAGCCCCCGTGAAAAACATAATGCAGATTGGCATTTACCTGTGCATAGGTTTCCCACTCATTCGTTTCAAAGAACTGTTCAACGACAGGCCCTGCGTATACAAGGGTGTGGATATTAGGTGTCCAGCGTTTTGCCGCAATAAATATAGGATTGTACAAAGTACCTTCAAACAGCTTACCGTTGTGGTCGAGATCTGAAAAAGAAGAAAATTCAAACTCCTGTATATAACCTACCGCCATAGAGGTTTGGTATTTTTCTGAAACCAAAAATGTGTATTGGGTCGCTAACTTAACACCTTCAATACGGTTATCAGGCAGCATTACCCCGCTCTGGTGGTTGTGCTGGTACATTTCAAAAGGCACCTCAACCTCAAGCCCAAGCCTGTTGGCCACGGCAAATTCATATTCTACAAATCCGCTGTATGATAAATACTGTTTGTCGTCGTTAACGCCGAAACCTACATTGATTTCTTTCTCGCCTTTGCGGGCACCAAGGTCGCGTATAAGGTCAATATAAAGCGGTTCAGCATGGCTAAGCTTTAGCGGCTTTGCAGGAGGTACAACAGTATCTTTTGTAAGCTGGGCATTTGCCAGAAAAGTAAAAGCAAGTAATGCGATAGTAGTGATGATGTTCTTCATAATTCATTTCATTTGCTGTCAAAACTATTAGAGCAAATAGGAAAGAATTAGGAAAAACAGGGTTTTAAGGAAACTTTAGGATTTTATTCTGTGATCGCTTTTACCTTATAAACGAGGAAAGCAATAAGAAAACCAAACACCCCGATAATGGCAAACGATATCCTTAAGCTGGTTAAATGTGCCACGTGCCCAATTACTGGCGGACCAAGCATAAAGCCTAGAAAACTGACACTGGATACGGTTTGAAGCGCGATGCTCGGTTCCATATTAGGCCTGCGCCCGGCAATGCTGTACACACTTGGCACAACGGTACTCACGCCAAGACCTACCATCATAAAGGCCAGCGTTGCAGGAACAATATACGGTAATAGCACAGCTATATACAATCCTGTAGATATAAAGCATCCGCTGATGATAAGCATTTTTTTGCGGCCTATTTTGCGTACTACGATATCGCCCATAAAGCGGCCGGTTGCCATCATTGCCATAAAAGAGGCATAACCCAATACGCCAAGTGCACCTTCAGCCTTAATTACATCGGTAAAATAAACGCCGCTCCAGTCAAACATTATACCTTCGCTAAGCATACAGCAAAACGACATAGCGCCCAGCCATAGCAAAACGGTATCGGGTTTGGCAAAGAGTTTTTTCTTTTCAGAAGCTTGTCCGGGCTGGCTTTTTGCTTTTATAAGGTATCGGTAATTTAAAAATATAACGCTCCATAGCACTACACCAACAATAACAAAATGCATAAAGGGATCAATCTTAAAACTTTTCATCCCTATGCCTATAAGCGCACCGGTAAATCCAGCCGTGCTCCACGCTCCATGAAACGAAGACATTACTGCCCTGCCGAAAAGCCCTTCGGTATAAATTCCCTGAGTATTGACGGATATATTAGTAAGGTTACTGCACATGCCAAAGAAAAAAAGTGCCAGCGACAGCTGCCATTGTACCTGTGCAAGGCCAAGGCTTATGAGCGCGAGAATATAAAAGCTTAGTCCAAGAACAGCCATTCTATGACTGCCATATTTTACAGCCAGCCTGCCCGAAAAAGGCATGAGGCACAGCTGCCCTACCGGAATACAAAAGAGTATGGTTCCAAGGTCACCTTCAGAAAGATGCAATGCTGTTTTAATATCAGGGATACGGCTTGCCCATGTGGCAAAATTGAGCCCCATTGCAAAGTAAAATAACGTAACTGCCCAGCGTATACGGTTAAGGTACGATGCCTTTACATCTTTATACGCTTTTTTGTAGGCTAAGGCTGTTCCCTTCTTATGTGTTATTTTAACTTCTCCCTGCATGGGCGCAAAATTACTATTGCTATTTTAAAAATTCCTTAAGCGGACCTATAAATTTATTATAGACCTCTATATGCGGCAAATGGCCTGCGCCTTCAATCTCGGCAAGCCTGCAGTTTTCTATTTTCCTTGCGGTCTGTTTACCAAGTTCAGGGTAGTTGCCTAATGTTTCCTGCACCTCTTTAGGTGCTTTTGCCTTGCCAAGTGCGGTACGGTCACGCTGCCCTATTATAAGCAGCACCGGCATGGTAAGATTTTTAAATTCGTAACATACAGGTTGTGTAAAGATCATGTCATACGTCAATGCAGCGCTTTTTGCAATAACTGCATACTCTTTATTTACTGTCCAACCGGCAACAGGCAGCAGCCATTTATCATAATCAGAATCCCAGTCGTTATCATAGTAGAATTTAAGTTGGTATTCTTTCATTTTTTTATAGTCCTGCTTCAGTTCGCTTTCATACCATTCGTCTACGCTTTGATAAGGCACAACGGTTTTCCAGTCTTCAAGTCCAATTGGGTTTTCCAGCACAAGTTTTTCTACCGTTTGCGGATACATTAGCGAAAAACGGGTCGCCAGCATACCGCCCATAGAGTGCCCCACTACATTTACTTTTTCTATCTTAAGCGTATCCAGCAGTGCTTTTGTATTTTGTGCCAGCAGCTGAAACGTATACTGTATGTTTCCGGGCTTTGATGACTTACCGAAACCTATCTGATCGGGCATTATAACGCGGTAACCATCTTTAGAAAGGTCCTTTGCCGTTTCTTCCCAATACATGGCAGGAAAGTTCTTTCCGTGCAGCAGCATCACTATTTTACCGTTAGGTTTTTTAGGGACAAGGTCCATGTAAGCCATTTGTAAATCCTGCCCCTGTATTTTTAGCGGCAATCTTTTTACCGCAAACGGATATTCTATATTCTCCATCATAAGCCCCGTGGGCTGCAATGGTTTCTTTTGCGCATTAACAGTAAGAGAAAGCAGTAAAGTGATTACAAACAAAAACTTTTTCATGAAATAAAATTATAAATTAAAGCAGTGCCGCAACTATACGATTTTATCATATCGCTATGCTATTGCGGCTATTTCCAAAATTCAGAGATTCCTCCCTGATCACCCAGTACAGGGTCAAAATCAGGAAATGGCACCTTGGCAATGCGGTCATCCGCATTTGGGCGTTCTCCGCTATCACCCTTGAGCAGGTCATATTCCATACCATCAGGATAGGCGCCAAGCACAGCAAAGTCATCTGTAGACGATATTTTTTTATGCCCAGTACCCGCCGGTATAAGGATAACATCGCCTATAGTAACACTCACGATCTCGCCTTTATCGCCACCCAGCTGCAATTCTGCCGAACCCCTATAAACACCCAGTACCTCGTGGGTTATGCTGTGGTAATGATGATAGTCATACACCCCGTTGCGCCATGCATTGGTCCAGTTGTTTTTGGCAAAGGCATCTTCCATTACCTGATCAAGATAATCAGGAAACGGAAAAACCTTTTTATATAGTATTAACGGAAAAACACTATTAGGTATTTTTCCGTCGTCTTCAAATTGAAACTGCTGTATTTCCATAGCTTAATTGTAAATTTCATGATTAACGCATTTAGGCAATTTTTCGCCCTTTAGCCCTGCAAGTATATTTTCGGTTGCCAGCTCCAGCATGGCTTCTCTTGTCTCTTTTACTGCCGAACCTATATGCGGCAGTACCGACACATTAGGCATATCCAGCAGCCGGTTGTCTGCGCCCATCGGCTCAGGGTTAGTGACATCCAGCCCTGCTCCCCAGATGGTTCCGTTATCAAGAGCCTCTTTCAGGTCGGTTTCGTTATGTATACCGCCACGCCCTGCGTTTACAAAAATGGCATTGGGTTTCATTTTGGAAAAAGCCGATGCATTAAACACCTCTTTTGTTTCGGGTGTAAGGTTAGCATGAACAGAGATGATATCGCTTTGCGAAAGCAATTCATCAAATGTAACTTTCCTCGCACCAAGCTCGTCTTCAGCCTTTTTGTTAGTGCTTCGGTTATGATAAATTATATCCATACCATATGCACTTTTGCAAAGCCTTGCCATTTCAAAACCAATGTTTCCTAAACCAAAAACGCCCAGCGTCTTGTTGTGGATGTCGATCCCCACGTTAGCAAGTGGATCAAAAAACTTCCACTCGCCCTTATGTATGCGTTTATGATGAAAAAATGCTTTGCGCGATGTGGCAAGCATCAATAGAAAAGCAGTATCTGCTGTAGCTTTACTCAGCACGTCGGGCGTATGCCCTACTGCTATCTTATGTGTTGTAGCAGCCTTTATATCAACATTATCATACCCAACAGACATAAGCGAAATCACTTTAAGACCGGGCAATGCCTCAATAACATCAGCTGTAATCTTAAAACCGCCCATTATAAAAAGACCTTCAGCTTCGGCTGCTTCGGCTAAAAATTCATCCTTTGTCATTTCACGCTTTTCGGCCCACTGGTTTACAGTTATGCCTTCGCTTTCAATAGCCTTGAGAATTTGTTCGGGTAGTTGTCGTGTTGCGAATATTTTCATTTTTATTTGGGAGTTTCCTGATAACTATCGGAACTTTCCGAAGCAGCGAGAAGGGTATTTATAATGTATTAATAACTTGTAGAACAAATAACTAAATCAACGCATGACCAAAGGTCTACCACGCGCTCTCTGAAGTAAGGAAATGCAGCTGGTCAGCCGTGACTTCCAGATCAGGCGCTTTAATAATGCTGTCCAACTGGTTTAAGCTGGTGGCGCTAACTATAGGCGCAGTAACCGATGGGCGATTAATAAGCCATGATAAGGCAACTGTAGCCGGGGTCGAGTTCAGTTCTTCAGCCACATTATCTAATGCAGCAAGTATTTTAAGCCCGCGGGCATCAAGGTATTTTCCCATGTCGCCACCACGCGGGCTCTTGTTAAAGTCAGCTTCGCCACGGTACTTCCCGGTAAGGAAACCGCTGGCAAGCGAAAAGTAATTCAATACACCCAGATTATTGCCCAGGCATACAGGTTCCAGCCCGTTTTCAAAAATTTCGCGTTCGTACAGGTTGTAATGCGGCTGAAACGTTTCATATGCAGGCAGGTTGTTTGCTACAGCAATATCCAGCGATTCTTTAAGCCTGTCTGCCGTAAGGTTAGAGGCACCTATGTGCAGAACCTTACCTTCTTTTATCAGTTGGGCATAAGCTTCAAGAGTTTCTTCTATCGGGGTAGATTCGTCATCAAAATGCGTTTGGTACAGGTCAATATAGTCTGTCTGCAATCTTTTAAGTGAATCTTCAACAGCCTGCAAAATATATTTTTTAGCAAGGCCTTTTTTACCGTTGCCCATATCGCTGCCTACTTTTGTAGCGATGACAAGGTCTTTACGGTTGCCTTTACTTTTCATCCAGTTGCCAATGATCTTCTCTGACTCGCCGCCTTCATTACCCGGCGCCCAACGTGAATATACATCGGCAGTATCTATAAAATTGAAACCCGCCCCGGTAAAACCGTCCAGTATCTCAAATGATTTTTTTTCATCTATTGTCCATCCAAAAACATTACCGCCAAAGGTGACAGGGTACACTTCAAGATTTGTAGTACCTAATTTTCTTTTTTCCATTGCCATGATATTATAATTCTATAATTCTTTTTTGTTCGCTGCTCGCAATGGCAGCATCTATTATTTTCATGGTTTTAATACCATCTCCGGCAGTTACCGGCTCCGGCTTATCCTGTGTAACTGCATTATACATGCCATCAAACAGTTCGTAATAGTTACCCTGTAGTGTTGGGACTTTTTTGCGTACTTCTTCACCGCTTATTTCGGTATGCAGCAGGCCTTCGTTACCTTCAGGCTCAATACCCCATGCATCACGAGTTGGTTTTTCTCCTGTCTTAAGTACATCTTCCTGAATATCGCCACGCTGCTTAAGAAAAGATCCTTTCTTGCCATGCACTACATAAGCAGGAACAGCTTCGCGAACAAAGAAGCCCGCTTTAAGGCGTACCCTTTTGTCAGAATAATATAATGTGATATCAAACCAGTCGTCTACCAGTGTGTTTTCACGCGTATATCTTACATCCCCGTGTACTGCCTCAGGGTATCCAAACAAATGCAGTGCCTGATCTATGATATGCGGACCAAGATCTTTGATTACCCCTGCACCGGCATTGGCAGTTTCTTTATGATTCTTAGGACTAAGCGCCGGGTTGTAACGGTCAAAATGGAATTCGGCTTCCACGATATCGCCTAACAGGTTTTGATCTACCACCTGTTTTACGGTTTTGAAATCGCTGTCCCAACGGCGGTTTTGGTATACCGTAAGCTTTAGTCCTTTTTCTTCAGCAATGGCGTCAAGCTCTTCT
Organism: Flavobacterium sp. DG1-102-2; assembly: GCF_033042555.1. NCBI lineage: Bacteria > Pseudomonadati > Bacteroidota > Flavobacteriia > Flavobacteriales > Flavobacteriaceae > Flavobacterium > Flavobacterium sp. DG1-102-2. The sequence continues at coordinate 171,433 of NZ_JAWLIK010000002.1, forward strand.
GCTTCGGCAGCTGTTGTGGTAAAGGCCTTTTCTACCAGAGCGTGTTTACCTGCAAGCAAAACTTTTTTAGCAAATTCATAATGTGTTTCTACGGGTGTATTTACCACTACAAGTTCTACATCATCGGCTAAAAGCTCTTCAAGCGAAGCATAGCTTTTTACATTAGGGTAATCGTTTTGAATAAGCTTTTTACTTCTTTCCCATGAGCCTGTAAGCTCAAAGCCATTATGAAGCTCTAAAAATGGGGCGTGAAACACACGCCCCGACATTCCGTATGACAGCAATGCTGTTTTAATTTTTTTCATTCGTATAATTGTTGTTATTATTCTTTTGTCTTGAAACAAAAGAATCAAAAATTTATGGCTCTAACTTCTTAGGCTACAAATCATCTCATTCGGCTAAAGTATTTGAACTCGCTTCAATCAGACAGCAAGTCCTTTTTAACGTCTCATTCCATGAATACTGCTAACTAAAAATTAATCGTCAAGCTTAGCGCGTTCGTATTGTTTAGGCCAAACAACCTGGCTGTTGTGCAGGTCGTGGGCAAAGGTAAGGCCTATGTAAGGATCACGAAGTGCTTCGCGGGCAAAGAAAACCAAGTCGGCCTGGCCGCTGCTTATAATATCTTCTGCCTGTTTTGCTTCGGTAATAAGTCCTACCGCTCCGGTGCAAATTTGCGCTTCACGTTTTACACGCTCGGCGATTGGCACCTGATAGTTAGGCCCTACAGGAATCTTTTGGTGCGATACCACACCACCCGATGAACAGTCTATTACATCTACCCCGCTCTCTTTAAGCTTTTTTGACAGCTCTACCGATTCGGCTTCATGCCATCCGCCTTCGGCCCAGTCGGTTCCGGATATGCGTACAAATAAAGGCAGGTCGTTTGGCCATTCGGTTTTTACTGCTTCAAGAACTTCAAGCAGCAAACGGATACGGTTCTCAAAACTGCCACCGTATTCATCGGTACGTTTGTTACACAATGGCGACAGGAACTGATGGATAAGGTAACCGTGTGCAGCGTGTATTTCGAGGACTTTATAACAGGCTTCATGCGCACGGCGGGCTGCCTGCTTAAAATCGCCTACCACTTTTTTTATGCCTTCAGCGTCCAGTTCCAGTGGCGGCAACGCTTCGTCATCATGATAGCGTTCAGGGCTTGGGGCTACAGTGCGCCAACCGCCTTCTTCAAGCGTAAGCTTACGGTTGCCCTGCCACGGCGACGACGTGCTCGCTTTACGGCCGGCATGTGCAAGCTGAATTCCGGGGAACGCATTTTGTTGTGTTATAAAAGAGGTAATCTGTTTGTATTTTTCGATATGCTCATCATTCCATATCCCAAGATCTTCGGGCGAAATCCTGCCCTCGGGCGAAACCGCCGTAGCTTCCTGAATAATGAGCCCCGCCCCGCCTACGGCCCTGGAACCAAGGTGCACAAGATGCCAGTCGTTTGCAAAACCGTCTTCGGCTGAGTACTGACACATGGGTGATACTACGATCCTGTTCTTTAAAATGATGCTTTTTATCTGTAGTAATGAAAACAATGGTGATGCCATGGGTTTAGATCTTTTAGAATAGAAGTTATCTTGATGCAATTTAAACATTATTGCTTTAATGAGAAACAATAATGCTTTGCTATGTAAATTTACCTTACAAAATTTAAACCGCACGCCTATTTTTAATTATTAACATACATTTAAACCCACACCTAAAATTAAAATAACGCGTAGTAAACAGAAAACACTATTTTTGTGCGTTTATCAAAGGAAACTAAAACTCTATAATGGATACACTTGTACAGATTGCCCAGTTAGTTCTCATGTTGTCAATACTTGTAATACTACATGAATTTGGGCATTATATAACCGCTAAAATGTTTAAGGTAAGGGTAGAAAAATTCTATCTTTTTATGGATGCCGGATTCTCTCTTTTCAAAAAGAAGATAGGTGAGACCGAGTGGGGCATCGGGTGGCTGCCGGTAGGTGGTTATGTTAAGCTATCCGGAATGATAGATGAAAGCATGGATACCGACCAGATGAAAAGCGAACCAAAACCATGGGAATTCCGTTCTAAACCGGCATGGCAGAGGCTTATCATTATGTTAGGCGGTATCATTGTAAATATTATCCTGGCGTGGTTTATTTATACCGTTGTATACTCTAGTTATGGAAAAAAATATGTAGGTACTGAAAAAGTTCAGCAGAACGGACTTGCCTTTGGCGAAACCGGACTTAACGTTGGTTTCAGGAACGGAGATAAGATACTTAGCGTAGACGGTAAATACCAGCAGCGTTTTGACAGGCTTGTACTTGATGTACTTCTTGGTGATGACATTAAAATACTTCGCGACGGTAAAGAGATGGACATTCGCCTGACCGATGCCAATAAAAAAGAAATTTTAGATAAAGAGGGCAGGGATTTCATAAATCCTATGGTTACTTCTACAGTGGTAGATTCTTTTCCTCAAAAATCATATGCTGCCGAGGCAGGATTAATGCTGGGTGACGTAATTGTTGGCGTAAACGGTAAAAAACTAACGTACAGGGCGCAGGTATCTGAAGCGGCTTACAAAAACAAGGGCGGTTTTATTACGCTTGACATTGAGCGTAACGGAGTACCTCACGAAATTAAAACACAGGTTGACAAGGAAGACGGGACTGTAGGTGTATTCCATAGTCCTGCAGGCAACCCTAAATATACCACGACAGAGCATTACAATTTCTTTACAGCCATTCCTAAGGCGATGGAAGAATCGTACAGCCTGATCGTTTACAATGTTAAGCAGTTTAAGCTTATTCTTCGTCCTTCTACCGGTGCTTACAAGCATGTAAAAAGCGTAGTGGGTATTGCCAGCAATATGCCAACATCGTGGGATTGGGAGTTTTTCTGGAAATTTACAGCGCTGTTTTCAATAGGCCTTGCCTTTATGAATATCCTGCCAATACCGGGATTAGACGGGGGTCATGCCATATTTACAATCGCTGAAATGATAACAGGAAAAAAATTAAATGATAAAGCGGCAAGCATAGTGCAGACTGTAGGTATGGTTATATTATTAAGTCTCATGGTGTTAACTTTCGGTAAAGATATCTATGATATTATAGCTCGAAAATTCTTTTAAATTTTTTCTGTTTTTGTTTGCAAAAACTAAAAATGGTTATATATTTGCACCGCAATAAAGGCAATACGCCAGCAACCAAAACAAGTTCTTTTAGATACATTTTGTAACAACGCTAACAAGAGTTAGAAAAATTACAACAACAATATACAGTTTCCTCCTTAGCTCAGTTGGTTAGAGCATCTGACTGTTAATCAGAGGGTCCTTGGTTCGAGCCCAAGAGGGGGAGCTTCAAAAGGCTATCAGAAATGATGGCCTTTTTTTTTAATGGCCTCGTAGTTCAACGGATAGAATGGGAGTTTCCTAAACTTTTGATCCAAGTTCGATTCTTGGCGAGGCTACAACAAAAAGCAGTACAGCAATGTGCTGCTTTTTTTAGTTAATAAACATCCATATCATGTCGATACACAGGAATTATATTAAGTCATCCAATTTTATGCTTATTTCAGCTGGGTTAGGGGTTATAAATCTTTCACTTATACCTGGAATTTTCGTTAATCCTCCGGCAATTACAGAAGGTTTTTTTGTACTTCTGTTCCTTGTGGGATTAGCTTTCGTAATCCGGAAAGGAATTAGCTGGATTAAATATCTTTTATTAGCTATGATACTAATTGGAGTTATTGCGATACCTGCCATTATAAAAAATCTAAAACAAAATCCAGCCGTTGGAGTTATAAATATAATCCAGACCGTATTTCAGGTTTGGGCTTTAATATTATTGTTTAAAATCCCAAAAGAAAAAGCACAAAACCTCTAAACTTTTGATCAAAATTTTCCCGATAGTTATCGGGATTTGCAAGGCTACAACAAAAAGCAGTACAGCAATGTGCTGCTTTTTTTGTTTATATTCGTTTATGGCAAATAAAATCATGAATCAAAAAAACATCTGTTCAATAGGGCTATTATTTTTTGTTGTAAGCTATATACTGTTTTCGATGGGTTCTAAAGCGGCATGCTTTCAGAAGCCAATAGATTTTGCGCACTGGCTAAATTTAATCGGCGCAGTGTTACTGTTTTCGTTTAACAGGGTATTTCCAAAAAATTCTATTGGCATTGCGTCTTCTTTAGTAACAACTTTAGGTTGTATTGCACATGTAGGGCTCTGTACCATAGATTTTATTATGTGGAGCTATGGGGATAATGATGAAGCCAAAACTGCATTAAGCGAACACATAAGCAATACCCCGTCTATTTTATACCCTTTTATAATTATTGGCCCGTCTTTTCTTTTTACAGGATTAGCCATGCACGCTTTAAACTTTATAAAAACGAATACGGCAAGCGCTTTAATGGTTATAGTGGGAGCTCCCGCAATAGGTTTTTCTTTCTTCATCCTGAAGAACGGGCTATATATGGTGCTAAGCTGCCTGTTGTTTGCCCTTGGATTAACATTACTCCTTTACAGGAAAGAAAATCCAAAGACACTATCGGAGATAACAGATTAGAATGGGACATAATAACAGCACCACTTAGTCAAATTCTTTTTATATTGTTGCATACTAAACAAGACTCCATTGAAATCATTTACAGAACGAGTACTATTTCCGAATGTAAGTATCAATCCTAAAAAATTAGCAAATGCGATCTCCGGAAAGACAATCGTAATAACCGGAGCAAGCTATGGCATTGGAGAAGAGCTGGCATTACTTTTTTCGGGTTATAATGCGCATTTGATACTAGTTGCCCGCACGCAGCAGAAGCTGCAGGCTGTTGCCGATACTGTAATGCAAAACGGGTCTGCGTGCACAATTATTTCTGCCGACCTGTATCTGGAAAATGAAGTGGACAGGGTAATTGAAATACTTAAAGCCCTACCGGGCGGAATTGACATCTTTATATCTAATGCCGGGAAATCTATTACGCGATCTCTTGGCGACTCTTTAGACCGTTATCATGATTTTACCCGAACCAATGCGCTTAACTATCTCGCTCCGGTAAAACTGCTGCTGGCAGCTACGCCTTTATTAAAAGCCGCTAACGGAAAAATTATCAATGTCTCCGCCATTAACGTATTGCTTTTGCCTGCTCCAAAATGGGCCGCTTATCAGGCATCTAAAACGGCGTTTGACCAATGGTTCAGGAGTAATGCCGCCGAATGGAAAATTATGGGTGTACGCATTGCTACGATCTACCTGCCATTAGTCCGTACCCGAATGATGGCGCCTAATAAAAATTATAAGAACTATCCGGCGATGCAGCCAGAACAGGCAGCACTTAGAATTGCGAAGCTTTTATATTCCACAAGATCTTATACCAAACCATGGTGGACAGTTTTTCCCCAAACGGGAAGTTTCTTTGGGCGGTATGTCTGGGAAAAAATATCATTTCTTTACCTTAAGAGATAATGACAGGAACCGTATTCAAATTATGGCATTTTGGCCTTCGTAAAATTATACAGACAATCGCATCTGTAAATAAACACGGATTTACGTTACTGGCACTGCTGGATTCTGTAAGGAATACAAATAGCGGCGAAGCCTGCTTACAGGACGAACATGAGCAATTGACATACAGCGGCCTTTATGCACAGTCAGTCTCAACAGCCGCGTTTATACACAATAAATATAGCATTGCATCAAAAAGTAAAGTTGCCATTATAAGTGCAAACTCTCTCCCTTTTATTAAATCCTTATTTGCGGCATCGGGCCTGGGAGCCGATATTTTTTTACTAAACCCTAACCAAAATAAAGAATATTACAGTCACTTCTTCGGCACACAAAAAATTGACCTTATCATTAGCAAATCCTCCATTGCCGAACATTTTACAGCTTACAAGATTCCATTTTTAAGTTTTAATACAATTCCGAAATACTACTCAGAGATAGCTGCGCCAAACATCACTAGGAGAAAGAAGAGCGCGGTAATTATTTTATCAAGCGGCTCAAAAGGGAAGCCCAAGCCCGAAAAAAGAAAACTTGCCGCCCTTAAATACTTAAATCCTTTATTGGATATTATAGAAAAACTGGAATTGAGAAAACACAGGTCGGTACTGATATCTGTACCCATATTTCATGGGTATGGCTTTGCTGCGCTATTACTATCGGTCTTTATGGGCAAAAAAATATACTTAACCAACAAATTTGACGCACAAAAAACAGCAGCTATTGCTGCAAAAAATGATATTGACTGCTGGATTGCCGTACCGTTGATGATACAAAAAGTACTCGGCTTAAAAGAAACTATCAATATAAAAAGCATTATTTCAGGGGGTGATACACTATCCGCTGCTCTAATAAAAAACATTCAACAAACCGAAGGAATAAAAATATTTAACCTGTATGGGACTTCGGAAACCGGAGTATGCACGATTGCAACCGATGAAGACCTAAGAAAACACCCTAATACAATAGGCAAGGTAATAACAGGCGTTAAAACAAGGTTGGCTGATAATGACGGGAGTATAAATATGTCTGACAAAACAGGTTTGCTATCTATTAAATGCAGCTGGTCGTCAGACGATAAAAACGGCTATGTTGCAACAGGAGATTTGGTTTCAAAAAATAGCGATGGCTACTACTTTTATAAAGGCAGGAACGATGATATGATTATCATTGGCGGCGAGAACGTGTATCCTGTAGAATTGGAAAATAGTATTTACAAGCATCCAGCCATTGCATGGGTAAAAGCAAGCAGTACAATAGATGAATATCGGTCAGTTAAAATGCACGTTGATATTGTAATACATTCCAATTCTTCCTTAGAAACTGAAGAATTTCTAAGCTGGTTATCGGGCAGGGTACCTAATTACATGATCCCAAAGTCGGTAAACTTTCTTGATCAAGTCCGGGTTTCAAAACTTATGTAACGAATACCTGTTAATTATAAATGAAAAAGCCCAACAGCAGTACTGTCGGGCTTCTTCATTATATCGGGGGGAACTATTAAAAACTTACAAACTTTGCTCCTACGCTGAACCATCTTGCCGGCAGCGGGATAGCCCCTGCTTCAAAATAAGTCGTGTTAAAGATGTTTTGTGCATCGGCAAAAATCGTGAACTTATTGATCTTCTGGCTTATCCTGAAATCATTGATCCAGTACGATGCTCCTGTTGCCCTTTCATTATATCGGGTTGCAAAAAGTACCGAGAATTTATTGTACTGGAAATCTACTGTATTTGTTACCTGATTTCTTAGCGACGAAATAAGATATTTAGAATCTACATCTAGCTGTATGTCTTTAAATTCTGATTCAAGGTAAGTATAAGCAAGGCTAATATTTAATTTTGCCTGGTTAGAAAACTCAAAGCCATACGCCGACCTCATGTTTACACCATTCGTATTAAGGTTACCAAAGTTCTGGCTCTGCCACGGTTCTGTTGTAACGGCACGGGTCCAGTCGATAAAATTAGTAATTGTCCTGTAAAAATAATTGGCGTTAAAGCTAAAGGCTTTCTTTGTGTATTTGAATCCGGCTTCGCTTTGAAAAGCGTTTTCTGACTTAAGGTCAGGATTTCCAATATTACCCGGGCGCTGGTCAAGGTACAGGTCTGTAAAAGACGGTATACGCTGGCTTGTGCCAATGTTTGCAATGATCTTGAAAGCATCGTTTACGGCATAGCTGGCATCAAGTCCGGGATATACCTGCCACTTATAGTCTGAATTGTAGTTAAGGTATGAGCCTATGTTTACATTAAACTTGTCTGAAAACTGAGTCCGGTACTCTACATACATGCCTATGTTGCTTCGGTTATGCTCGCCTATGCTCGATGAATTTATATCTTCATTACGGGCTTCAGCGCCAAAACCAAGCTCTCCCTTATTCATTTTATACGTTGTGTTTATTTCTGCCGCAATTGAGTTTGTGTAGTGCTGGCTTCTGCCTGAATTTAGGTTAGCAATACCAAAATAACGGTAATCATCATAGTTATACCTATAGCTTACACGCGGCGCAAGTGACCATTTTTCTGAAACATTATGTTTAGATTGTACAGAGGCAAATGTAGTCTGGACCACCTCGCTAGAATTTCTGTCGCCCGGTGATGCGTAGAACCCATTGGCGCCAAATCCGTTATTAATATAGCCAAATGAGCTTAATATCTCATTACGGTCGTTTATCTGGATATTACCCTGGTAAAACAATTTATTATTTTCAAAACCGGTATTATAGCGGTACCCATTGCTTTTGTCGTGCGATGCAAAGATGGAATGCTGGTGTTTGCCTTTAGCAATAACGCCGCCAGCCTGAATTCCCCTGCCGTAAAAGGTGTCGCCGGTATCCTGTGTGTCCTTCTCAAAGTTTGAACCTGCATAGGTACTAACCAAAAATCCTGAATCTGTTGGCTTTTTGGTAATAATATTGATAGCTCCAGTTAGGCTGTTGATACCATATATCCTTGCTGCAGGACCGCGAATGATCTCTATCCTTTCTATAACCTCAACAGGTAATGGCAGGTTTAGCATATTGTGCGCAGTTTGCGAATCTATTATTTTTGCACCGTTCAGTAGAACAACCGTCTGCTCAAAACTGCCTCCGTCTATGCTTATGTCTGCCTGACTGCCAAAAGGCCCTCTCTGTCTTACGTCAACGCCGTTAGCATATTGCAGCACCTCGTTAATTGTCCTGGCAGGCAGTTTTTCAATTACCGCCTTATCAATAATGTATACATTCCTGTTTTGTTTAGATATAGGCGTGCTAAAGCGGTTCTCGCTAATTATAACCTCATTTATTGTAGTTGTGCTGTCTTGCTCGGTTTGTGCATATAAGCTTATACCGGTTAACAACAGTGACGCAAAATAAAATTTTTTCATCGTTTAAAATTTTTATCAAAAGTAGTACCTTGCCGTACCACTAAAGTATACCAGTTTTATAATAATGGATAGTCCGGTTCAAATTCCTTTTAAAAGTTTTATTATCCTCAAACCGCAGGATGCTACTGCACTGTATCTCCAGATCGTATTTGAATTTATCAAGGCCATACAAATGGGGCTGCTACCCGAAGGCACAAAACTTCCGGGGACACGAGAGTTATGCAAGGTATTGGCGGTAAACAGGAATACGCTTATCAAGTCATTCCAGGATTTAGAATCGCAGGGATGGATAGAGATCATTGCTAATAAAGGTACTTTCATTCTATCGCAGGCAAATCACAACCCCAGGGCAGAAGTAGATCATCGTACTGAAAGGAAAACACCGAAAGTTACTCCAAGTTTTGATTTTTCAAGGTCAACAATTCTTGAAAATCCTGTTGAAAGCACTACTATGCCCTACCGCTTTAATGACGGCCTGCCCGATATAAGGCTTATACAGACTGATGTGCTGGCAAGGCTGTATGTTGCTAAACTTAAAAGGCAGAGCAGCACAAAAACCTGGGAACAGATGCAAAACAAGTCCCACCAAAATTTCAAGACCACATTCTCTAATTATCTAAATCTTACACGCGGTATCCGTATTGGTACGGCCAATCTGCTTACCACCGCGAGCCACGAAATAAGCCTGTATCTAGTTGCCAAAGTGCTCCTTGCTCAAGGCGATAAAGTTGTGGTAGCTTCACCAGGGTACTACAAATCTACCATGACGCTTTCTGATACAGGGGCGCACATCATACCGATACCCACCGATAAAGGCGGCATAAGCACCAAACATTTAAAAAACATCTGTCGAGAGAATACCATAAGGGCATTATACCTTACGTCAAACTATCATTATCCTACCACTACCCCGCTCAGCGCTAAACGCAGGATCGAGCTGTTTGAACTCGCAGATCAATATGGGTTTGTCGTTATAGAAGACGATTATGACTACGATTTTCATTACGATAACAACCCTGTGCTGCCTTTGGCTGCTTTTGACAGTAATGACAGGGTTATTTACATTGGGTCTTTTGGGCGGTCGTTACCGGCGGGGTTTGGCTACGGATTTGTGGCAGCGCCTGCAGGATTCATTACAGAGCTTGAAAAACATCTCAATATAATGGAACCGGGAATTGACGTAATAAAAGAACAGGCCCTGACCGACTGGATAAATAATGGAGAGGTGCATCGTTTGGCTAAAAAGAATAAAAAAGCGTACAGGGACCGCAGGGACTATTTTGCAGCACTATTAATCGAGAATCTGAAAGGGAAAATCAAATTCAGTATCCCTACACGGGGGCTTGCGATTTGGGTTGAATGGGTCAATATCTTTAACCTGATACAGCTTCAGAAGGAATGTGCTAAAAATGGTTTGTTCCTGCCGAAGACCATTTTGTACCAAACAAAAAATCTCACCGCTACCCGTCTTGGCTTTGGGCATTTAAATACGGAAGAAATGGCGCAGGCCATAGCTATCTTAAGCAGATCATTTGACGCTGTGATTGAGGAAAACAGTAAATTGCCAGATATATTTTGATATAGCACGATAACAAAAAAACAGTACCATTAAGTACTGCTTTTCAATTTGATATTCTATACCGTCTCCCGATCGGCAAACACAAGGCCGGCGTCAGGAAACACAAAGTCGTTTTCAGAAAAATCGAGGATTTCGGCTGTAAGTACATACTTTACAACCTCATTTATACCTTTGGCAAGCATAAGCTCAGTAGAATATTTTCGACTGGTGGCCAATACGAGTCCGCCTTTGGACAAACGGAAAAAGTATTTGCCCGATGGTGTACTGTTTCTCGTAAAGGCAAACAGGTCTATATTATCCCTAATTCCTGCAATTATAAGCTCACAGTCTGATTTTTGCTTACAGCTGAGGCTGGTAAAAATAGTTTTACCCTTTCTGGATGTAAAAACAAATTTATACTCCCCGTTAAATCGTTTGCTGATTACAAACATCCCCATAAGCCAGATCTCCTCTTTGTAAATTTAATTAAACACTAATCTTCCTTGAGGGAATATGGCAAAATTAAACGAATTAAATCCTCTTTAAGCAGCCACTGGGCAATACTTATCAAGAAAATAAACTGCCTTTCCTAACGATTTACACATCAGGAAAATACATGGCACGACATATAAATTGCCGGATTTATTAAGCGCTTAAAGGAATTTGAGGATAAATTGACTTCAGGTTTTTTTTGAAGTTTATCATTGCATCCTCTGTATCAGATAAGATCTTATAACGTGATCCGCCTTCATAAGACGTTCTTTCAAAAGTCAGGTTGTTTCTTTTTAGCAGGCGCTCAATTAGGTTATGGTCTATAACGTGCTTGTACAAAGTTCTAAAAATAGTGATATGCATGGCTGTAATATTTTTGGGTTATTATCTTATTTATCAGGCTCAATTGTCATCAATTATCGATGAAGTATCTAACCTGCTTTATAAAGGTAAAGAGAAACTTTTTTGTGAGGATAAGCCTTAATAAAATTTTAGCATAAATATAATCCCACCTTACATTATCATAACTATGACTCCCTTTTTGTACATTACAATTTATATTATATTTACATACTTAAACCAAACCACTACTAATGAAATCATTACCGCTTATATTTTTGTTGATAGTATCTTTATCCTGCAAAAAAGAAAATACAGCACAAGAAAAAATCGTTGCTACAGATACCATTACCACCAAACAGGAAGAAGTCATCACTGAACATGTAGTTGAAGAAAGTACATTTGACTTTGCAAAGGAAACTATAGGCGGGTGGCTTAGCATAGGCACTGACGAAGCTACCGTAAAAGAAAAACTGGGAACAGATTTTAAAACGTCGATCAATGAATATTCTCAGGTAACAGGATATTATGAACAGGAATGGTTATATGAAAAGCAGGGCATCAAAATAGTAATGGAAGCTGAGAATCCTGAAGCTAAAAAAACCGTTGCCCAGATAACCGTCCTTGCGGCATCAAAACTAAAAACATCTAAGAATATCGGCATCGGATCTGCCCAAAAGGACATTCTTAGCGCTTACCACGGCCACATAAATACCGAAGAAGCCACAGATAACACTATTATTGTGGGCTCTATATACGAAGGTTTGTTCTTTACACTAAAAAATAATAAAGTATCTGAAATTTTTATTGGCGCCATAGCGGAATAAAAAAAGAGGCCTAAGCCTCTCTTATAATTTAAGTCCCATTTGTATGTTGCAGCGTTCATAAGGCGTGGCATGGCCTACGGTCTTTTGAAATCCTAACTTATGATACAGGCTTATTGCCGGCTTAAGAATAGTATTACTTTCAAGATAAATAGCAGATGCGCCCAATGACCTGGCTTTCTCTATAACAGCCTGCCCCAGCAGCGAACCAATACTCTTGCCCTGTGCCTTTGGCGATACAGCCATTTTAGCCAACTCAAAATCATACTGCGGATCATCCATTTTTATAAGGGCACATACCCCTACAGGCTCATTTTTATAAAGGGCTACAAAAATATACCCGCCTTTACTCAATATATACCCTTCAGGATCATCAAGCGCCTTGTAATCGGTTTCCTCCATTGTAAAGTAAGACGATATCCACTCCTCGTTCAACTGCCTGAATGCCGATGCATATCGTGGTGTATAGGCAACGATGGCAACATCCTTAGCTTCGCGGATTTTCTTTTGCTCCTCTACGCGTTTTAAAAGTGACTTTTGGCCCAGTACAAATTCCCATTCCTCTATGGCTTTCCAAAGGTCATTACGCGTTACAAAAAGTATATCTTCTACCGCCGCATTTACATCTGTGTACTGATCCTTCACGATTGCAGCCATCTTTTTTCCCTTGGCAGTTAAGCTCACAACATTGCGCCTTCCGTCTGCTTTATCTTTCTTTTCAGCAGCGATTCCTGCTTTAGCCATTTCACCAACTATTTTGCTTACGGATGGGTGTGAATGCCCAATATGCTGTGCTATGGCTGTAACTGTATTATCGGCCTGCGATAGCGCATGGAATACCGGAAACCATTTCGGCTGAAGTTCAACACCGTACAATTTGTAAATGTTTGCGGCATCTTCGGTCACTTTATCAGTAAGCATCCTTAGCCTGCTGCCTATTGCCATCTTACCCGTCTCTTCAAAAAAATCCATTGTAAAATAAATTACGTAATTAGTTACGCAAAAGTAATGAAAAATATATAAAATAAAAAAAGAGGCCTAAGCCTCTCTCTTCGTATAAAAAATGTTTGTAGTTTATTAAGCTGCGACTTCTTTAATGAATTCGCCGGTACTTTTAAAGTAAGCAGCTACATCTTTACCATCTTTAGTAAGAACCAGTTTATATTCTGATCCGTCTGTAGCTTTAAGCGCTTCTACAAGTTCATAGCCTTTGTATTTACCTACCGCTTCCTTAAGTACATCCGGAGAAATCTCAGATTGCTGTACTTTAGTATAATCTTTGTCCTGGTTTTGTGCTGCAGGTGTTATCTGAGTTGTAGCAGGAGCCGTTGTAGGTGGTGTAGTTACTGTCGTTTCTGTTTGCGCGTTAGCTGCGAGTCCTAAAACCAAAGCAGCTGCTAAAAATAAATTTTTCATGGTATATATTTTTTCGTTGTTATCTGTTTAAGATTAAGAAAGAACTATACCACACAAGCTAAAAAATAACAAAACCCTAATTATCAGTAACTTAAATATTTTTGAAGCATAAATATCTGTGAGGAATTCTACAAAAGTTTGTGGAAGGTCTACAAAAAAAGTCTGAGCTAAATGGTCTCATATTCAAAAACAAAGGGACAACCTATTAAGATTGCCCCTTTCCCCCGGATTAATGCAGTGTATTAATGTATAAAAAACATATTAGCTATAATGACAGATATATTAAAGAGAACCGTAAAGATCAGCATATTGAAAACTGCCTTTGGCTTTAATTGCGCCAGCACCGTTCCGTTAAATATACTGGATTACAAAGAAAAGCTGGATCATTTGGTATAAAGAGTTTCCATGAAACAATACAAGCATCGCTGTAAATCCGCCCAACGAGCTTTGGAATAATATTGCCAGGGTATTAAACCCCATAAAACCTCTTGTGTATCCGTCTAAATATTTTTGATAAGTGCTCATAACTAAGTGTATTTAAATTTACCTACACAAATTTATACCACTATGTATCATAGAATTATGACATTTATCATGTTATGGAATTTTTGTTTGCAGTATATTTAGTTACCTATAAACAAGGTGTTAAGCATAAGTATAAATGCATTTACAGCCACACTGGCGAGCAGCAGGTTAAAAACGGTCTTTGGCATTTGCTGAGAGAGCACGCTGGCGTTAAACACCATACATAATATAACTACAAAAAAAAGCTGTGCCATTTGCAAAGGTGCGGTTCCGTTTTGAAGGACTACCATAGCAGCGGCAGACCCGAAACAACTCTGGAATAAAATTGCAATCGTGTTAAAGCCTATATAACCTCTTGCATAACTGTCTACATATTTCTGATAAGTGCTCATGACTACGTGTATTATGATTTATATACACAAAGTTATGGCGGGTGCAAGGCTTGGATTTATGACCTAAATCATAAGAGCGGAATTATCTGAAAATTTTTCCTGCAGTAATTTTTAGCAAATCTTTTTTCTCTAAGTTCTTGATAGCGCGTATAACGGTTTCTACACGTAGCCCCGTAAGATCGGCAATTTGCTGACGTGTGAGCAATACCTTATAATGTTCATTTGGTGTAAGCCCCACAATCTCTTTAAAATAATCAATGAGTTTAATGATGCGGTGTTCTGCATCCTGCGAAGAAATTTCAGAAGCCATGATAGACTTAAAATACAAACGTTGCGAAAGCGTAACGCTTAGTGCGAGATTTACATCCGGATTTTTGCGAAGCAGGTCAAAAAATACACCTTTAGGCAGCGCATAAACCCAGGCATCGGTTAAGGCTTCGGCATTTGCCGGATAGGGCTTGCCTATAAATAGCGGCGGTTCGCCAAAGCTCATTCCTGCGGTAAATATGCCCTGAATGAATTCTTTGCCTTCATCGTTAAAATTGTTCATTTTAAGTTCGCCCTCTGCTATCTGAAAAAAATATTTAGGCATATCTCCTGCATAAAAGAGGTTTTCGCCTTTTTTAAGGTTCAGTTTATTAGCACCAAATTCAAGTAGAAGCGATTCACTTATCATAGGAGGTAAATTGATAAAACAAAGGTAAAACAAAAAGCCGCAAACAGTTGCGGCTTTTACTATGTGATTGATTGATGATGAACCTGTTTAGCGCTGCCAAAAGTACGGTGGCTCAATGCCCAGTGCACGCAGGTAAACATAACCCTGACCGCGGTGGTGTATCTCATTGTCTACAAAATAGAATAATGTGCTTGCAACTTTACCTTCGTACGTTCCAAAAGCAAGAACCTTATCTTCAAAACGATCAGGGGTAAACTTTGCCCAATACCTTTCCAGCTGCTGGGTAGTTTCGTCCCAAAGGACTAAAAGCTCCTCTTTTGTTGTCGGCACCCCCTCACCTGAACTGTGTGGCAGCTCATTCATGTTTTTCCATTCGTTTGTAACCAGCCCCACGATTCCGGGATTGGTAAGGTCTATGATCTCCATGGCGAGCTGTACAAAAGGCCTCATGCCGCCAATGGAATAAAGGAACAGGTCTTTTTCCGGGAAAGCCTCAATCACCCTGCGGGTAAGACCCCTGTGTGCCTGCCAGTGTTTTAAAAATGCTTCCGAATTAATTACTGCTGTTTGTGCTGCTGCTGTTTTCGTTTCCATGATATAAAATTTAAATTAATGGTTATTGTCTTATTCTGAAACAAAATTAGCAGGGCATTGTGACAACCGTATGTCAGCAGGATTCAGGAAAAAATATTTTTTTTCAAACGAAAACGATTTTATGTAAATTCGGACACAACATTCGTTGATTTGTACAAGTAATTGTTTGTTAATCTCAACCCGTTGTAAGAATATTTTGTTGAAATTTGTGTATCTAAAATTCTCTATTTATGCAAACATTAAATGACTTACAGCAGGCATTTCCGCAGGAGAACGATATTCCGGAAAGCATTAGGCTCGCGCAGCCCCTGCATCAAAAACGTATTTTAATAAACGGTGAGTTCATAGACTGGACTGGGCCGGTACACACTGTATATTCGCAAATATTCGTAAAGAAAGATGGGCAGGAAGCTGCCCCGTTAGAGATAGGCAGCTATCCGCTGGCTACCGACAAAGAAGCCGAACTTGCACTTAAGGCTGCCCTTGCCGCACACGACTTTGGACGTGGCGAATGGCCATCAATGGGTGTGGATGGGCGTGTTAAAGCTATGGAAGGTTTTACAAAAGGCCTTAAAGAACACCGCGAAGAGATCGTAAAACTAATTGTATGGGAAATAGCCAAAAGCGTTCCTGACGCCGAGAAGGAGTTTGACCGTACTATTGAGTACATTGAAGAAACAATCAAGACGGTAAAACAGCTGCACAATGAGTCTTCCATGTTCAGGGTTACAGGTGGGTTCATAGGCCAGATGAAGAAACTGCCTTACGGGGTAGTGCTATGTATGGGTCCGTTTAACTATCCGCTAAACGAAACCTTTACTATGCTGATACCTGCGCTTATCAACGGAAACTCGATACTGTTCAAACCACCCAAATATGGTACGCTTTTATTCAATCCTCTGCTGGACCTGTTCAAAGAACATTTCCCTAAAGGGGTTGTAAACACTGTATATGGACGCGGGCGTGATATTGTTCCTTACCTTATGGAATCGGGCAGTGTAGATGTACTGGCACTTATAGGCTCAAGCCGTGTGGCCGACAGCCTTAAGAAGATGCACCCTAAATCTAACCGCCTTCATGCTGTATTAGGGCTTGATGCAAAAAATGCTGCCATCATCCTTCCTGATGCCAATCTTGAGGCAACTGTGAAAGAAGTGGTAACGGGAACATTGTCTTTTAACGGCCAGCGTTGTACCGCACTTAAAATACTTTTTGTACATTCTTCTATTGTAGATAAATTCAATACCATGCTTGCCGCAGCAGTAGACAAGCTGCCACTGGGTATGCCGTGGGATAAAGGCGTAGCAATTACTCCGCTTGCAGAACCCGAAAAGCCGGGATATCTTAAAGAATGCATAGACGATGCCATTGCACATGGGGCAAAAATCATTAATGATGCAGACGGCGGGGGCAACCAGGGATATTCTCTTATGAAGCCCGCTATATTGTACCCAACTAACCGCGATATGAAAATTTATTGGGAAGAGCAGTTTGGCCCGGTAATACCGGTAGTTGCCTTTGACGACCCTTCTGCTCCGGTAGATTATGTTACCGAATCTAAATACGGAATGCAGGCCAGCGTTTTTAGCGAAGACCCAAAAGCGATCTCATTTTATATCGATCAGCTGGCAGGACAATTAGGGCGTATCAATATAAACGCACAATGCCAGCGCGGTCCCGATACGTTCCCTTTTAACGGGCGTAAAGATTCTGCAGAAAATACACTGTCGGTTTTTGAAGCCCTAACGGCATTCTCGGTAGACTCGGTTGTCGTTACAAAACAGACGCCTTCTAACGAAGCTTTGCTGCACGAAATACTAACATCTGAAAGCTCAAAACGGCTTAACAACAGGGTTATTTTCTAAGCTAAATAGCCTGTTATATACAAAGCGCGCTGTAAACAACAGCGCGCTTTTATTTTTTCTTCTATCTTGACCCATTTCATAAAACCTTGTAAAACAGCGCTAACCAAAATAAAAAATCGTTGTCAACACGCTTGTCAACGCATTATTATTGGCATTTAAGGGCTACTAGGATATTTTTACTAAGTATTAAATTAAAAGCATTTGCTGTGCTTTTGCTGTGGGGGCAGCACTAAGCCGCAATAAAAATAAACGCAGTTAATTTAGGTTCAGCGGGGTCCTTTGAAAGTAATTTTAAGGGACCTAATTTTTTAAAAAACTGAAACGCGGTTTGGTTGGATGCCTTGCGTTTCATAACCTGCAGGGTTCCTTATACCCCTGCAGGTTTTTAATTTTTATATAAAAAATGAAATTCAAAGCGAAATCTTAAATTACCGCTATGAAAATACTAATCTGGAATATTGAGCGCCTTCCATTTTCTAAAAAGGAAAACATTACCGCAGTCCTTACCAAATTTGAAGCTGATATTGTTATACTTACAGAAACCACAGAAGTGCTTGATTACGGTAGAAACATGTATACGGCAAACACGGTTTTACTCCCCCAATTTTCATGATGGCCAACAGTATAAAACAGGCGAAAATCGTGTAACACTATTTAGCAGGTATCCAATAGTTAAAACACATGCGACAAAAGATTTATACACGAATATCTGTGCCGATGTATTGACCAATAGGGACATTAAGAATTTACGGAACAATCACGGGAGTTTTTGGCGGAATAGGTAATAGGTTTGTATCAGATCTGGCAGATCAGATTGATGATTTTAACAGCTTGCTGACCGGAACAAACTGTTGCATAGCAGGAGACCTTAATACCTTTTTTTCGGGATATGCCTATCCAAGCCATAAAGCGCGAAATGCTTTCAACGATAGTTTTCAAAAATTAAACTTAAAGAATCTGACCGCAGACCTTAAAGACAATGTAGACCACATCGTCATTAGTGAATCTTTTATAAAAGATAGAAAAATAAAAATTTCCGTTTTAACGAGGACAAATCTCTTAGTGATCATGTAGGCATCTGTGCAGAAATTCTATAGCTTAGTTATCGGCGGTCTTTCCGCGCCACCTCAACTACATCTTCTTTTGTTATCACATATACTTTATCGTCCTCTTGCGGTTCCATTACATAGGTGCCTGTAAATTCGCCAAAGGCAGGCAGTATGAGTTGGTTTGGTGTACGGAAGAAACACGGAAGCTTCAAAAACTGCCTGCCTTTACCGGCCAGCAATACTGCGGGATGTATATGCCCTGACAACGTGTAATAATCTTCGCGTTCCTGCGGGTCATGAATAAGCAGGAAACCGTCAAGCGTCCATTCGCTTACTACGGTTATACCCAGCTCTTCGTATTTATGCGGCTCAATAATATCGTGATTACCGGCAACTAATATAATAGGCAGTTGGGTTCGCTCTACCCATTCGGTAAAAAGGTTCCATTCGTTGTTAAGCGTGCTATGAAAAAGGTCACCCAAAAAACAGATGCTTTCGGGGTTAAAATATTCAACGGTGTTATCCAGTTTTATAAAATTCTGAAATATGGCATTACCCGGCAACGCCGAACCAAATTTCCTAAAGTGCGAAATCTTACCCAGATGCACATCGCTTATTAAAAGCATGCGTTTTTCTACCCAGTACATGGCGCCAGAGCAGTGCAGAACAAATGTGTGATTGTTAATGGTGGTTTCTAATGTCATTTTTAGCCTCACCCCCAGCCCCTCTCCAAAAGAGAGGGAGCATGCAGGAATCTATTATCTATTGTATATAATCTTAAATCTATTATCTCAATACCCACTCCTAAAATCTAAATTCCCTTCATATAACTCGCGGTCATTTTTTTTATCCTTTCGGCTAATGTTTCGCTTGTTAACCTTTCGCGCAGGCGGTCAGTTATGATCGGGAAGCTGAAAGGTGTAGGCTTTTCGCACTGCTTCCACACTATTTCCTGTTGTTTTATACGTTCCAGAGCCATAAGCAATCGCCCTTCTTCGAGCTGGTGCTCAAAGGTTTCGCGATAGGCCTGCTGAAACAACAGGTTGTCAGGCTCATAATCACGGAATACCTCAAAGATAAGCTGCGAACTGCTTTGCAGGTGCTTAGTCTTCACAATCTTTCCTGGGTAGCCTGTAAACACCAGCCCGGCGATTACAGCAATATCACGAAATTTTCGCCTTGCCATCTCGGTAGCATTCAGGCTGGCCTGTAAATCGTGATGCAGGTGCAGCGGCGTGAACAATTCGTTATCCAGTACCTGCTGCATATCTATTTCTTTATCCGATAATAATTCGAATCCATAATCATTGTAAGCAAGCGAGAAGGTTATCGGCGACAGCAGACTTATCCTGTAAGCCATTAAACTTGCGAGTGCCTCATGCACATACCGCCCTTCAAACGGATAAAATATGGCGTGGAATCCTTCGCGCGTTTTAAATGTTTCTATTAAAAATTCGTTGGCCTGCGGCACTATAGATTCTTTACGCTGGCGTCTGAACATTGGCGACAGTGATTGCAGTTCCTTAGACATGTTCTCACCATTGGCAGCATACAACTCTTCGCGCAGCAGCTCACTCATCTGGGCCGATAAGGTCATCCTGCCTCCCATCCAGCTGGCGTGTTTTGCCTTGGCTCCGGGGTCGGCACGGCTTACCAAAACTTCTGTATTTTTTATACGGCGCAGTTCCAGTTTTCGCCCCGCAAAAATAAACACGTCACCCGGGTTGAGTTTGGAAATGAACCATTCCTCAATAGTACCTATGTGACCGCCGCTAAAGTATTTAACATTCATAACGGCATCGCCTACAATGGTTCCCATCTGCATACGGTGCCGCAGTGCTACGGCTTTACTATTTACCTTAAATTTTCCGTCGCCTTCTATTTCTACTTTTTTATACTCATCATATGCTTGCAGGCTCTGGCTGCCTTTTGCTATAAAGTTAAGGCAGAATTGAAAGTCGTCTCCTGTAATTCCCTGAAAGCAAAAAGTGCTTTTTACTTCATTAAATATCACATCAGGATAAAATCCGTCAGATACCGCCAGGGTTACGAGGTACTGCACCAAAACATCCCAACTATTCAGGTACGGCACGCGGTCTTCCACAACTGTCTCCTGTACTGCCCTTTTTAAAGCAGAGGCTTCTACCAATTCAATGGCATGGGTTGCCAGAAAGTAAATATTGCTCTCCTCTCCCGGCCTGTGCCCGCTTCGGCCTGCCCGCTGCAGGAACCGCGCAACGCCTTTAGGTCCGCCTATTTGTATAACGGTTTCTACAGGCGCAAAGTCAACACCCAGGTCAAGGCTCGACGTACAAACCACAGCCCGCAGCTGCTCATCGCGTATGGCCTGCTCCACCCATTGCCGTGTCTCCCGGCTTATGCTGCCGTGATGCATGGCCATATCTCCTGCAAACTCAGGATATTTCTCCAGCAGCGCCTGAAACCATAACTCGCATTGGGCACGCACATTGGTAAACACCAGCGTCGTGCGGCTTTGCTTGATTATTTTTGCAACCTCATCTATAAGATGCAGCCCCATGTGCCCGCGCCATGGGTAAGCATCCATCTTATCGGGGATTATGGAGAGTACGTTTATCTTTTTATTGATGTGCGCCCTAATAAGCGTTGAATTTTGCAGTGCTTCCGACTCTGGCCCAAGCAGCACCTCCATTGCCTGTTGCAGGTTACCAATAGTTGCGGAAATACCCCAAATGCGCATTTTTGGTGCTATAGCTTTTAACCGTGACAGTGCCAACTCAACCTGAACGCCACGCTTAGTACCCAACAATTCGTGCCATTCATCTATTATAATGGCCTGGCACCCCTTAAATACTGCATCATAACCTTTTGCAGCCAGTAATAACTGAAGGCTTTCGGGAGTTGTAATAAGCAGGTCGGGCATAGTTTTTTTCTGGCGGCTGCGTTCTGCAGCTGTAGTATCGCCTGTTCGCACACCAACGGTTAGCTGCGTACCCAGATCATTGGCTACACGTTCGGCTGCCTGCTTAATTTCGATGGATAAAGCGCGTAGTGGCGTAATCCATATGGCTTTGAGTCCGGGTTTGTGTTTTGTCTTATATTCAGGGTTACTTTTAATATAGTTCAGCACAACAGGAAACCATAGGGCATAAGTCTTTCCGCTCCCTGTAGGGGCGTTAAGCAGGCCGTGTTTGCCTTGCAGGAAAGCGGTCCAGGTTTGGGTCTGGAACGGAAAAGGTTTCCATCCACGCCCTTCAAACCAGCCTGCTGCTATATCGTAAAGTTGTTCCCTGTTCATTCCGAGTATTTATTTCTTTTCTTTGCCTGAATTCGTCGCTAATTTTACTTCGGTATCATGTCTTTTAAATCATCAATAGTATTGGCTTCTTCCATGGTTTTGTCATGTCGCCATCGCAGTATTCGCGGAAAGCGTGTTGCTACCCCGCTCTTGTGCCTGCCCGAAAGCGATATACCCTCAAAGCCTATCTCAAAAACCAGTTTGGGCACTACGCTGCGTACGGGCCCAAAACGCTCCAGCGTGTTCTTTTTTATGTAATCATCTACCTGACGGAATTCGGCATCTGTCAATCCGGAATAGGCTTTAGCAAAAGTGACCAATTCCTTTGTTCCATCTTCATTGGTTTGCCAGAGGGCAAAAGTATAATCGGTAAAAAGGTTAGAACGGCGGCCGCTGCCACGCATAGCATAGGTAAGTACCGCATCTATAGCAAAGGGATCGAGTTTCCATTTCCACCAGTCGCCTTTTTTACGGCCTACGAGATAGGGCGAATCTTTTCGCTTGAACATTAGTCCTTCACTTCTTAGTTCGCGCGCCTTCTGCTTTTCGATCTGGGCTTCGTTCCAATCATTAAATGTTATCCGTTCTGACAATTTTAGCGGAAGAGCAAATGTTTTTACCTGTTCGTATAATTGTTCAAGTAAATGCCTGCGCTCTTCAAAAGGTTTTTGGCGGATGTCCTCCCCCTTCCATTCTAATAGGTCATAAGCCTTAATAATGACCGGCGTTTTTTTAAGCAGGGCGGCTGAAACGGTTTTTCGCCCTATACGTGTCTGCAGGTCGTTAAAGCTGCCTATGTTGCCCTCTACCCATGGGAGTATCTCTCCATCTATCACAGTACCATCGGGAATTATACCCAGAAAGCTATTGAATTCAGGGTACTTATCGGTTACCAGTTCTTCGCCCCTACTCCATACGTACATGTGTCCATTTCTAATGATCGTCTGCGAGCGGATGCCGTCCCATTTGTGTTCGGCGCTCCATTGCGACACATCACCTAACGATTCGGGTTCGCCCTCTATGGCATACGCCAAATAAAATGGATAGGGTTTCGACTGGAAGTCCTGCGCTTTTTCTTCGACCACCAGATCGTGAAAACTGATGCGATCGGGGTTCCATTCACCCATGAGTTTATAGGCCAGTATATCTTCATCTACCCCTGTAGCTTTAGAAAGTGCACGGGTCATTAATTTTTGGCTTACGCCAATACGGAAGCTGCCTGTAATAAGCTTGGTAAAAACAAATCGTTCGTAATAGTTCAGTGCAAGCCAGTTGGTATGCAGGTAGTCGCGTTTCTCTTCATCAGTCTTCTTTTTAAGTGCTATCATATCCTGCACATATTCGGTCAGGCTCTTGTCAGAATGGTCTTTTGCTGTTGGAATGATAAGCGCAATGGTCTCGGCAAGGTCGCCCACAATATGGTAGGACTCTTCAAACAGCCAAAGCGGAATATTAGCCAGTTCGGTAGCCCACATTCGCAACAGCGTAGTATTAACAGGCCTTGGCGGACGGCGGTGCGACAGGATGGCTATTGTCCATACCTTATCTTCATCGCCGGCATTGCGAAAGTACTCCGTTAAGGCATCTACCTTTACCGAAGTTTTGTTGGAACTATCCAGCGTTTTTATGAGTTCGGCAAAATTTTTCATCCCTGTTATTTGTTTGTTTTTTGAAGGATATAACCTATCGGTTTCATACTTCACCTCCTCTTTCTTCTTCGGCAATTTCTGCCGGTGTCCTGGTTTCTGTTTCGCCTTCGTCGCCTTCATACTGCGTTTGTTCAGTACGGGCGTCATAGCCCTGCTCCCGCAGGTAAGTAGAAAATATATCGCTATACCCGTGGGTGCATATTATCTTCTCTGCGCCAGTAGCTTTAATGCTTTCCAGCAGTCCCTGCCAGTCGCAATGGTCGCTCAGTACAAAACCTTTGTCAATGGCCCTGCGTCGGCGTGCACCCCGAAAAGCCATCCAGCCACTTGCCGACCCTGTTACAAACGGCGTCATTTTGCGTATCCATGTACTGCCGTGAGCACTTGGCGGCGCTAAAACAATACTGCCCAGTAAATCTTCTTTTTTTGTCTCGCGTGTTACAAGGGTTGTAGGTGGGAAATCAACCATGGTGCGCAATACGGCAGTCATATTCTCTACAGCCCCATGGGTGTATATTTTACCAATATCAGTATCAAGATATTTCAGGAGTCTTTGGGCTTTACCCAGTGTATAGCCAAAAAGTATAGAGGTTTTACCCTCTGCCCTGTTTTGCGCCCACCAGTTGTTTACATCAGTCATGACCTCCGCCTGCGGTGTCCATTTAAAAGCCGGAAGCCCAAAGGTGTTCTCCGTAATAAACGTATGGCATTTTACCACTTCATACGGAGTAGAAATTCCGTCATCTTCGGTTTTGTAGTCACCGGTAAATACCCAAACCTCACCTTTGTATTCCACCCGTACCTGTGCACTGCCAATGATATGGCCGGCAGGATGAAAGGAGAATTTCACGCTGTTTATCGTAAACGTTTCGCCCCAGTCTTTTCCCGTTACATTGATTTCTCCAAGGCGGTGCCTGATTATAGGCACATTCATATGATGGGTAATGTACTGCTTGTGTCCCCAGCGGGAGTGATCGCTGTGCCCATGGGTGATAATGGCGTTATCTACCGGACGCCAGGGATCCAGATACACATTTGCCTGGGCGCAGTATATGCCCTTATCATTAAAGGCCAGCAGGGGTTGTTTCATAGGGTTATTTTTGGAGACTAATAAAGTTACAAACACCCCTATGATTATAAAAACGAATTGAGGCAAGTTTAACGTTTACTAATACGTTTTAGGTGAAATTTTGTAGAAAATAGAGGCAAAAACTGCACTTTTAAGGGTGTTTGTATCTATATTTGGATTCTATATGCACCTGAAAAAATCAATAAAGAATGTCTTACAGATTGCAATTTTAGTATTGCTTTTGTGCCTCTGCTCGTGCCAACGGGACGGTAAGCCTGAGAGCGTGGCAAACCTGCCGATACCACCTGACAGCCTTACCACCCTGGGCGGTAAAGAATGGGAAACCGGCAACTACCAGAAGGCACTCGAATACTTTTCCACCGCATATAAAAAATACCAAAAATTAAAGGATGAAGAGCAGATGGCGAATCTGCTTAATAACATGGGACTCGTCAACTGGAGCCTGCGCCATAACAAGCAGGCCATGGAATATTACAGCCAGTCGGCAGAAATAGCCGAAAGGCTTAACCTTAAACGCCTTTTAGGACTTACTCACACCAACAGGGCTCTTTTATACAAGCAATCTGAAGAATTTGATAAGGCCTTTGATCACAACAATAAGGCCATTGCATTATTCAGAGAACTGAACAACCCTAAAGACCTCGCTATTGCTTATAACAACCAGGGACAATTTTACCGCCATACCAAGCAGTACGACAAGGCGCTAACGTATTATCAGCTGTCGTTAGGCGAATGTAAAAAAGCTAATTTTATAGTGGGCCAAGCCACCGCATGGCAAAATATTTCAACAACCTATTCGGCGAAAGGCAATAATAAGGAGGCTTTTAATGCTGCCAACAAAAGCCTTAATCTTAGTCTTGCATCAAAAAGCAAAGTCCGCATAAGCGAAGCCTATCTTGAAGTTTCCATTGCTTACGAAAATTTAGGCAAGCCTGATTCTGCATTGTTTTATTACAAAAAGCATTATGAGACCGACAGGGAAATAATGGAAGCTAATCAAAGCGAAAGCCTTTCAAGGAATTTGGCAGAACTAAGTATAGAAGCAAAAAACCTGCGTATAGAAAACCTTCAGAACGAGAAAGAGATTGCCAAAACCCAATTGATAATGACTACTTTTGGCATACTCGCCTTCCTGCTTATAGGAACGCTTATACTTTACAGCTATTTTTCTAAAATGAACTTCAGGAAACGCCAGCTGGAATCGGAACTATTCAACTCAAAACGGATATTAGAGATACGGGAAGAAGAATTGCGAACGTATATGATAGACCTTTCTGGGAAAAATGCCATTATAAATGCACTTCAGGATCATACAGTTCCGGATACCGTGCCTGCTGATGTAAGTGAAGACGAAATCGCCGATCTGTTAGAACAAAAAATACTGACCGATGATAACTGGGAGAACTTCAAACTCCGCTTTAAGGCCATCTATCCCACTTTTTTTACCCGTATAAAAGACAGCGGCATCCAACTGACCGAAGCCGAGACGCGCCTGCTTGCACTTATGCGCCTTGACCTTAACGGTAAAGACATGGCAAATATATTAGGCATTTCCCCACAAAGCGTGAGGGTATGCAAAATGAGGCTTAAAAAACGGCTGCCGACAGAAAAGTATCCATCTGTTGAAGATTTCCTTTCCGAAATAACCAGATAAGCTACTATTATTCTAATTCAGGGTGCTCTAAGAGGTAGTCCTTAAGCATTTCATCCAGGGTTTCGTAGTATTTAGATAATGCTGCGGCATCTACTTCAGGATGTTCAAATGTTGGAAGTGTTTCCTGAACCTCACTTAAATATTTTGATAGTTCAGGATATTTTTCCTGTATCAGGATCGTAATCTTAAGTATCTTTTCGGTAAGTTCTTTCTTTGATTCCATAATGCCTGAATTTATTGGTGTATATTGTAAAGTTAGCAATTATTTAGGGTTTTATATTGACGGGCAAATGCTAAAAATTTCTTAACAGAATTATATTGGCACAGCAGTTGGCTTTAATTTTATAGTAACAATAAATCCTTAGTATATGAAAACAATAAAATCAGTACTGATCGCAATTATATTTATTGCGGCAGCGGGTACAAATGCACAGGTGTCCGTAAATGTAAACATAGGAAATCCTCCTGCATGGGGACCTTCGGGCTATGAGACACAATATTATTATCTG
Source organism: Flavobacterium sp. DG1-102-2 (assembly GCF_033042555.1). Lineage (NCBI taxonomy): Bacteria > Pseudomonadati > Bacteroidota > Flavobacteriia > Flavobacteriales > Flavobacteriaceae > Flavobacterium > Flavobacterium sp. DG1-102-2. The sequence continues at coordinate 198,207 of NZ_JAWLIK010000002.1, forward strand.
CCCGACATTGAAACGTACTACGATGTTTCTACGAGTGAATACATTTACCTGACCAACGGAAGATGGGTAAGAACCGTAACAGTGCCTACACCTTACAAAAGCTATAACTTTTATAATGGATATAAAGTAGTCATGACCGATTACCACGGACGTGAGCCTTATGCAACTTATACTACCTACAAAGTAAAGTATCCAAAAGGATACAAGGGCAAATACCAAAAAACCGTTGGCGTACCTCCAGGGCAGGCTAAAAAGATGTCAGGAGATAAACATGGCGGCGGAAAAGGAAAAGGCCATGGCCATGGCCACGGAAAGGGTAAACATAAATAAAATCAACCGGTTTGAAGCCGGTTTTTTTATGCATGCATAAAAAAATTACATATTATAGTAGTTTGATTTACAATTAAATAGCACACCCCATGATACTTTTGATATGCTAAAAATTTCTTAACGAAAAAGTATTGGCACAGATGTTGGATTTAGCGTTTCAACTAATAATCTAAATCGACAAAATCATGAAAACAATCAAAACATTGCTGATCGCTATAACGCTTATGGCTTTTGGCAGCATACAGGCGCAGGTTTCGGTAGGACTTAATGTAAATATCGGTTCGCCGCCGGCATGGGCACCTCCTCCACCGGTTCATACAGAGGTTCGTTATTATTACCTGCCTGAGATTGAAACTTACTACGACGTTAGCACAAGAAATTACATATATATTGACAACGGCCGATGGGCACGACGCCCACACCTGCCGGCAGCCTACAGGAATTATGACCTGTACCGCGGACAAAAAGTAATCGTTAACAACTATTACGGCCCAACGCCTTACACGCACTACCGACCTGCAAGAAGGGTAGTTTACCAAAGACCTGTTAATCATTATCGACACCATGACCGTCACCACGGACATCATGGTCATAAAGGTAACAAAGGCCACCACGGAAGACATTAATAGAAAAACCAGCTGAGAGGCTGGTTTTTTTGTGGGCAGTACTATTTCAGTGCTGCCTTTTTCTTTTTAAAGGAGTACAAAACTTACAGAAAAAAACTTATCGAAAGTTATTAATACGAGGCCAATTGTAAGCGGGCCAATTGTCCGCACAGCTATAATTTTAAAGGTTATGAATTTCAAGGAAAAATTTGGTTTAAAAGTCAAATCTCTAAGGGAAGAAAAAGGTTTTTCCATAGAGTATCTGGCTAATATTTCGAATGTTGACAGAAATTATATTTCTGACATAGAAAAAGGCCAACGAAATGTTTCAATTGAAATAATTGAGAAAATCACAACCGCATTTGATATTGATATTGCAACTTTTTTTAATGATAAGATTTTTAAGCGATGATAAAGGAAACAATCAGTATCGAAGAGATTAACGGAGAATTGTTTAATATAAAATTGATTGAGCCTGAAAACAACGCTCCTGCAGCATATACTCATTATCTTCATTCAATAGACAATCATTATTCCGAAATTTTCAGAGATGATGCAATTGAATATGTGAAAACAGTTTTAGAGTATACGCAAAAAGACGAAATCCCACATTTGGTTGCAGAAGAAGCGTTACAATATCTTTTATTTAACTACCAAAATGATGTTCCTTTTCCTGCTCCTCAAAATCCCGAATTTCAATTTATAGATTTATTTGCAGGAATTGGTGGATTTAGAATTGCAGGGCAAGATAATCTCGGAGAATGTGTATTTTCATCTGAATGGGATATACATGCTAAAGCTACATATTTTGCAAATTTTGGAAAAATACCATTTGGAGATATTACTAAAGAAGAAACAAAAAGAAACATTCCATTTGGTTTTGATGTGCTATGCGGTGGATTTCCTTGTCAACCATTTTCAAATGCCGGATTAAGAAAAGGATTTGAAGACACTCGCGGCACATTGTTTTTTGATGTAGCTGACATACTTGATAGAAATATTCAAAACGGAACCCCAGTAAAGGTGGTATTTCTTGAAAATGTGAAAGGATTGAAAAATCATGACAAAGGCAGAACTTTAAAAACTATAGACAAAGTTTTAGATGATCTGGGTTATGAGATGAAATATGAAGTTTTAAGCTCCAAAAATTTCGGCGTCCCACAAAACAGAGAAAGAATCTTTATAGTAGCATATCTTAAAACCGAAAATAGAAATTTTACTTTCCCTCTTGGTCTGGATAGTCATGATAAAGCAATATTTGACAAAGAAAAACTATCAAATGTAAAGAGCACAAAGGTTGGTGATATACTGGAAATAAACACCGATAGTAAATACACTATATCAGATAAATTATATGCAGGCCATATCAGAAGAAAAAAGGAGCATCTTGAAAAAGGAAATGGTTTTGGCTTCTCGCTTTTTGATGAAAATTCACAATATACAAATACTATCTCTGCAAGATATTATAAAGACGGAAGTGAGATTCTTATAGTTCAAAAAGATGGAAATCCCCGTAAACTTACTCCTAGAGAGGCTGCTAATTTACAAGGGTATGACGAAAAATTTGTTATTCACAAATCAAATGTACAGGCATATAAACAATTTGGAAATAGTGTTTCAATACCTGTAATTAGAACAATTTTTAACGAAATCAAAAAACAACTTTTATAATGCTGACAGATTTCAGAGAATTAGCGGAAAAACTTGCCTTAAAATTTAATGACATAGATTATTGGCCAGAAATTGAATTTAATCATCAGGATATTCAATTTCTTAAAACAATCGAAGGCGTAAAATTTGTCAATAGACATTCTATACAGATTCAAATCGATAAAAATCATGCAATACTACCAAGTCAGTACATATTGTATTCAATATCTATAAAACCGTTAGCTGTGTTCGTCAAAGAATATCTTGATGTATTTGAAACTGCAAAAAATGGAAATTCGCAAAATTTTATTGGAGAAGCAATTTTAAACAGTAGTTTGGATTACTCTAATTTGGATATAGACGAATATAGCAAGACTATAGGCCCTAAAATATTTACAGATAAAAGTTTTAATCTCGAAGCTAAATCAATTGTTAACGGAACTCGAGGCAACTATAATATTAGAGGGATTACGGATTTTTATGGATCAATCATTCTTAAACCTATAAATATTCCTAATGCTAGCTCAACAATCCTTGGAAAATTTATTTATAAACTTGCAAGTAACAAGGACATATATGATTACTTAGAAAAAAGATTCCTACGAAATACGCCTTATATATTAAAAGACAAACATATAAAAACTTTTACTAAGAATGTTTTTCTTTTTTTATATCAATATGATAAATTAGAAAGATTAAAAAATTACATTGCGAGAAATGAAGATCCATCTTATAGCTCGATTAAATTTGAAGATAAATCTCTAACAAGTATATTTAAAACTTCTACTTCTCCTTTAGATAAAAAGGATTTAAAATTTAATGATGACAGGATAAGGTATTTCGAAGAGCCATTATTCATGTTAAATAATGAATATTATTATTTTTCAACTGAATGGACAAATAGAACGAATAGTCGATTAGATCTAAATTCACTTACATTTCTTTTAAGTAGACTCTATCCTGAGTTTAATATAAACTTTGAAAATGAATTTTACATTTTTAAATACTTCGAAGACAATTTGTCAAAGTCTTCTTCGAATCAAAAAAAGATTATCCAACAAATTTTTTATGGCGCACCAGGAACCGGCAAATCTCATAAAATTGAAAAAATTATAGAAGATGTCCCTCAAGATCAAAAAGAAAGAGTGACATTTCATCCAGAATATGATTACTCATCTTTTGTAGGAGGCTATCGCCCATATTCTGAGAAAAAGGGAGATGAATATGTGATAACTTATAGATTTATACCTCAGATATTTACCAATATTTATATAAAGGCATGGCAAAATCCAGGTAAAGATTATTATTTAGTTATTGAAGAAATAAACAGAGGGAACTGCGCAGAAATATTTGGAGATTTGTTTCAATTACTTGACAGAAATAGTAATTATAACATTAGCCCTTCAAAAGATTTACTCGACTACTTAAAACAACAATTAACTGGGGATGCAGTAAAGGGTATTGAGGGAGATAAAATGAGGTTACCATCAAATTTACATCTTCTCGCTTCTATGAATACATCTGATCAGTCACTTTTCCCAATGGATAGTGCATTTAAAAGAAGATGGTCTTGGGAGTATGTGCCAGTTAATTATGAAGAGAGTGCAAATGGAGTCGCTAATCCTTCATATAATTTTCAAGTAGAACTAGGGCCGGATAAACGTTTTAAATGGATTGATTTTATAAAGAAAGTTAATCAGATAATTAAATTGAATCCTAATTTAGGTCTTGATAAATGTTTGGGTAATTATTTTATAAAACCTTCTGAGAATATAATTACTCTGGAAGAGTTTGTTAATAAAGCTATGTTTTATTTATGGATTGATGTTTTCAAAGATGAGGAAGATTCAATCTTTAAATCTGGTAATGAAATTGTTACATACGAAGATTTTTTTCCAGTATCTACATTGGGAATTGAAAGAGTTAAGAACTTGCTTGATGATTTAGAGGTTTCCATTATAGACGCAGAAGAGGAACAGGCATGAGAGTTTTATTAGAAGGTAGCAAATACAATATTGAAGAACTTAAAGAGGTTTTTGATGACCCTAAGTTTTATACACAGGACGGTTTATCCGGAACTGTAAACAGTGTTGGTTACTATCACTCTTTTGTGAACAACACTTTAATATATATGCTTCCAAAAGTATTTTTGGGGTCTGATGGAATGATTCTAGGTTGTACTCCGGAGGAATTGTTCAGAAAAGATATGAACAGGTCTTTTAAACATTCAGGAGAAAATCTTTGGACAAGACAATTGCTTGTTTATTTCTATAATAGCTTGGCTGAATTCAGATCAAGGTATAAAAATTCAGGAATTATAGAAAATTCTGAGACGTTTGAATTAAACACGAATTTAGGGGTTTCAGAGTATTCATACATGGATTTGCTACTAAGCTTTATCAACTTTTATAAAAAAAATAAAAACACCATTCTTTATCATCATATAGAATATACTTCTAATATAGCTAGTAGATCCAAATGGGATAAAACAATAAGAAAAAGCATCCCTATTCTTTCTAACAATGTTCCTATATATCTACACATAAAGAATAAAAGCAAAACTATCAATGATGAGGAAGAATTATTGTGTTACTATTTTTCAATCCTAAATCATTTTAAAAAGGAGCACAATTTACCTATTGTCATTGATAAAAGTTATAAAACACTAACAGGACCTAAATTCAAAAAACTCGAAGATAAAGGCTTATCTCAACTAAGAAAAATTAAGCATCGATATTTTTCAGACACATTAAAAAGAATGTATAAGCTATGCGAACTTTATTTCAGCAAAACTGATAAAAGCAGCAAACTAAAAAAAAGAGAAGAATTCATTTCTGCCAGGAATTATAATATAGTGTTTGAAGACATGATTGATAAGATTTTCTCAACAGACATTTATAATGATAAAACCGTCGACGATATTACATTAGACAAACTAAAACACAATGCGGATGGTAAAATTATCGATCATATATATGATTACAAGTCTCTTATAGATAATACAAATATTTTCTATATTGGTGATTCAAAGTATTATAAACCTACACATCAGGCTGGCCGACTTTCTATATATAAACAGTTTACTTATGCGAAAAATGTAATTCAATTTAATATTGATCTATTAAACAGAAGTAAATCTTATGAGAATGTAAGATATAGGGACAGTATTACAGAAGGCTATAATATATCCCCAAATTTCTTTATTTATGGGTTTATCGATGACATGAAAAACTTTGATGAGCCTTTGTTGAAATCTACTGGCACCCCTCAACATTCATATCATTTTGAAGACAGGTTATTTGACAGAGATAGTTTATTTGTAATACATTACAGAATTAATTTTCTATATGTTTTAAAGGCCTATACCAGCGTCAATCATTTCGTTATTAAACAATTTAGAGCCAGTACCAAGGATAAATTCAGAAATGAATTTGTTAGCTTTTTTAATTCATCTCTTGAATGTCCTTTTAAGCTATATGAAAAAGAATTTTCAAAGAGGGATCTTAATAGCTTTATAAGTGATAATTTTAGAGCTTTAAATGGTAAATGCATAACCATTAATGACACGACCTTGCTCCTTGCAGAACATATAGATTATAAGCTAGAATCTTTAAGAGCAGGTTTTGAACCAAAAATACTAAGCTAATGGATGTCCACAACCCTGAACAACGCTCTAAAAACATGGCTGCTATTAAAAGTACAGCCACAAAAGCAGAAGTTGCTTTAGGCAAGGCACTGTGGCATGAGGGTCTAAGATATCGCAAAAACAACAAGACCGTTTTTGGTAAGCCCGATTTTACATTCAAAAAAGATAAAGTAGCTGTTTTTGTAGATAGCGAGTTCTTTCACGGCAAAGATTTTGAAACCAAAAAGAAACCGGCTACTAATCCTGAATTTTGGGAGAAGAAAATTTCCCGCAATATAGAACGCGATAAAGAAGTAAACGAATACCTAATCTCTAACGGCTGGACAGTAATACGTTTCTGGAGCAACGAGGTAAAGAAAAACATAAACGGCTGCGTTGTCATCATCAAAGAGGTAATAGACAAGGCAGCCGCTGAAAGTTTAAGCGCGTCTTCGCTTACTGAAGGTCAATCCTGAGTTTGTTACCTGTAAAAGCATCTATAGCTTCCTGGTAATCTACCTCATCCCAGTTTGTTTCCTCGTGCATGTCCTCAAATTCCTTAGCCCAGGTAATAAATTCGGCAATATCGGTTCTTGAATCACCAGAGAAAAATCCTTTTTGTCCTGCAATAAAAGCGATGTCCGCAATGGCTTCGAAGAGCTTAAAGTCCTCGACTGTGTGTTGAAGCGTGTTCATGTGATTGGATGGTATTGGTTGTTTTTATTATTACTGATTGGATGGTACAATGTTAAGAAAAACCAAAACAATATGTACTATAAAATCTATCTTTTTTTCAACATTAATTCGCTCTGACACAGTCAGTTGTCGAATGTTTCTTACATTTCACCGACTGCTTCAGTTTAGCAATTACTCTGCCAAAATTTTACGGAAAACCACATTAGAAATCCTTTTCCTACTTTACGATAACGATGTAAATTGTGATATAGTATTATATGCCTGCACAATATTTTAACATTCAGTTATTTAGACCAAGAATAAAAAAAGAGTAAAAATTTTAAAATGATTTCATAAATGGAGCTTTGCACAAAACGGAAAATTTTGAATAAAAATCCTGTTCAATATTATTAATCCCCTAAAACTTGCGTGAAACATAAAACCAAAAGATATATTTTATAATTTTACCCCCATAAATTATAGGGTATAATGGAAAAGAAAATAGAAAAACGCTGGATAGCTGCGTTTTTAATTACTGCTTCAGTAGCAATAACCGGTCTTTTTTGGGACCATGCTACAGTAAATGCAAATTCTGTACAATTTAATTCAACCGACGCCATCGTGCCCGCAGACGTTGCATGGCTCCTTACTGCATCATGCCTTGTTTTGCTTATGACACCAGGTCTTGCCTTCTTTTACGGAGGAATGGTTGGCAAAAAGAACGTTATCTCAACCATGCTTAAGAGCTTTATATGCCTTGGTGTAATAAGCCTGCTTTGGGTAGTAATAGGTTTTAGCCTGTCGTTTGGCAGCCCGCTGGGTATTGATATAGCCGGAACTCATTACGGACTCATTGGCAATCCATCTGATTTTGCCTTTTTCGATTTTGTAGATGAGCATCCCCACAAAAAACTGGCTACGACCATACCTTTTATATTATTTGCCCTGTTCCAGATGAAGTTTGCCATAATAACTCCTGCAATAATAACAGGTGCATTGGCAGAACGTATAAGGTTCATATCGTTCCTGCTATTCATCTGTTTGTTCTCCATATTTATATATGCGCCGCTATGCCACATGGTTTGGCACCCTAACGGATTGCTTGGCAGCTACTTTGGCGTGAAAGATTTTGCCGGAGGTACTGTAGTGCACATGAGTGCCGGTTTCGCAGCAATTGCAGGTGTGTTATCCCTTGGGAAACGTAAAAACCTTGAATACATACCTACTAACATTCCGTTTGTACTATTAGGAACAGGAATGCTTTGGTTTGGATGGTTTGGGTTTAATGCAGGATCTGCTCTTGCGGCAAACCATACTGCGGCAATGGCATTTGCTACGACAACTATTGCATCTGCTTCGGCAATGCTAACCTGGGCGTTCTTTGACCGTCTTAACGGACGAAAAGTGTCAGCTCTTGGCGCTTGTATTGGCGCGGTAGTTGGATTAGTTGCTATTACTCCCGCTGCAGGGTTTGTATCTGTACCTAAGAGCATTTTCTTTGGGTTTGCCGCGGCTATAGTATCTAATATGATGGTAAATTGGAAACCTCTTAAACGAATAGACGATACCTTGGACGTATTTGCCTGCCACGGTGTGGGCGGTATTATGGGGATGATATTAACAGCCATCTTTGCAGAAGGTGAGAACGCAAGCCTTATGCACGGCGGGTGGAATATCTTTGGCCACCACATGATCGCAATGGTACTTGTTGCAGCCTTCTCTTTCTTTGGAGCTATGCTGCTCTATAAAGTTACCAACTGGTTTATTCCGCTTCGAGTATCTGAAGAAGCAGAACAGCTTGGACTGGACTTGTCGCAGCACGACGAGATGCTGGGATAAAAAATAAATTGTAAAAAGAAGAGCGTTAATCATGTTATTAAGCCTCTTCTTTTTTATTTTAGCCTATACAAAAAACCAATTATGAAAAAATTTGCATTTATCTGCACACTGCTATCCTTATCTATAAGCACGTATCTATTTACAAAACCTACCCTAGTAGATACAGCCGATGAAACCAAAACTATCAATACGTTTTTAGACAGCTGGCATACCGCTGCCGCAAAAGCAGATTATAACGGTTACTTTGGCAAAATTGCTGAAGACGGAATTTACATTGGTACAGACGCTACCGAAAACTGGACCAAGAAAGAATTTGAAGCTTTCTCAAAACCATATTTTGAAAAGGGTAAAACATGGGATTTTAAAGCCCTGCAGCGTAATATATTCTTTAGCAAAGACGGCAAAACGGCTTGGTTCAATGAGCTACTGGATACCCACATGAAAGCCTGCCAGGGATCAGGAGTCTTAGAAAAAACAGGAAAAGAATGGAAGATAAAACAATATGTATTGTCTATGACTTTTCCTAACGAAGCCATAGATGACATCATACCTGTTAAGGCTAAATATGAAGATCCTTTACTGGAAAAGCTAAGGGGGAAAAAATAATTTTAAAGCCACGAAATTGTAACCATTAAAAAAAACCGCAAATGAATTGAACCATCTGCGGTTTTTTTTCTTTATAAAGTTTGAGATAACGAAACTTTAAACTTACTCTGCTTTTGCACTTAAATGTTCCAACATATCAGCCGTCATAGAAGTCAGGTCAAAATTATGTTTCCAGCCCCAGTCTTCCCTTGCGCTGCTGTCGTCTATGCTTTGCGGCCAGCTGTCGGCAATTTTTTGGCGGAAGTCCGGTGCATAATCTATGGTAAAATCTGGGATTTCTTTTTTAATCGCTTCAGCGATCTCTGTTGGTGTAAAGTCCATTGCAGAGAGATTGTACGATGAACGTATCTTAATATTTTCAGCAGGTGCCTGCATAATCTCGATAGTTGCGCGGATGGCATCATCCATGTACATCATTGGCAAACGTGTTTCTTCGCTTAGGAAACAGGTATATTTTCCGTCGCTTAACGCTTTGTGGTAAATATCTACAGCATAATCTGTAGTACCGCCACCAGGAAGCGTAGACCAGCTTATAAGGCCGGGGTAACGTATGCTTCTAATATCTACACCGTAAATGTTATGATAGTACTCTGCCCATCTTTCACCAGATTGTTTAGAGATGCCGTACACGGTAGACGGTTCCATAACCGTATACTGAGGCGTGTTTTGTTTAGGCGTTGTAGGGCCAAAAACAGCAATACTAGACGGCCAGAATATTTTTTTGATTTTGCCGGCTTTAGCGAGGTTAAGCACGTGGAAAAGTGAGTTCATGTTTAAGTCCCATGCAAAGGCCGGATTCTTTTCGGCAGTTGCCGAAAGCAGGGCAGCCATAAGGTAAACCTCTTCTACCCCATTTTGTTCAATTACAGTTTCTATCTGGTTAAAATCAAGGGCATTTATTACCTCAAATGGGCCCGAAGCCACAAATTCAGCATCGCCTTTTCGTATATCGGATGCTATTACTGCATCTTTTCCGTATACATCCCTAAGTTTTTTGGTAAGCTCGGTACCTATCTGGCCACATGCGCCTATGATTAAAATCTTTGCCATAATTGTTGTTTTAACGGCACAAATATAATGCTTTAAGATTATCATTTTCACTCTGTTTACCGCCTGTTGTAACATTTTTTTGGAAGATTGTGATTTTAAAGGCAGTCCCGGTGCATTATCCTGAAAAAATAATCATTTATTCGTTCTTTATGATAGTTAACAACACTGTGATTATCCACTATTAAATCTTTCTAAAGAAATACTTTACCGCAACTGCATATTGGCCTAACATTTGTAAATTTGCTCTTTCAACACTCAAACATGAAATACCTGAAACTCATTATGCTTTGCTGCTTTTCGGCAGTTCTTTTTTCGTGTAAGGACGACGACGCTAAACGCCAGGCAGAAAACATTAAGGCAGCAAAACAAAACGATTCCATATTAAAAGTAATAAGCGACAACTGGAAGTTTAATATTCCGCCGCTTAACCCAAAAGTAGGAGAAAAACTTTCGGGCTGGACAGAATGGGAACAGCTGAATAATGAATTAATGCAAAGGCCCGTAGGCTCGCTTAATGCTTACAGGCAAAAAACCAAAAGCCTGGTTACCAAAACAGAGATGTTACGTAACAACATACCTGAATTTTTTAATAGACCGCAGGTAAAAAGCCGTATAAGCGTATTGGATACGCGCGTAAAATCGCTGTCTACCTATATAAACCTTGAAGTGATACCTGCTAAGAGGGTAATTGAACTTATAAATAGCATTACACACGAGGTAACATCGCTTCAAAACCAGATGAACGAGCTTGTGATATTAAAAGAAGTGCCTAAAGAAACGGGCGAAGACGAAATGCTTAAAGCACTTGACACCATAAGAATGGCAAACCCGGATGCAATGCCACAGCCACAAAGCAGTACACCATCAACAAGGCCCGGATTCAGCATGCCGGGCGCAAACCGTAATTAAAGATACTATTGAAACCCGAAATTTTAGATAAATACAGCCATTCGGCCAAAGTAAAACAGATTGCTGCAGCCCTGCAGCAGCGCGAGAACAAGATCCACATAAAAGGATTGCTGGGCTCGTCGTTGTCTTTTGTAACCGATCCGCTCTTTAGGGAGGCAGAACTGCCTTTTCTTCTTATCCTTAAAGATAAGGAGGAGGCCGCCTATTATCTTAACGACCTTGAGCAGCTTATAGGCGATCAGGATGTGCTGTTCTATCCTGGATCGTACAGGCGTCCGTACCAGATTGAAGAAACGGATAATGCCAATATTCTTTTACGTGCCGAAGTTCTTAACCGCATAAACAGCCGTAAGAAACCGGCACTCATTGTTTCGTATCCTGATGCACTATTTGAGAAAGTAGTGACCCGTAAGGAACTCGAAAAAAACACTCTTAAAGTGGCTGTTGGCGACCAGATCTCCATTGACTTTATAAACGAAGTATTGTTTGAATATGAGTTTCGCCGTGTTGACTTTGTAACCGAACCGGGAGAATTTTCGGTACGCGGTGGTATTGTAGACGTGTTCTCGTTTTCTAACGACAACCCTTACCGTATAGAGTTCTTTGGCAATGAGGTGGACAGCATCCGTACGTTTGATGTGGCTTCCCAATTGTCATTGGATAAAAAAAATAAGATCACTGTTATTCCTAATGTTGAAAACAAGCAATTGCAGGAAAAGCGCGAGAGTTTCCTGGAATACATTAACGAGAAAACAGTACTCCTTATCCAGAATACTGATGCACTTCTTGCGCAGCTTGATGTGCTGTTTAAAAAAGCTACCGAAGCTTTTGACAAACTCTCAAAAGATATAAAACATGCTGCTCCCGAAGAACTGTTCCTTAACCAGCAAACCTTTGTAAAAAAAGCATTAGACTTTACCATTGCAGAGCTGGGCAGTAAGGCAGTCTTCAGGACACAAAAAACATTTGAATATTACATACAGCCGCAGCCCTCATTCAACAAGCAGTTTGATTTATTGCTTAACAACCTGAGCGATAACCACGGTAACGGTTTTAAAAACTATATCTTTTGCTCTAACGAGGCACAGGCAAAACGATTTCATGATATTTTTGAAAGCCTTGATGAAGCTAATCATGAAGACATCCGCAAGCAGTATAAGACCATCGTTTTCCCTATTTATGAGGGTTTTATAGACGAAGAAAACCAGATTGCCTGCTATACCGACCACCAGATATTTGAACGTTACCACAAGTTCAGCATCAAAAATGGCTATTCTAAAAAAGGGGCTATTACACTTAAAGAACTCAATTCGCTGTCAGTTGGCGATTATGTAACCCATATCGACCACGGTATCGGTAAATTTGGCGGACTGCAAAAAATACAGGTAGAAGGCAAAACACAGGAAGCTATAAAACTTGTGTATGCTGATAATGATATTGTATATGTAAGCATCCACTCGCTGCACAAAATATCAAAATACAACGGTAAAGATGGTGCGCCGCCTAAAATATACAAACTGGGCAGCAGCGCCTGGAAAACGCTTAAGCAAAAAACCAAGGCACGCGTTAAGCACATTGCATTCAACCTTATTCAGCTGTACGCAAAGCGAAGGCTTGAAAAAGGCTTCCAGTATGCGCCTGACAGCTACATGCAGGCCGAGCTGGAGTCTTCATTTATCTATGAAGATACGCCTGACCAGGTTACTGCTACACGCGATGTAAAGGCCGATATGGAAAGCGAGCGCCCCATGGACCGCCTTGTATGTGGTGATGTGGGCTTTGGCAAGACCGAAGTTGCCATACGTGCTGCCTTTAAAGCGGTTGACAATGGCAAACAGGTTGCCATACTCGTTCCTACCACCATACTGGCTTATCAGCATTACCGCACCTTTAGCGAAAGGCTTAAAGATATGCCGGTAAGCATAGGTTACCTGAATCGTTTCCGTACAGCAAAACAAAAATCAGATACACTAAAACAGCTTGCTGATGGCAAACTGGATATCCTTATAGGCACACACCAGTTGGTTAACAAAAACGTACAGTTTAGAGACCTTGGCCTTTTGATTGTAGACGAGGAACAAAAATTTGGTGTAAACGTAAAAGACAAGCTGAAGACCATAGCCCAAAATGTAGATACACTCACACTTACGGCAACCCCTATACCAAGAACGCTTCAGTTCTCACTTATGGCCGCGAGGGACCTTTCGGTCATTACCACGCCGCCGCCAAACCGTTATCCTATAGAAACACAGGTAGTAGGCTTTAATGAAGAAGTGATACGCGATGCCATTTCGTATGAGATACAGCGTGGCGGACAGGTATTTTTCATTAATAACCGAATTGAAAACATTAAAGAAGTTGCAGGAATGATACAGCGTCTTGTTCCCGGTGCAAGGGTTGGCGTAGGCCACGGCCAGATGGAAGGCAAGAAGCTGGAAGAACTTATGCTTGGCTTTATGGAAGGCGATTTTGATGTACTTGTAGCTACCACAATTATTGAAAGCGGACTTGATGTTCCTAATGCCAATACAATCTTCATCAATAATGCCAATAACTTTGGACTATCCGACCTTCACCAGATGCGCGGGCGTGTAGGCCGAAGCAACAAGAAAGCATTCTGTTATTTTATTACTCCCCCTTATTCTGCGATGACTGAAGATGCACGCAAGCGCATCCAGGCACTGGAGCAGTTTAGCGAACTGGGCAGCGGTTTCAATATTGCCATGAAAGACCTTGAGATACGGGGCGCTGGAGACCTTTTAGGTGGAGAGCAAAGCGGTTTTATTAATGAAATTGGTTTTGACACCTACCAAAAGATCATGAACGAGGCAATTGATGAGCTTAAGGAAAATGAGTTCAAAGACTTATACGATGACGAAGAGGGCGATAGCGAAAAAGAATATGTAAAAGACATACAGATAGACAGCGATTTTGAGCTGCTATTCCCTGACGAATATGTAAATAATATCACAGAGCGCCTTAACCTGTACAATGAACTTGGCGCTATTAAGGACGAAACCGGCCTCCAGGCCTTTGAAGCCAAGCTTATTGACCGTTTTGGGCCACTGCCTAAACAGGCCGAAGCCCTGCTTATAAGTATGCGCATAAAATGGATCGCTACAAAAATAGGGCTCGAAAAACTGGTACTTAAACAAGGCAAGATGGTAGGCTACTTTGTAGGCGATCAACAGTCAGATTACTATCAGTCGGTATCATTCAGAAGGGTGCTCCAATTTATACAAAAGCACCAGACTTTGGCAAAAATGAAAGAAAAGCAAACAAAGAGCGGACTTAGACTGCTGCTAACTTTTGAGAACGTAAAATCGCTCAAAAAAGCACTTGATCTGCTGGAAATGGTTTTCGAATAAGCTAACAGTTTCATAATTATTACGCAGGGAGAATTATTTGATTATTGATAATTCTCCCTTCGTATTTGTAAGTAATTTCTTTTAGTTAAAGATTTCTTAAAGATAATCACAAATAGGTTAAAATGAGGTTAAATCCTACATTTTGGCAATTTATAATTATGCATACATATATATTTGTGCCTTTAACACGAAAAAATATTTTAAGATGAAAAACCCATTTATTTACCTTTTTGCGCTGCTAACGAGCGTAGTATCGCTAACATCATGTTCAAGTGACGATGATAACGGATCTGTATCAAGAGAAATCAGGTATGAAATTACCGGAGATTTTTCTGGTGAGGAGCTGGATGTAACCTATACAGTTAACAATGGAGCTACTAATGCTGAAGTTACTTCACTTCCATGGAGCTACACATACACTGCAGAAGGGAATACAGCAGGAGGAGCATCGTTATCTGCGGGAGGATTTGGAGCGGTACCGGGAGAAAAAATTACTATTAAAATCTTCCAGGGCAATACTCAAAAAGCATCTGTTGAAGGAACAGCAAATTCTGACGGAATAGTGGCTGTTGTAGCAAACGCTTATTTCAACTAAGAAACAAACAATCATAATAACGGGCGGTTAAGATATCTTAGCCGCCCTTTTATATTTATTCAAGCCCTTTCCACCATTCGGTAAATACCTCATCGTTGGTAAGCGATGCCTTTTGTCCTATCATTGGTGTCATGATCGGCATGGCTTGTTTCTTGGCTTCCGCAGTAACACGCAGTATGGGTTCATCCCAATCGTGAAGCGCAAGCGAAAACTTTGCCCAGTGTACCGGCATAAGTTTTTTAGCCTTTAATTCCTGCGCAGCGGTAACAACCTGTTCCGGCATCATGTGTATGTATTTCCAATATTCGTTATATTGCCCACACTCCAGTATTGCAAGGTCAAACGGGCCGTATTGATCGCCTATTTCTTTATAATGTGTATCGTAACCGGAATCACCGCCAAGGTAAAGGTTAAGTGTTGGCGTTTTCACTACAAACGATGTCCACAGCGCTCCGTTGCGTTTTAATCCGCGGCCTGAGAAATGCCTTGCAGGTGTAGTATGTATTACAAACCCGCTGCCCAGGTCTATGGTTTCATTCCAGTTACGCTCTTCAACCGTAGCCATATCAAATTCCCATCGTTCAAAATGCTGCCCCGTGCCTAAGCCTGTAATTATTTTTTTTACTTTGTCTTTTAGTTTTAGTACCGTTTCATAATCAAGGTGATCCCAATGATCGTGCGATATAAAAAGGAAATCTATAGCGGGAAGGTCTTCTACGGCATATACGTCTGCCCCGGCAAATGCTCTTGTTGTAAAACTAACAGGCGATGCCGCACCGCTGAATACAGGGTCTACCAGCATAGTTTTACCATTGGCCTGTATAAAGTATGACGAATGCCCAAACCATACAATGACGTTCTCTGACGGGTCAAGATGCAGTAAGTCTATTTTTTGTGACGGAAGCGGCTGTGCCGGCTTACTCCTTTTGCTCTTGCCAAAGAAAAATTTATTCAAAACGGTAAGCATACTAACGCCTTCGGCAAGATCAGGCGTATGGTGCTGGTTTTGGAACTGACCGTCTTTATAGTTAGCCGCCTGTTCAATCTTTTTCAGGCGTTCTCCTTTTGGCTGGCTGCCAAACTTTGGGGTCTGCATAAATGTCCATATTCCAACTGCCATTATCAGCAGCACTACCGCTACAATCATAATTATTTTTTTAAATCTTTTTTTCATTTTTTGGCTACTCATCAATAATAGACTGACTAATCACTCTAAATTATCTAAAAAAATCAGGCTAACATGGTGCAGAGCATAGTAAAGCCATCATCTATAATTTTTTGTTGTACATCAACCGTAAACTTAGCTTTAGACAAATACTGGCTTATTCCATATATATGGCTGCTAAAAATGCTAAGTATAAATGCGGTGTCGCGTTTTTTAAAGAATTTATTCTTTATAGCTTCTTCAATTTCGTCACAGCTTTTTTGCAGTTGTTCTTTAATGACATCGGGGGAAAGCATTGCTGCAAACGGCGATGCATGAAATTGTTGGATAAAGTAGAATTCGTCCTTATTATCCATAGACCATAAAATAATCTGGGTAAACTGTATCCTGAATCTTTCTTCAGGAGTTGTCGCAAGAGTTGCCTTATGCTCTATATATTCTCCCATACGCTTTTTAACGTCTATGTAAAGGCTAATTATAAGGTCTTCTTTTGTGGGATAATAGTGAAACAGCGTTCCGTTTGCAACGCTGGCTTCTTTTGCAATCTTGCTTGTTGGGGTACCATGAAAGCCGTTCTGCACAAACAGCCTTAGGGCTGATGCAAGCAAATCTTTACGCTTATCATTTACAGATTGACTAATCACTCTACAAAGGTAGGTAAAATTTTATTCGCTCAACATACAGATGCAAAAATAAAAAACCCTTCCGTTGTGGGAAGGGTCAATATATCACGATAAGCCAATTCTAAAGGTTTTTAAGGTCTTTAACTACTTTAAAGGCAAGGTCTACTTCCTGCTCGCTTACCAATATGGTAAACTCATAAGACGTAGAAATCACCTCACTGATAATAATACCCTCCCATGCTAAACGCTGAAAGATATAATAGTACACACCCGGAGTGGTAATATTATCTTTAGGGAGCTTTATTGTTATGGATGCCAGGTTATCACTGCGCTCAATTTGTTTTTCGTCAGCAAAAAGGCGGTCAACCGTAGGATTAACCGATGAGCTGATTACTATATTGGTTTCGTTTACACCTCTTGAAGAAGTATAAAACACGTCTGGATTTGAATTTATGCTTGTTATAAGCTCTGCCTGTTTATTAAGTATAGTGTCAGAAACAGCAAAAGTATAATCAGTCAGGGAAGAACGTACTGTAATCTCGCCTATTCCTTTTAATACCTTAACTATCTTATGGTTCACACGGAAATCAAGATCTTCTGAAAGTCTTTTTAACGACATTACCACGGCGCCCTGTTTTACGTCTTTGCCCAGTTCCTGTTCAAGTTCCGGCATCATGTTCCGCGCAAGCGAGGTGAGATTTATAATTCCCTGAGAGAGTGCGCTCAGCAGGAATGGTTTTGTTTTAATGTAGTGTTCCACTACCGAAGAAATCGTCTTCATAGCCTAATTGGTTGAGTTGTAGTTAGTTTTGTTGGCAAATATAGAAAAAAAACATTTTGTTACAAATGTAACAACGGAAAATTACAAAAAACACAAAATTTGTATTGTTTGTGCATTAAATGCTTTTGACATGTACGGGGGCTATGTCAATGGCTAAAATAGGGATTTATTTAACACAAATATGGACTTTCTTAACATTTAACAAGTTTAAAAATCTATAGAAATTATAGATTAAAAGTGATAAAATGCATCTTCTATATGGTCGATTTCATAGTTTTTTCCATTTTTAAAAACTGAGATAATATCAAAACGAACATCGGCTTCCACATCATTTTGAGTTACATACTCATTTACAGCTTTCACCAGATGCTGAATCTTTTTTGGGTTTACAAAATCCTGCGGCAGCCCAAAATCTAAAGATGATCTTGTTTTTACCTCAACTATGGCAAGTACATTGCCTTTTTGGGCAATAATATCAATCTCTGCCTTAAGGTACATCCAGTTGGTTTGCAGTATGGCATAGCCATTTTTTTGAAGGTAATCGGCAGCCAATTCTTCGCCCAGCTTACCAAGGTCGTTATGCTCTGCCATTAGTCAAACGATATTTTTGTGCCCGATGCAGTTACATCAAACGCTACCTGTTTGCCAAATACCAATGCGCAGTTGTCTTTAATATGCCCTGACGGAAAGTTAAAGCAGATAGGAATATTATATTCTTTCGTGATATCCTGAATGATTTGCAGGGCATTATGCCCCCACGGAATGTCGTTATCGCGCATCTTGGTCATCCCTCCTATTATGATGCCTTTTACATCTTTAAAGTAACCATTGCGTTCCAGGTTCATCATCATGCGGTCTATATGGTATAGGTATTCGTCGAGGTCCTCAATAAAGATGATCTTGCCTTTATAATCAGCTTCAGATGACGATCCTATAATGCTATATAATACAGAGAGGTTTCCACCAACGAGTTCGCCATGCGCCTTACCTGTTTTATTGTAGGCATGAGCCGGGATGCTGTATTCTATCTTACCACCAAATAGTCCTTTCTTCAGCCCTTCAATAGCTTCGGGTGTCGCACCGGCAACGCTAATGCAGGCAATGGAATGCAGCGTGGCGATATCAAAATTGTTCACATGGCTGTGCATTACGGTAAAATCGCTAAAGCCAACGAGCCATTTAGGCTGCTGTTTAAATTTGGTAAAATTCAGCCTGTCGATCATCCGTACAGTACCATAGCCGCCTTTGGCTGTCCATATTGCTTTTATGGATGGGTTATCAAGCATCTGCTGAAAGTCCTGTGCCCTTTGCCAGTCCTGCCCTGCCAGCTGGTCGTTATCAAGCCCCACGGTTTTGCCTATCACTACATTCAGCCCCCAGCTTTTAAGCAGTTTTACGGCAGGCTCAAGCGGTGCCATATCCACTTTCCTGGCTGTTGCCAATATACCCACTGTGTCGCCCTTTTTGAGATACGGCGGAATTTTTACAGTATTCTGGGCTTGTAATGTTATGGATATAAGTAAGAGTAATGATAGAAAGATCCTTTGCATTGTTGCTTTTTGGTTTATAACAAACTTAAGGAAAATTACTTTTACCCACGGCTCTATTGTTCTTTTGTCCTGAAACAAAAGAACAAAAAATTCAAGGCTACAACTTCTTAGGCTACAAATCATAACTTTCGGCTAAAGTATTTGAACCCGCTTCGCTCAAACGGCAAATCCTTCTTAACGCCTCAAGTTAAGATTTGCTAAAGGCCACGAAGTTTAATGCCTTCAGCTTCACTGAAACGGATTGACATCATCTAATTTACAGCGAAAACTTTACCTAATAATTTCGTACTTTTGCATTTCTAAATTTACAAGACAAGATGTTACAAGATCCAAAAAGATATACTGTTACTGCGGCACTGCCTTATACTAACGGCCCTATACATATAGGCCACCTTGCAGGTGTTTATGTTCCCGGAGATATTTATTCACGTTTCCTGAGGCTTCAGGGCAAAGATGTGGCTTTTATCTGCGGCAGCGATGAGCACGGGGTTGCCATATCTATGAAGGCTAAAAAAGAAGGCATTACACCACAGGAAGTGATAGACAAGTACCACGCTATCATCAAACAGTCTTTTGAAGATTTTGGAATCTCTTTTGACAATTATTCACGTACTTCTGCAAAGATCCATCACGATACGGCTTCTGAATTCTTCAAAAAGCTGTACAACGAAGGTAAATTCATTGAAGAAGTTACAGAACAACTTTATGACGAACAGGCTGACCAGTTTCTGGCCGACCGCTTTGTAATTGGTACCTGCCCTAAGTGTGGTAACGAAGAGGCTTATGGTGACCAATGTGAACGATGTGGTTCGTCGCTTAACGCTACCGACCTTATTAATCCAAAATCGACAATTACAGGTTCTAAACCGATATTGAAATCAACTAAACACTGGTTCTTACCGCTGGATCGTTATGATGCATTTCTTCGTGAATGGATTCTTGAAGGTCATAAAAATGACTGGAAACCTAACGTATTCGGACAGGTAAAATCATGGCTGGATGACGGACTTAAACCACGTGCCGTAACCCGCGATCTTGACTGGGGTATTCCTGTACCTGTAGAAGGTGCCGAAGGCAAAGTGCTGTATGTGTGGTTTGATGCGCCTATTGGCTATATATCTTCTACTAAAGAATGGGCACAGCGCGAAGGTAAAGACTGGGAGCCTTACTGGAAAAGCGAGGATACTAAACTGGTACACTTTATTGGTAAAGACAATATTGTTTTCCATTGCATAATATTCCCTGCTATGCTTAAGGCAGAGGGTTCATACATAATGCCCGATAATGTTCCGGCAAATGAATTCCTGAACCTTGAAGGCAACAAACTGTCTACTTCTAAAAACTGGGCGGTATGGCTTCATGAATACCTTCAGGATTTCCCGGGCAAACAGGATGTATTGCGTTATGCGCTTACTTCTAACGCTCCCGAAACAAAAGACAACGACTTTACCTGGAAAGATTTTCAGGCAAGAAACAATAACGAACTTGTAGCCATCTTTGGTAACTTTATTAACCGTGTGGTGGTACTTACCAATAAATATTATGAAGGTGCGGTACCTGCGCCAAACGCTTACAGCGATGTAGACGAAGCGACCCTTACCGAAATGCGTGCCTACCCCGCCGTGATCGCTTCTTCAGTAGAACGTTACCGCTTTAGGGAAGCACTCTCTGAACTGATGAACCTTGCCCGCCTTGGTAACAAATACCTGGCGGACGAAGAGCCTTGGAAAGTTATTAAAGAAGACCCGGCACGTGTACAGACCCAAATGTATGTGGCACTTCAAATAGCAGCTGCACTTTCGGTTTTATCTGAACCGTTCTTGCCTTTTACGGCCGCCAAACTTAAGAAGATGCTGTCAATTAGCGAAGGCTCACTTTCGTGGAATGACATTACCCTTAAAGAAGACCTTCTTGTAGCAGGAAGCACTATAGGCCAGGCCGAATTGCTTTTTGCTAAAATAGAAGATGAAGAGATACAAAAACAGGTAGACCGCCTAGAGGCTACCAAAACAGCTAACATTGCTGAAAACAAAAAAGCCGAACCACAAAAAGACCTAATTACCTATGAGGATTTCTCTAAAATGGATATACGTACCGGAACCATTATTGAAGCTGAAAAAATGCCGAAAGCCAACAAGCTTTTAGTATTAAAAGTTGATACGGGTATTGATGTGCGTACCATAGTTTCGGGTATCGCAGAAAGCTTTACACCGGAAGAAGTAGTGGGCAAACGTGTCACTGTACTAGTTAACCTTGCCCCACGTAACCTGCGTGGTGTAGAGAGCAACGGTATGATACTAATGACCCAAAATGCCGAAGGCAAACTGGTATTCGTTAATCCTGATACCGATGGTGTAGGGAATGGCGAAATGATAAGTTAATTACTTTGTAAGATATATATTTAAACGGCTCCATATGGGGCCGTTTTGCTAATTTTTAAAGTTTGCCGATTTTTTCGTTAAACATATTGGATTACAAATTAAATTTTATTTAATTTTATACTCAAATAACTTTTTTAAACGAAAAAATCGATGTTAATACGTTTTACCGTTAGTAATTTCATGTCTTTTAAAGATGAGACAGAATTTAATATGCTGCCATCAAAGGGAAATGGTTCAAGAAAGCTTCAAGAACATATTCACAAAACAAATTCTGGAATTGAGGTTTTAAAAACTGCTGCAATTTATGGAGCCAATGCAGCTGGAAAAAGCAATTTGGTTAGAGCGATTGATTATTTAAAAGATGTAGTTTTTGGATTTGAAAATTTGCTCATGCCACAAAGTAAAAGATTTCGAAATAATAACTTATATAAAGATAAGCCTACAATATTTAGATTAGAATATGAATTTAAAGAAAAACACTATGATTACGCGATAGAAATTTTTAAAGGAAAAATTCAACAAGAGTGGCTTTATTTAATTGATTCTGTTTTACAGGAGAAAGAACAAGTATTGTATAGAAGAGAAAATAAGGAAGTTACCTTTGGGAATTATTTTGACAAATCAACAGATTTGTCATATATAAAAAAATACTTAAGTAAAGAATTAAAAGATTCACAGACTGTATTAGAAGCATGTTTCGGAAATATTGAAGACAATGATATTTTAGACAATTTTATGTATGCTTTTGGAAGATTAACGATAGTCACTCCGGATGCAAAGAGTGAGCTATATTCTGAATCAATCCTAATAGGTGATACATCTATAGATTTTGCAAAAAATTTATTAAAAAACAGCAAAACTGGAATAGAAGATTTAATTGTGAATGAAATAGAAGCTGATAATTTTTTTAGTTATTCAGATAGTGATTTAAAAAAAGAACTGATTGACGAACTTGAAAGTTATCTTGAATCTACCGAACAAAAAGAAGCATATGTTTCTTTTCAACAAAGTTCACAAATTAACGTATTAAGAAAAAAAGGAGATAAATATTTCGTTTCGTTTATAAATACTAAACATTATAATTCAGACAGCTTATACGATTTTGACGAAGAGTCAGATGGAACAAACAGGCTATTTGAATTATCACCTGCTTTTGACCAATTAATATTTGAAGGCGATGTAGTTTACATTATTGACGAATTGGAACGCAGTATGCATCCATTACTTGCTAAAGAATTATTAAGAATGTACTCATTGGCAGATACTAAAAACAGTCAATTAATTTTCACAACACATGAAAGTCATTTGCTCGACAATGACCTGCTAAGGAGAGATGAAATTTGGTTTACAGAAAAAAAGGAAGATGGCAGCACAGAATTTTATCCCTTAAGCAACTTTAATCCCCGTGGAGATAAAGTTTTAGAACGTGGATATTTAGAAGGACGTTATGGCGGAATTCCGTATTTAGGAGACTTTTCAAAATTAGTTATTGAAGAAAATCAAGATTAATGGATAGAAAAAGATATTCCTTAGCAGACTACAATAAAAAAGAGGCATCGGTTGATGCTACTAAATTTTTTATTATTTATGAGGGAGAACTAAAGGAACCTAAATATTTTGAAGCCTTTAATAACAATTTTCTAAATCCAAAAACGGCTTGTATTCTACATGTCTTTGAAAGTGATACTAAAATTGTAGGATCCCAACCAAAAAAATTAATTGAAAGGGCGGTGGAATTTATTGAAAACCCACCGACAGGATTAAAGGTAACTCCAACTTTAGAAGATAAATTTAGATTTGTATTAGATGTAGATGATCATCCGACAGCTCAATTTGACGAATTGAAAGATTACTGTAGAAGTTTACCAGATGCAAATTTATATATAAGCAATTATTGCTTTGAAGTTTGGCTATATTTTCATTTGGATGAACAGATAAATATGAGTTGTACTTCAAGCTCTGAAATGAAAACAGAATTAGGAGAAAAACACACCGAACACAAATTAAAAAACTATCCTAAAAGTTATCTAGATATCGAACTTATAAATAATGCAATTGATAGGGCCGATAAAGTTGATGTCGATAAAGAAAATTACTTCCCCGCTGAAAAGTCTTCTAAAGTCTATTTGTTAATGAAAGAATTACTTGAATATTCAATTGACAATAACAAAGTGAAAGACCCTGAAATTTTATAGAATGGCTCCCATCGGGAGCCGTTTTTGTTTGCCAACTTACCTATCTACTCATTTCAAATAAACATCATAATGCTTATCTTAGCATTTATGAAATTAGCCGACTTCTTATTTTACCTTGCCCTTTTCTTTATCGTAATTGTATTATCTGATCTGTTCCTATGGTTTGTGGTAACCACAAAAACTATTGATATTGAAGTGGGCCGCCTGAATTATTTGTCTTACTATCCATCGGCATTGCAAAACGGAAGGGTTCTTACAGTAATCTCTTTACTGATGCTATCTTTTTCAGGTTACATTTTCCTGAATGCATCAAAAAACAATAAGAACAGGAATGCTGCTATTATCTTAGGGTTAGTTTCAACCCTACTGTTAATGGCTAAAATATACTCGTTTACAAGACATTCATAATGCTCCCAATCGCTTATCACCCCATTTACAAACACCCGCTGCCGGAAGGCCATCGCTTCCCTATGATAAAGTACGAACTGCTGCCACAGCAGTTACTCCATGAGGGAACGGCTGTACCATCTGATTTTTATGAACCCGGACTGCCCGATATGGCAAATGTGCTTGCCGTACATCACAGAACATACGTAGAAGATTTACTCAACCTTACTCTTGATCCAAGGGCGGTGCGCAAGATCGGTTTTCCGCTCTCGGCAGACCTGGTGGAGCGCGAACTGCGTATTGCACAGGGCACTATTTGGGGCGTACATAAGGCTATGGAATATGGTATTGCCTTTAATATTGCCGGAGGAACGCACCACGCCTATAGCGATCATGGAGAGGCTTTTTGCCTGCTTAACGACCAGGCCATAGCAGCTCAGTACCTCATCAATAGTAAACTCGCAAAAAAAGTTTTGATTGTTGACCTCGATGTACACCAGGGGAATGGGACCGCCGAGATCTTTACCGGAAACAACAATGTGTTTACCTTCTCAATGCATGGAAAGACCAATTATCCATTTAAAAAAGAAATTTCAGATCTTGATATCGCCCTGCCGGATAACACTACCGATGAAGAATATCTTTCCATCCTCCGTGAAACATTACCAAAACTAATTGATGATCAAAAGCCTGATTTTATCTTTTACCTCAGCGGTGTAGATATACTGGCTTCTGATAAACTCGGCAAGCTTGGCTGCTCTTTAGATGGCTGTAAACAAAGAGATGAATTTGTGCTGTCGCTATGCCATAAATTAGAAATCCCGGTGCAGTGCAGTATGGGTGGCGGGTACAGTCCCGATATTAAAATTATTATTGAAGCGCATGCCAATACGTACAGGATTGCGAGACAGATTTATTAATCTCCCTGTCGTTTTTGCTAATTAATCAAACCTAAAAAAGCCCTTTCGCTGGGGACAGACGAAAAGGGCCAAAACCTCCTTTTAAAAAACCGGTTTTTATTTACCTAAAAGCAGCACGTCACTAACAACGACCTCTGTAATGTAGCGCTTGTCTCCATTTTTGTCGTCGTAGCTGCGATGCGTCAGCTTGCCCTCTATGGCGAGCTCTTTACCTTTGGTTACATACTTTTCGATAATTTCGGCAGTTTTTCCCCAAGCGGTTATGGTGTGCCATTGGGTATCGGTTACGCGTTCACCCTTATCGTTTGTGTAGCTCTCATTGGTTGCAAGAACTAAACGGGCAAGTTTTTTGCCGGCTTCAAAAATCTTGATCTCCGGGTCGGCTCCTGCGTTTCCTATCAGCTGTACTTTGTTTTTTAATGCGTTCATGGCGTGTAAATTTTTAATGTTGTTATCGTTATGTACTTTATAAGCTGCTGCCGAATCGTATCGAAAATTCAACGATGCAAAGTTGCGCAAGCTGCCATGGTTTATTCGGTTGGTAACTATTTATGGTCGGTTGTAGTTGCTTGTAACCGTTTACAAACGGAATTACCTTTTGATTATAAGCCTTTTACTAAAAACTATAACGTTTAAATTGATTTCGATTTTTAGCACTCTTTGCCATTATCCATCAGCTTTAACAACAACTTAACCAATTGCAAACGTTTACAAACGGAATGCTTTTCGTACATTTA
Organism: Flavobacterium sp. DG1-102-2; assembly: GCF_033042555.1. Classification (NCBI taxonomy): domain Bacteria; kingdom Pseudomonadati; phylum Bacteroidota; class Flavobacteriia; order Flavobacteriales; family Flavobacteriaceae; genus Flavobacterium; species Flavobacterium sp. DG1-102-2. The sequence goes on from NZ_JAWLIK010000002.1 coordinate 224,198, forward strand.
TAAAAAAGACAATAGTTTTATGCAGACCGAAATAAACAAAGTTGAGCTACGAAATTTAAGAATAGAAGATTATAAAGAACTGCGCATCTCCATGCAGCATGCCTACAAGGATGTTGACCTTGATATGGACGAGCCTTACTGGGCTGAAAAAGACATAAAAAAACTCTTAAACATATTCCCTGAGGGGCAGTTGGTGGTATTGGTAGATGATAAGGTGGTAGGCTCTGCCCTGTCGCTTATTGTAGACCATAAAAAAGCCACTACCAACCATACGTATGAAAAGATAATAGGCAACTATACCTTTGACACACACGATTATGAGGGTGAAGTTTTATATGGTATAGATGTTTTTATTGATCCAGAATATCGTGGCCTTCGCCTTGGCAGGCGTTTGTATGAAGCCCGTAAAGAGCTTTGCGAGCAGCTTAACCTGCGCTCCATAATATTTGCCGGAAGGATGCCCGGTTTTGAAGAACACGCCGATGAGCTTACGCCAAAAGAATACATAGAAAAGGTGCGCCTTAAAGAGATACACGATCCCGTACTGGCTTTTCAGCTGAGTAACGATTTTCACGTGATCAGGATCATGCGCAATTACCTTGAGGGCGATAAGAACTCTCAGGATTATGCCGTACTGATGGAGTGGAATAATATTTACTACGATAAAAGCCCGGTGCTTATTAATACCCGTAAGAGTATCATCCGCCTGGGGCTGGTGCAATGGCAGATGCGCCCCCTGCCCAATCTTGAAGCTCTTTTTGAACAGGCCGAGTTTTTTATTGACGCGGTTTCGGGCTACGGAAGCGACTTTGCCCTTTTCCCTGAGCTTTTTATCGCCCCTCTTATGGCCGATTTTAACCACCTTAACGAAGCCGATGCGATAAGGGAAATCGCGCGTTACAGCGAGCCTATACGCAAGCGCTTTCAGGAAATGGCAATATCGTACAACATAAACATCATTACCGGAAGCATGCCGCTTGTAGAAGACAGCAACCTGTATAACGTTGGTTTCCTGTGCAAACGTGACGGAACATCTGAAATGTATACCAAAATACATATCACCCCTAACGAAGTGAACTATTGGGGTATGGTAGGTGGTAACGAAATTCGTACATTTGACACCGATTGCGGAAAAATCGGTATCATGATATGCTATGATGTGGAATTCCCTGAGCTATCGCGCCTTATGGCAGATGAAGGTATGGAGATACTATTTGTACCTTTTCTTACCGATACGCAGAACGGATATACCCGCGTAAGGCACTGTGCCCAGGCACGCGCCATAGAGAATGAGTGCTATGTTGCCATTGCAGGCTGTATAGGCAACCTGCCGGGTGTTAACAACATGGATATCCAGTATGCACAAACGGCAGTGTTTACGCCATCAGATTTTTCATTCCCGAGTAATGGAATAAAGGCAGAAGCCACCCCGAATACGGAGATGACAATTATTGTAGACGTTGACCTTGACCTGCTTAAAGAGCTGCACGAATTTGGAAGCGTGCGTATATTAAAAGACCGCCGCCTTGATTTGTACAAGCTTAAGAAATCGGCTAAGGCAGAGGCTGAAACACCTGCTGAAGCTGAAGAGAAGGAATTACCCGCTACTACAGCAAAAGCCCCGAGGACTACGCTTAAAGCAACCGCCTCAAGGCCTCCTAAAATATCGGGCGCAAGCCCTGCAGCGGCCAAACCTGCTGCTAAAACCAGTACAAGAACTAAAAAGAGTTAGTAAGTTATGACACGTAACTGCCCCGAATGCGGCGAAAAGATAGTAGGACGCGAAGACAAGAAGTTTTGCAGTGATGCCTGCCGAAATGCCTGGAACAATAAAATAAACAAAGACAGCAACAACTACATGCGCAACATTAACAACCGTTTGCGCAAGAACAACCGTATACTGAGCGAGATAAACGTGGAGGGCAAGACCAAGACCACAAAATCCAAGCTAATGAGTAAAGGTTTTGACTTTGAACATTTTACTAACCTGCTGCTTACAAAAAACGGTAATACTTATTACTTTGTTTACGAACAAGGCTACATGCCTCTGGAAAACGATTATTACATACTGGTACGAAAAGACATTTCCTGATGAGACATATCTCTATTTTAGGATGCGGATGGCTGGGGCTGCCTCTTGCCATATCACTTATCGAAAAAGGATTTTCGGTTAACGGATCCACAACTTCTGATTCTAAACTTGAACTTTTGCAATCCAAAGGCATCAATCCGTTTCTTATCCGTCTGAATCATAATTCGATTGATGGCGATATTGAAGACTTTCTCTGCAACAGCGAAATACTGATTATTGATATTCCGCCTAAACTGAGGGGAGAAAACAGCGAGTCTTTTACCGATAAGATAAAAACCCTAATCCCCACAATAGAAGCTAGTAGATTGAAAAAAGTGCTTTTTGTAAGTTCTACTTCTGTTTATGCCGATGATAATTCAATCGTGACTGAAGAAACACCTGCTAAGCCGCAAACCGAAAGTGGAAGGCAGCTATTGGAATCGGAAGGGTTATTGCTATCTAACAGTAATTTTAAAACTACAGTCCTCCGTTTTGGCGGACTCGTAAGTGACGACCGCCAGCCAATACGATTTTTATCGGGCAGGGAAAATCTCGAAAATCCTGACGGACCAGTAAATCTTATTCGTCGTGACGATTGCATAGGTATAATTGAAGCCATAATAGAGCACGAAGCCTGGGGCGAAATCTTTAACGGTGTTACACCGCACTACCCTACCCGCGAAGACCACTACACAAAAAAAGCAAAGTCTTTAGGGCTCGAACTGCCAAAATTTAACCGTGCAAAACCATCTCAGGGTAAAACCGTGAGTTCGCAAAAAGTAATAGCTTATCTGGGATATAAGTTTAAATCAGGCGTGATTTAAATTGCTGTAAAAAGAGTATGGGGCGGGACTTTTAATCAAATCCACGCCCTTCTACCCACACACGTGAAGACTGTTTCAAGAACTATTCTCAACCTGCAAATGAATCTAGCAAAAACACAGGCAGGCGATGCAGTTATTGATGAATGAAAAAGAAAAACGGTTTAGTTATTCTTCAAACAATCTTATGCTATCTGTCATAAGTTTGGGAGCTTATTAGATTGCCATTAACAGGAGCAAAGTAATAGAATTATAAAATTTTGCCGTTGCGGGTTTTCCGCAGTTAACATAATTTTAACAATTATATAGAATGCTTGTCAGCGACGTAATTATTGGGCCAATGACATTGCATCTCAAAGATTTTGAAGTGTAATGGTATTGAGATGTAAGATTTTTTCTATATGAAAAATTTACACGTAACCCTGTTTCCTTGCTTCATTTACAAGGGCTTCATCATCGCCTGACACGTCGAGCATTTTTTTAAGCTTATACTTTCGTTTTTCAATGGCGCTGTCAGAAAGTGGAATGTATTTACTAAGATTCTTGTTTTTTATGCCTTTAGAAAGCAGCATGATGATCTTGGTATCTATATCGTCAAGTACAATGCCTTTTTCGAGTCGCTGTATATAGCCGGCTACTGTTTTAGAGTAATAGGTATTCCCTTCCAGTACATTCCTGAAACATTCGGCAATCTCTTCTGTATTACAATCGCTTTTATTTATAAAACCTTCGGGCTTTACATTATTCAGTATACTGTTCATGATTTCCACTTCTTTGTGCATGGTCATCATAATAATTTTACACTCCGGCATAACTTTTCTTAGGTATACTGCAACATCGTGTCCTGACGTAAGGTGCATTTCAGGAAAATCAGGGATACTGTAATCTATAACTGCGGCATCAAAAGGATTTTCCCTGTGTGCTTCTATAACTTTATGGGCAGATTTGCAGTCGCTAGCTTTAGCAATAGATAGATTGCTGAAGCTGCTGCCTTCAAGTGTTTTAAATATAGAATGGTATCCTTCCAGCACGACCATGTGGTCGTCTACAGCCAGCACGTTTAAGTTTTCTCTCAATCCCCCTAAAATTTTCTTCAAAAATAAGAAGGAAATATATAAAATAGGTTACGGAAAACCTCATTTACAGCAAATTAATATAAAAATAAAAAATCCCGCAATATAAATTGCAGGATTTAATAATATTATTAACTGATAACCAAAAGCTTACCAGATCTTAACTCTTTTGTCAGGCGCTACGTACATTCCATCGCCCGGTTTGATGCTGAATGCTTCATAAAAAGCATCAACATTTTGAAGTGGAACAAAGGCGCGGTACATGCCCGGCGAGTGCGGGTCTGTTTTAACCTGGTTTTTTATGGCCTCATCTCTTGCTTTAGTTCTCCAGATAGTAGCCCATGAAATAAAGAAGCGCTGCTCTGGCGTATAACCATCTATCAGGCCAGGGTTACCGTTTTGTTTTAGGTACAGCTGAAGTCCGTCATAAGCAGCATTAACACCGCCAAGATCGCCAATGTTTTCACCAAGCGTGAATTTACCGTCTACATAGATACCCGGTAGCGGCTGAAGCGCGCTGTACTGATCAGCAAGGCTTCCGCCAAGGCCTGTAAATTTGGCAAGGTCTTCATCACTCCACCAGTTTACAAGGTTACCATCAGAATTATAGCGTGACCCTGAATCGTCAAATCCGTGTGATATTTCGTGGCCGATAACAGCACCTATACCACCATAGTTAACCGCTTCATCTGCTTTATAATCATAAAATGGCGGCTGAAGGATAGCAGCAGGGAATACGATTTCATTATATGATGGGTTAAAGTAAGCATTAACCGTTTGCGGGCTCATGTGCCACTCAGTTTTATCTACCGGTTTGCCCAGTTTCTCAATATCTTCTTTAAATGCCCATCGTGATGCATTGTTCATATTATTAAAGAATGTTCCGCCTTCGGCAGGGCTCTGGATAGCAAGTTTAGAATAGTCTTTCCATTTATCAGGATAACCTATTTTCACGTTAAGCTTGCGCAGTTTTGTTACAGCATTCTCTCTTGTAGATTTAGCCATCCAAGGCAGGCGGTTAATGCGGTTCTCAAAAGCAAGCATTACATTTTTGATCATCGCTTCAGCTTTAGCCTTAGCTTCTGCAGGGAATTTTTTCTCAACATAAAGTTTACCTAAAGCCTCGCCCACAGTACCGTTTACAGTTTGCAGTGCATTTTTATCGCGTGATTCTTCTTTGATGGCTCCTCTAAGCGTTTTGCTGTAAAACTCCCAGTTAGCCGTTTCAAGATCTGTAGAAAGCACATCAGACGAATGGTTTAAAAGTGTCCATTTCATGTAAGCTTTCCAGTCTTCAACTTTGTTAGCTTTAAATATCTCCTGTAACGCTGCCATGTATTTAGGCTGCGATACATTTATAAGCTCACCGGCTTTTAGCTTAACGCCAAGGCTGGTAAAATAAGTCGTCCAGTTTATAGATGGCACCAGTTTTTGAAGCTCTGCAACCGTCATTGGGTTGTAAGTCTTTCTGCTGTCGCGGCGTTCTACCCTATCTAACCTTGGCTGAGCCATGGCTGTTTCAAGGGCAAGGATATTAGATGCAGTCTTAGTTGCATCTGCCTCTTTATAGCCAAGGTATTTAAGCATTCTTGCAACGTGCTTTACATAAAGCTCACGCTTTTCTTTAGAGTCAGCATCATCAGAAACGTAGTAATCCCTATCAGGTAATCCAAGGCTTCCCGGCCCGATATAAATGATGTTAGCATTACTGTCTTTAGCATCTGAGCCTACGCCCATGCCAAAAAAGCCCAGCCCGCCAACAGGCTCCATTTCTATAAGCAGTTTTTCAAGATCTTTTGCATTCTTAACCTTGTCTATTTTTGCCAAATACGGTTTAAGCGGTGCAATGCCTGCCTTGTTACGAGCAACAGTGTCCATAATAGTTTTATACAGGTTTGCGGCTTTGCCCTGGTCTGATGCAGATTTCAGGCTTTTGTTTGCAGCAGCCTCTTTAAGTATGGCAAGTGCGTCATTGTTTGTGTTTTCGCGAAGTTCGTCAAAGCTCCCCCAGCGTGTTTTGTCAGACGGGATCTGGGTATTGTCTACCCACGTACCGTTTACATACCTGAAGAAATCGTCGCTTGGCTTAACTTTCTTATCCATATAAGAAACATTAATGCCGGGCTTTTGCTGTGCATTAGCCATTTGAACACTGCAAAGAGTACCGGTAACAGCCAATGCTGCAACAGTATATTTTGCGTTGAAGGTTAATTTCATATAATTCGTGTTTTAATCCTTAAGGCTACAAAAATAAAAAGTTAGCTTAAACCGAAGGCCGTAAAGTTGTTAAATATGCAAAAAAGTGCCTTTTGTAACTATTTCGGGTACTATTACTTAAGTTTTATAGCCTGTTGTTTCTTAATTTTGCAAAAATTATTCCCAATGCTTCAGTTTTTCAAAAAATATAAGATATTAATCATTGTCCTCGTAGTGCTTTCTGCCGTTATACTTTTCCTTTTTAACGGAGCACTCACGCCAAAAAAATACCTGCAGGTATACAGCCCGGCCGATGTGAACCCTGAACTTGTTGACAGCACCGTACAGTATGTTGCCAAAAATCATAAAATAGCCAACTTCTCGTTTACCAACCAAAACGGAAAGACCATAACCCAAAACGATTACAAAGGCAAGATCTATGTAGCCGATTTCTTTTTTACCACGTGCCCATCCATCTGCCCCATAATGACCAAAAACATGGAGTGGCTGCAGTCGCAGATTAAAAACGATCCAAAGGTTATGCTGCTCTCGCACTCCGTAACGCCTGATATAGACAGTGTTCCTGTGCTGAAAAAATATGCCATTGAAAAAGGTGTTATAGACAGCAAATGGAATCTTGTTAGGGGTAAAAAAGAAGATATCTATTATATAGCCCGTAAATCATACCTGGCGGTAAAGACCACAAATTCAAGTGAATTGTATGATATGGTACATACCGAAAACTTTATACTGGTAGACACCAAAGGCCGCATTCGCGGATTTTACAATGGCACTAATTTAGATAAGGACGTAAAAGGAGAAAAAAACGTAAAGCAGCTGCTTGAAGATATTAAATGGCTATCGGATAACGAAAACTAAGGCCGTTTGGATATTAATTTATACTTTTGCAATCTAAATTGATTCTAAATAATATTGAAAACCACACTTGCAGCGCTTAAAAAAGGCCAAAAAGCCATAATAACCGATCTTAACATAGATGCGGTTCCGTTAAAGCTTCTTGAAATGGGATGCCTTCCCGGCAATACTGTGGAACTTCTTCAGGTTGCCCCCATGGGCGACCCTATCTATATCAACGTAAACGAAAGCCACGTGGCAATAAGGCTGGAAACTGCCCGTGAAATTGATGTAGAATTTATACCCAATTCTCTATAATGGCAGCTCACAATATCCTGAACATAAAAATTGCACTTATCGGTAACCCAAATACCGGAAAGACCTCGGTCTTTAACCATCTTACGGGCCTTAACCAGCAGGTGGGCAACTACCCGGGTATTACAGTAGAGCGCAAAACAGGATCGTGCAAACTACCTAACGGGACCAAAGGAACGGTTATGGACCTGCCCGGCACCTACAGCCTTAATGCAAGCTCCATGGATGAGAATGTGGTTATTGAGCTGCTGCTCAACAAAAACGACAAAGACTATCCTGATGTTGCCGTTGTAGTTACCGATGTAGAAAACCTGAAACGTAACCTGCTTCTTTTTACACAAATAAAAGACCTCGAACTGCCTACCATACTTGTTATCAACATGAGCGACAGGATGGAGAAAAAAGGCATTGCGCTGGACATACCGTATCTTGAAAAACTGCTTAAGACCCGCATTGCGCTTGTAAGCTCACGCAAAGGCACGGGCATAGATACCATAAAAGAATTAATCGTTAATTATGGCGCGCTGCCTACAGAGCCATGCCTTAATGCATCAGGCATAGATAACGAATATTTTAACGGATTGCGAAATGCTTTTCCTAACCAGCTGCTATACAAGCTGTGGTTAGTTATTACGCAGGATGTAAACTTTGGCCAGCTGGAGCGTAAGGAAATTGAACGCAATAGTTCTTTTGCAAAAAGCAAGGCCGAGCTGAAACGCATGCAGCAAAAGGAAACCATTAAGCGCTATCAGTTTATTAACGATGTGCTTAAAACGGGGCAGACCATAGATAATGCCAAGGCTAACGACATTCGTGCAAAACTGGACCGGGTACTTACACATAAGGTTTTTGGCTACGTTATTTTCCTTGGGATACTTATGCTAATATTCCAGTCGATATTCTCATGGTCAAGCATACCTATGGATTTTATCGATGAGAGCTTTGCAGCATTGGCATCGTATACCGATACTCATTTGCCTCCGGGTAAGCTGACCGACCTTATCTCGCAGGGTATCATACCGGGTATAGGCGGCGTTGTAATATTTATTCCGCAAATTGCCTTTTTGTTCCTGTTCATCTCCATACTCGAAGAAAGCGGCTACATGAGTCGTGTAGTTTTCCTTATGGACAAGATCATGAAACGCTTTGGCCTTAGCGGTAAAAGTGTTGTGCCGTTAATTTCGGGTACGGCATGTGCCATACCGGCAATCATGTCGGCACGAAACATTGAAAACTGGCGCGAAAGGCTTATTACTATACTGGTAACGCCATTTACCACCTGCTCGGCAAGGCTGCCTGTGTATACCATATTGATATCGCTTATCATTCCTGAGAAAATGGTGCTGGGTATCTTTAACCTTCAGGGGCTAACGCTTATGCTGCTGTACCTTTTAGGCTTTGGCGGTGCACTGCTGTCGGCATGGATATTAAACAAGATCCTGAAGCTAAAACACAAAAGCTTTTTTGTGGCAGAAATGCCTAATTATAAACTGCCGTTGTTTAAAAACGTAGGCCTCAACGTACTGGAAAAAACCAAGGCATTCGTTGCCGGTGCGGGTAAGATAATATTAGCCCTGTCAGTTATTATATGGTTCCTGGGTTCACACGGGCCGGGAGAAGCTTTCAGCAATGCTACAGAAATCGTTTCGCATCAGCCTGAAAACAAAACCTTGCCTGAGAACGAACTTAACGATAAGATCACTGCCTATCAGCTTGAGAATTCATATATAGGCATAATGGGTAAATCTATAGAACCTGTAATACGCCCGCTGGGCTACGACTGGAAAATAGGCGTTGCCATTGTATCATCGTTTGCAGCCCGTGAGGTGTTTGTAGGCACACTTGCCACTATTTATAACATAGGGAGCAGCGGCGAAGACGAGGCTACCATTAAACAGCGCATGGATAATGAGGTTGACCCTATTACCGGTAAAAAAATATTCAATTTTGCCACCGGGGCATCATTATTGTTGTTCTATGCTTTTGCAATGCAGTGCATAAGCACACTGGCTATTACTAAAAAGGAAACCAACTCCTGGAAATGGCCTATGATTCAGCTTATAGGAATGAGCGGTTTTGCTTATGTAGTGTCGTTGATAACGTACCAATTCTTAAAGTAAGGTTATGGACATCCAGAATATAATAGTACACATAATCGTTGCAGGCGCTGTGGCTTTTCTGGTAAAGAAATATTTCTTTAAAAAGAAAAAATCAGGCAATTGCGGCCCGGACTGCGGGTGCAGTTAAAAACTCTCTTTTGCAATTAACCACAAAAATTAAACCTGTGATGGCGCCATGCCATACTGCTTTTTAAAGGCAAAGGAGAAATGTGATAAATCTTCAAATCCCAGGTCGAGATATACATCACTTACTGCGCGCTTACGTTCCTTTAGCATAGTGTAGGCTTCCTTTAATCTTCTTTGCAACAACCATCTCCCCGGAGAGATAGTAAACACCTTTTCAAAGTCACGCTTAAATCCTGAAAGGCTTCTGCCAGTTAAGTAGGCAAATCGGTTAAGGTCCACATTAAAATGATAATTCTGCTGCATGAATGCCTCAAGGTCTATCTTGCCGGGATCAGAAAAATCAAACAATATATTAGCAAGTTCGGGGTATGTTTTCAGCAAAAGCAGAATAGCTTCTTCCTGTTTAATTTTGTAAAGAGGAGAGTCGGGCTGCTGGTTGAACAGCTCTTCATATTCTCTCAACGAATTCATGTAATTGGCTAAAACCGAGGTTGAATCCAATTGCAGATACGCCGGAATATCTAATTTTCCTGACATTGAATAGCTATATTTAATGCTAAATTCACGTAAAAGGTTTTGCGTAAAGAACATTGAGACAGAGCGGAATTCTCCCCCTTCTGGCGGATTCTTTACATACTTAAGCAATTGATTCCTGCGGCAAAAATAAATTTCGCCCGGGCCAAACGCTTGCTGGTTTATTCCGTCGTCTAAAGTATTGCTGCCCGATACCACAAAGCTAATAGCGTGTTCAGACACAAAGTTTTCCCCAATCCTGCTTCGGGAAAAATAACATGAAAATTGTATGGGTGACCTTTGTATTATTTCCATAAGAGTAAAAATACGATAATTTATTTCTGAATGTATTACAAGAATACAACCTGCAAGGTTTTAAAAACACCTTACAGGTTGTATAAATATAATTGGGATGTTTTAAACCAAAAGCGTTTTAGGCTCTACATATTCCTCAAGGCCAAATACCCCAAACTCACGACCTATACCCGATTGCTTGAATCCGCCGAATGGTGCCTGCGGGTCATGGCTAAGCGCATTGATCATAACACGGCCTGCAATAATTCTCGAAGCTACTCTTTTTGCCCTTGCATCATCTGAAGAGTTGACATACGCCTGAAGTCCGTAATCAGTATCATTAGCGATTGCAATAGCATCTTCCTCATCTTTATAGGCAATGATAGAAAGCACCGGGCCAAAAATTTCTTCGCGGGCAATACGCATGCTGTTCTTAACATTGGTAAACACGGTTGGCTTTACAAAGTTGCCTGCTTCCAAACCTTCAGGATGGCCTTCGCCACCGATAAGCAATTTGGCACCTTCTTCAAGTCCAAGTTTAATGTACCCCTGCACGCGTTCGTATTGTTTTTTGCTTACCATTGGCCCAACAGCAGTATCATGATCGGCAGGATTCCCCACTTTTACCTTTTCTACGGCGGCTTTAACAAGTGAATTTACCTCATCCAGTTTGTGTTCAGGAACCAATAATCGCGTTCCTGCAATACAGGCCTGCCCGCTGTTCATGTAAGCGGCCGCAACAGCCATAGGTATAGCTGTTTCAAGATTGGCATCGTCAAGGATTACGTTAGGCGATTTTCCGCCCAGTTCCAGTGTTACGCGTTTCAAAGTGTCAATTGCACCACGGGCTATGCTTTTACCCACAACGGTAGAACCTGTAAACGATATCTTGGCAATATCAGGGTGGTTGGTTATGGCATTACCCACAACAGTTCCCAATCCGTTTACTACATTAAATACCCCTTTAGGCAATCCTGCTTCGTGAAAACATTCCAGTAAAAGCTGGGTTTGCATGGCGCTCATTTCGCTTGGCTTGATAACCACAGTGCTTCCGGCAGAAATTGCCGTAGCCAGTTTGTTGCATATAAAACTGTTGCTGGAATTCCATGGTGTGATAAGCCCAACGACGCCCAGGGGCTGCATAAGTACTTTAGAGTTCCCTACTGTCCTTTCAAATTCAAAAGTGTTAAGCGTTGCCATCGCTGTCGTAAATGCACTAAGCATATTGTTGACACTGTTTTTGCAGAATTGATAGGTACCTCCATATTCAAGAACCATTACAGCAACAAGTTCATCCTGCCTTTTAGCAACGGCATCGTGCAGTTTTTGCAGGTAAGCAATACGTTCTTCTTTTGTAGTTTGGGAGAAGGTCTTGTAAGCTTCTTTAGCGGCGGCAACAGCAAGGTTTACATCGTGTTCATTGCCTAATACCACCTTGCCTATGAGTTGATTATTCGAAGGTTTATCAGGTCAAAAAGTTCGGTTCCGTTTGGTGTTGCAAATTCACCGTTTACATACATCTTATCTATCGTCTTCATCGTATTAATTGTTTTAGATTAACAAGACAAAGGTCGTGCAGATAACTGCCTTTCATTTTGTTGAAAAGCCCAAGTTTACTTTGTTGAAAAGTTCAGCTATAAATCCTTGATGATAAGTACGGGAATAGACACTTTATGCCTTACCGCATATACCGTTGTGCCTAAAATAATGTCCTTTATCCAGTTGTGGCCGTGGGCGCCAAGGATAAGAATATCAAAGTTTCCGGCTTCGTTAACGATAAGCGGAATTTGTTTCTTAGGGCTGCCAAAGCTAAGACGCGTATTAATTTTATACCCTTTTTCTTCAAGCGCCTGTTTGTATTTAGAAAGGTAATCTTTATCAGATGCAGTTTCAAAATCGCTCGCCTGGTCACCGTGAAGCATGGCGCCTACGGTTTCTACCACGTGTATTAGTGTATACGTTGCCTCCTTGCCGCCTAGCTGCATGGCACTGCCTATGCTTTTAACATCGGTCCTTGAAAAGTCCAGGGCGATAGCAATGTTGTTATATACAATCGTGCCCGACTGTTCCTGCACAATAACCTCATTAATATGCGGTACATGCGGCGCCGAAGCCCTGCTTTTCCTAACAAATGGATTGATGATGATATACAGCAGCACTGCTCCCGCTAATATGGCAACAGGAACTACAAATACGTAGATAAAGATTGGATTTTCAGATTCTGCCACCCATCCCTGTATCTCGTCATATACCAGTTTTGCATTAAGCGAAACAATAACAAGGGCTATTACCCACGATGCGATCTTAGTGGCGGTGCCAATGGCAAACTCGTTCATCTTAGACTTGTCGCTTACAAAATGGATAAGCGGAATAATTGCAAACCCTAACTGAAGGCTCAATACTACCTGGCTGAAAACAAGCAGTTTTCCGGTAGATTCTTCCCCAAAATACAGAATGGTAAAAAAGGCCGGTGCAATAGCAATAATACGGGTTATGATACGGCGTACCCACGGCTGAATGCGCAGGTTAAGGTAACCTTCCATAACAATTTGACCCGCAAGCGTACCCGTTATGGTAGAGCTCTGCCCTGCAGCAATAAGCGCCAGTGCAAATAATGTTGCCGCCCAGCCTGAGCCCAGCATAGGGGCAAGCAGCTGGTGTGCATCCTGAATATCAGCCACGTCATGCCTCCCTGCGGTGTAAAATGTTGCAGCGGCCAATATTAATATCGCGGCATTTACAAAAAATGCCATATTAAGCGCAATGATAGAATCTATAAAATTGTAGCGGATAGCTTGTTTAATACCTTTAAAAGTACGGTCAAACTTTCGCGTCTGTACAAGAGATGAATGCAGGTAAAGGTTGTGCGGCATTACCGTTGCCCCAATGATACCAATAGCGATATACAAAGCAGCCTCACTCGGGATAGAAGGTATAAGTCCGCTTGCCACGGCAGCCATATCAGGCTTTGCAAAGAACATCTCGGCTAAAAAAGAAAGTCCTATTATGGCAATAAGCCCAATGATAAACGCCTCCATTTTCTTGATGCCCTTATTCATAAGGAACAATAGCAGGAAGGTGTCAAACATCGTAATGCTTACACCCCAAAGCAACGGAAGATCAAACAATAATTTTAACCCGATAGCCATACCCAGCACCTCGGCAAGGTCGCAGGCAGCAATGGCTATTTCGGCAAGGCCGTATAAAAAATAGTTAATCCCTTTAGAATAGGTTTCGCGCGATGCCTGAGCCAGGTCACGTCGGCTTACGATACCCAAACGGGCACTAAGGCTTTGCAGCAGCAGTGCCATGATGTTGCTCATAAGCAAAACCCACAGCAGCGAATACCCAAACCGGCTTCCTCCGGCAATATCGGTAGCCCAGTTCCCGGGATCCATGTAGCCAACGCTTATCATATAGGCCGGCCCAAAAAAGGCAAGCACCTTTTTCCATACCGATGTATTCTCACCTACGGAAACCGACTCATGTACTTCTTCCAGCGAATGGCTGTTGCTCTTATGCTTCTCCATAGTTTATACAGGTTTCACAAAAAGGTTGGCTGCAATTTTATTAGAAACCGTTACCTGTTTATCACCCAGTTTCAGGGTTAACGACATATCAAAATCTTCTTTGCTGATAACCTCTATGGCAGAGCCAAGGGCTATTTGCTGTTTGTCTAAATACTGTAAAAATGCCGACGAACTGTCTTTTACGCCCACACATATTACCTTTTTGCCTAATGCAGTTTCTGACAATAGTTTTTTGTCTACCTGTGCAATTTTACCTTTACGGTCAGGTATTGGGTCGCCATGCGGGTCTTCGGTAGGAAAATCAAGAAATTCTTCCAGTTTGTTTACCAGCTTCTCGCTTTTTATGTGTTCCAGCTGTTCGGCTACGTCGTGTACCTCATCCCAGGAAAAATCGAGCTTTTCCAGCAAAAAAACCTCCCAAAGGCGGTGTTTGCGCACAATCATAAGAGCTGTAAACATTCCCTCATCGGTAAGCGATACGCCCTGGTATTTTTTATAGATAACCAATCCTTTATCTGCAAGCTTCTGCACCATATCGGTAACCGATGATGGTTTGCTCTCCATTTCGTTAGCAATGGAATTGGTTGTTATCCCTTTATTTTGATTAAGGGATAAATGGTATATAACTTTAAGGTAATTTTCTTCAGAGTAGGTCATTCCCAACATAATAATAACCACAAATATAACGAAATTTGATTGGGTTAAAAAGTTTTTTAGGCAAGTCTAAATATTTAACCTGTCATTAACACTGTAAATACTTATTTTTGGGAGTAATGAAGCACTACAACTACATCTTTGCAGGAGCGGGACTGGCATCACTAATGACGGCATATCGCATTGCAGTAAGCGGTAATTTTAAGGAGAAATCAATACTGCTTATCGATACCGATGCCAAAAAAACCAATGATCGTACCTGGTGTTTTTGGGAAAAGAATGAAGGGTTTACAGATGAGATAGTTTACCGAAAATGGAGTACCGCACTATTTGCTAATAATAAAAAACGTATTGACCTGGAATTTAACGGTTATCAATACAAGATGATTCGCGGCGCCGACTTTTATAATTTTGTATTCGCAGAACTGCAAAAGCATCCAAATATTGAATTCGTTCAGCAGAAAGTAGTTGATTTTGTAGATTCGGGGTTTAATGTATTGGTAAAAACTGAGGCAGAAAACTATACTGCCAGCAAGCTATTCAACAACATTTACAACCCGTCATTGGCGGCATCGCAAAAAAAATATCCGGTACTGCAACAGCATTTTATCGGCTGGCACGTCAAGACTACAGAACCGGTCTTTAATGCCGAAAAACCTGTGTTTATGGATTTTAGCATCCCGCAAAAAGGCAATACACGATTTATGTATGTGCTACCCTTTAGCAATAAAGAAGCCATTGTAGAATATACTTTATTTTCGGCAGATCTTTTGGCTGATGCCGAATATGAGCAAGCTATTGAAGATTACCTGAAGAACCTTGGCATAAGCAGCTACGAGATCATCGCCGAAGAACGGGGCAGCATCCCTATGACCTCTTACCCATTCTGGAAACACAACACTAAGAACATACTCAACATAGGTACAGCCGGAGGATGGACAAAAGCCAGCACGGGCTATACCTTTAAGAACGCCGACAGGTTATCGGCAAAACTGGTGCAGTTCTTATCTACGGGGAGCGATTTTACCAAATTTCATAAAAAGAGCCGTTTTTGGTTTTACGACCTGCTGTTGCTGGATATACTGGACCGAACCAACCAAAATGGGTCGCAGATTTTCTCGGCGATGTTTAAAACAGGTAAGGCCGCACCAATATTTAAATTCCTTGATGAGGAGACTACTTTTAGCGAAGACATTGGCGTAATATCTAAATGCCCAAAGGGTTTATTCCTCGCTTCACTATTCAGGCGGAGTGTTAATCTGTAACAAAAAAGTTTGCGGTTTTATGTTTGGCATAAAAAATGCGTATCTTTGTAGCAGTTAATTAACATATTAAAGAGTACCATATTATGTATCCAGAAGAATTAGTAAAGCCAATGCGCGCAGAACTATCTGACGCAGGTTTTGAAGACCTATATACAGCCGATGCGGTAAAAGACGCTATATCTAAAGAAGGAACTACGCTTGTAGTAGTAAATTCTGTATGCGGTTGTGCAGCACGTAACGCAAGGCCGGGCGCTAAAATGAGCCTTGATAATGCAAAAAAACCGGATAACCTTATTACGGTATTTGCAGGTGTAGACAAGGAAGCAGTAGATGAAGCAAGGGCAAGTATGTTCCCTTTTCCTCCATCGTCTCCAAGTATGGCTTTATTTAAAAACGGCGAGCTTGTACACATGCTTGAGCGTCACCACATTGAAGGAAGACCTGCCGACATGATCGCAGAGAACCTTAAAGATGCTTACGACGAGTTTTGCTAAATCGTATACAACAAAATACTGCAAGCCACGCCACAAGCGTGGCTTTGTTTTTACAAACAACTATGCAGGCATACTAAAACTTTTTAGAATTAACTAAAAAGGTACTACTTTTACGCGAATTTTTAGAAACATACATGGAAAAGATATTATCCTATCCCATATCCATAATTTACAGTCTGGTGTTTTTGCTGTTCCTGCTTATCTTTCATCCGGTGCAGTGGATATGCTTTAACCTGTTTGGATACCAGGCGCATAAAAAGAGCGTAGATCTATTAAATGCCTGCCTGGTAAGGACATCTCTTATATTGGGCACTACCTATAAGGTGGAAGGCCGCGAAAAGATACCTGCAGGTGTACCGCTTATCATAGTGGCAAACCACCAGAGTATGAACGATATACCGCCTATCATCTGGTTTCTGCGCAAATTTCACCCAAAATTTATTAGTAAGAAAGAGTTAGGCAAAGGAATACCAAGCGTTTCATACAATTTAAGGCACGGAGGTTCCGTTCTTATAGACAGGAAAGACCCGAGACAGTCACTTCCCGCAATTAAAGGTTTTGGAGAATATATCGAAAAATACAACCGGTCAGCAGTTATTTTTCCTGAAGGTACCCGAAGCAAGACCGGAATACCGAAAAAATTTAGTGAAACTGGACTTAAAATACTTTGTAAATCAGCCCCTTCTGCGTATATTGTACCTATAAGTATAAATAACTCATGGAGGCTTGACCGTTTCGGCAAGTTCCCGTTAGGTTTGGGCAATCGTTTAACGTTTACAATACAGGAACCTTTTGCCATCAAAAATATTCCTTTCGAAGAAGTGATGGAGAGAACTGAGAATGCAGTAATACAAGGAATAAAAAAATAAAGAAACTATGTCTACTAAAAACGTTCGCCTGGAAGTAATGAAATTCATGGAAAAGGACATCGATTCTTTCGTGGATAATTACCTTATACCAGTCGAAACCATATGGCAGCCAAGCGATCTGCTGCCAGACTCTAAAAACGATAACTTCTTAGAGGAGCTCAAGGAGATGCGCGAAATTGCCAAGGACCTTCCTTATGATTTTTGGGTAGTGCTTATTGGTGACACAATTACCGAAGAAGCCCTGCCTACCTATGAGTCATGGCTTATGGATGTTGAAGGTGTAGACCAGGTTAATAATGGCGGCAACGGATGGTCTAAATGGGTACGCCACTGGACAGGTGAAGAAAACCGTCACGGCGACCTGCTTAACAAATACCTTTACCTATCAGGACGTATCAACATGCGCGAAGTAGAAATTACTACGCAGCACCTTATCAATGACGGTTTTGATATTGGCACCGATCGTGACCCGTACAAAAACTTTGTATATACCAGCTTCCAGGAGCTTGCTACTTATGTATCGCACAACCGCGTATCGCAGATAGCAAAACAATATGGCGACAAGAAACTGTCTAAGATGTGTAAGCTTATTGCGGGCGACGAAATGCGCCACCACACAGCTTACAGTGAGTTTGTAAACCGTATCTTCCAGGTAGATCCAAGTGAAATGATGCTGGCTTTCCAGTACATGATGAAGCAAAAGATCGTTATGCCTGCACACTTCCTTAGGGAGTCAGGACAAAAGATAGGCGAAGCGTTTGAGTCGTTCTCTGATTCTGCACAGCGCATAGGTGTATACACCGCTCATGATTATGTGGATATAATGAGAAAGCTCATTGATAAATGGCAGATTGACAAGATTAACGGACTTACTGCTGAAGCAGAAAAAGCACGTGATTTCCTTATGAAGCTTCCGGACAGGATGGCAAGAATTTCAGACAGGCTTGTTATCCCTGAAGAATCGCACATATTTAAATGGGTTACACCTGCCCTTATAAAATAATACAGAAGCCGCTCGAAAGAGCGGTTTTTTTGTTGGCTATGGGGTTAGTTACAAATTTTCACAAAATCATTCAACACTTAGTAAAGGATTTATTACGCCAAAGCTTTTTAGACATTTAAATTCTTGATGTAAATTTCACATAAATCATTTGTAAAAATTCGTGTAATTCGTGGCTAAAAACTAAATTTACAGTATGAACAATCTCATCGATATTACCAAATCATTTGTAAAGGCACAACTTGCACACGCCGAAGGCGGCCACGACTGGTTTCATATTGAGCGCGTGTACAATAACGCAATGCTGATAGCCAAAGGCGAAGAATGCAGCCTGCTCATCGTTCAGCTGGGCGCGTTACTGCATGATATTGCCGACAGCAAGTTTCATAATGGTGATGAGACTGTTGGCCCATCTATGGCATGGCAGTTCCTTTCGGCTCAAAATGTACCGGAGGACATTATAATCCATGTGGTTAATATTATTGAGAATATTTCGTTTAAAGGCGGCAATCATGAAATGAAATTCCATTCTGTTGAGCTGGATATTGTTCAGGATGCCGACAGGCTGGATGCCCTGGGCGCCATAGGCATTGCCCGCACCTTTAATTATGGAGGTTTTAAGAACAGGGCTTTATATGACCCTGCCATTGCGCCTAACCTGAACATGAGCAAAGAGGAGTACAAAGCCACAACTGCCCCTACCCTTAATCATTTTTATGAAAAGCTGTTGCTGCTTAAAGACCGCATGAACACCCCTACCGGAAAAACCATAGCCGAAAGCCGCCACCAGTATATGGAAGGTTTCCTTTCACAATTCTATGCCGAATGGAATGGGGAAAAGTAATTCCCGAGCAGTTGCACTGTAGTATCATAAATTGTTTTTCGCCTTACCCTTGCCAGCAGCCACGCTAAAAAGCTAATAACAAAAATATCTTTAGGCCCTGATTGTGCTCCGGCCATAAATTGCTCCACCTGCTCCTGAAACTTAGGTGTCGCAGCGAGTTCCGGCTTCAGCACATACCGTTCTATAAGCGACAGGTACTGTGCGACACGCTCTTCGTTTACAGTTAACAGGTATTTTTTATAACGCCGCTTAAAGCTATTTATCCTTGATATAGCCAGCTCTATATTTTCCTGCTGGGTATGCAGCAGTATTTCCACCAGGCATTTCTTAATGGCCCAGTCCCTGCCCATTTTCTTTTCGTACCAGCTGTCAGAATGGCTGAGCTTTATCATTTCTTTTGCCGCATCGCGCCCTGCATCCTGCTGCATATAGAAAACGATAAGCGCCAGGCGAAGGTCATTTACATCGTTTGGATCAGCTTTTTTGTGCTGTAGTAATGCTCTTTCGGCTATATCTATTGCCTTTCCCGGGTTACCCGAATAATTCTCATTAAGTGCCATCAGCAAAAAATAGCGCAGGCAAAAACGGCTGAAATATTTACCGCCCTGCTTTTGCATCTCTGTAAGCATAGCATCCAGATAACTTAAAGACGCCGTAAACTCACCGTTCCTGAAATGAAAGTTGGCCATGAAATACAATATGTAGATATGGTAGTACAAATGTCTTCCTGCCAGGTCTGCCCTTCCTGTAATAAACTTGTAACTTTTAACTACAAAGGGCTGTATAAGCGAATAATCGCTATTGATAGAAGCATATTCATTGGCAATAAACAATATCTGGTACAGCGACTTAAAGGTAAGTGCCTGCTTTAGCGAAATGCCGTGTGCCTCAACAGTGTTTTTTATCAATACCTGGAAATCTACTATCCTGCCTTCATGGTAAATGGAGGCAAGCTCACGCCGAAGCACAGCATAGCCAAGGTTGAGCTGCTCCTCGTGCAAAAGTCTTTTTTTATTGGCAGTAAACTTCTTCATTACCTCATCCAGCGAAAGCGACAGATCGAGGTGGGCAAACTGTATCAGGGTATGGTAAATTTCGTTAAGCAGGCTAAAGTGTTCCAGCGCCGCAGCAATGCCCTCGGCTTTTGCAAGGCATTTAAAAGCGGCTTTGGTGAGCTTGTGCTCAAAGAAAAGTCGGCTTACTACTATAAGCCGCAGCACCGCATGCTCTTCTGATGTATCGCTCTCAAAACTACGGTTTGCCATAAACTCCACCATGCTGTCGTAAAGCCTTTTTCTGAGGGCATGATGGGCATCGGCACTTTTTTTATTGGAAAACACTTTCTTTTCAAAGTTTATATCGTCAGTTTTTAAAGAATTAAGCAGTTCAATATTACCCACATCCTTTCGCTTATTCTTTTTAGACAAATAAGCTGTAAATGCTTTAATATCATCATTATTCATTATAGCCGATATCTCCTGTAGCGCATTCATAAACGGTGTTTTTAGCAGCCATAAATATATAAAAATGCTATTTTATATCGTCAGTTTTTTGATGAAATTGATTTTCACAGCCGCCGTTTACTGCCGAGATTTGCCTCATAATTATAAAACATAAAATTATGGAACCGCTAAAACCAAATGAAGTTAACAACAATCAGGAATCAAAAAGTGCACGATTAAATAATGCACAAAATCCATTAAAACCAAGCGCCGCTTTTGTGGGTGCCTCATGGATGACACTGCTTTTAGGCATGGCATCATATTGTATCGGTCTATTCAATTCAGACATGGCATATAACGAAAAGGGCTACTACTTTACCATATTGCTTTTCGGTTTGTTCTCTGTAATATCGGTACAAAAAAGTGTGCGTGACAGGTTGGAAGGCATACCAGTAACCGACCTTTACTACGGCATAAGCTGGTTTAGTACCATCGCCGCACTAACCCTTTTGATAATAGGGCTATGGAATGCTGATTTACTGCTAAGCGAAAAAGGATTCTTCGGAATGTCGTTTGCCCTGGGGCTGTTCTCGGCCATAGCCGTACAGAAAAACACCCGTGACCTTAAGCAATTTGATGCTAACAATATATAACCCTTAGCGGTGCCTCATGGCTGTCACTATACTGTGGCGGCTGTGGGGCTTTTCTAATTTCAATCACTACTATTATGACATCTAAATACAGGTCGCCTATCTATGCCATTGGAATATTTTTAATTGCAGTTGTTGCAGTACACATGAGCTTCTGGATCTATATCACTACGCAGTATACTTCGTTTGAAGCTTCTAAGGAGGCATACCTCAACACTTTCCCTACGCCGCTTCAAAATGCGTTCTTGCTTACCGCTATAAACATTTACCTGCTTGGAGGAAGCATTATAATCTTTTTGCAGTCTATGAAAGTGAACTACCGCAAAAGATTATCTGCTGGTCTTTTAGTGTCGGCTGCTTTTCTTTCTGTGTGGAATATTTTTTCACTGATGTAATACAACCATTCAAAATGAAATCGTTTTCTTATATTTAGATAAATTTAAACATTATGGCATCAATCATAAAAGAGCTGAACGAGCTTGTAGCTAATAATGTCATCAGTCCGCAAACGGCACGTGACATTGAGGGTTATTATGCGATTAATAAAGAACCGCAGGGTAACGGGCTTCTAACCATATTCGGTTCGCTGGGAGCTGTGCTGGTAGGGCTGGGTATTATACTTATCTTTGCCCACAACTGGGATGATTTCTCCATTTCTACCAAAACTATTTTGGCATTCCTGCCACTTGTTGTGTCGCAGGGCTTAGCCGCCTTTAGTATCATAAAAGAAAAAAGCAGCGTTTGGAAAAATGCTTCGGGCGTGCTGGTATTTTTCTCTGTGGGCGCTGCCATATCGTTAGTGGCTCAGATCTATAATATACCAGGCAACCTGGGCAGTTTTCTTTTTGCATGGACACTGCTTTGTTCGCCGCTTATTTACCTGTTACGTTCTAATGCTGTTGCCGTTCTCCATATTGTTTTTGCAACCTATTTTGCTACCGAGGCAGGCTATTTTAATCCGCACCAGCCTTGGGGCTATATACTGCTGATTGCATTGTTGCTGCCTTATTACCTGCAGCAGCTTAAACAGGAGCGCAACAATACAACAGCGGCGCTCAACTGGCTTCTGCCCTTAAGCGGACTGATTGTGTTGGGTTCTTTTTTAGATGGTGCAGGCACTTTTGGCTTTTTAATCTATCTTGCATTTGCAGGTCTCTTACAAAGCATTGGCTTTATACCTCCTTTTAGCGATGAGCCAAGAAAAAATGGTTACTTAACATTAGGAGGGTTAAGCATTGCCATTATCCTTATCATGGCTTCTTTCCGCTGGGTTTGGAGAGAAGTTGTTACCGATGCGGTGCCCGGAATACCTTTTATCATAGCATGGCTTATGCTTTATGGAGCAGGAATATACTTTAGTTTTTTAAGAAAGGGTGCACCAAAAAGCTTTGAGCCTTTCAGGACAGCGGCATTTATCTTTCCGGTAATTTATCTTATCGGCAACTTTAATAGCCTTGTCCCTTCGATACTTACTAACCTGCTGGTGCTGGCCCTTGGCATCTCCATAATACGTGCCGGAGTAGCCAGGTTTGATTTTGCCACGCTTAATTTTGGGCTTACCATTACAACTGTACTTATTGCTTGCCGCTTTTTTGACGTAAACATGTCGTTTGTAGTGCGAGGACTGTTATTTATCGGGGTTGGCGTTGGATTTTTCCTGACTAACTACTTCCTGATCCAGAAAAAGAAAAGCAACCCAAAAACAACAAATTATGAAAACTAAGCATCTATTAATTGCCTTTGCTGTTACGGCGCTGATACAGCTTTCTGTGCCTGCAAAAATGATATACGACTGTGAGATAACTGCACGCCAGGGAACGGAATATAAATTTAAGGCAGAGCCAGTAGATCCTAACGACCCGTTTAGGGGAAAATATATTACATTATCCTTTAGCATGGAAAACCTCACCACAAAAGATACTACCTGGCTTGCCGGAGAAACAGCTTACATAGCCCTTGCAAAAGACAGCCTGGGGTTTGCAAAAGCCGCAGGATTAAGCCGGAAAAAACCGGAAACCGATTACATTACAACTGAAATATTTTATAAGATTACCGACACCGAAGTAAGGGTAAAACTGCCATTTGACCGCTATTACATGGAAGAAAGCAAAGCCCCTGAAGCTGAAATTGCCTATGGTGAATATGCAGGCAGGCAGGATTATAAACCGGTATATGCACTTGTAGGAGTTAAAGATGGCAACGCCGTTTTAAAAGATGTTATTATAGACGGAATGCCAATAAAGGACTATGTAGTTAAAAAGAGGAAATAAAAGATGGGCTGCCAATTTCTTGACAGCCCATCTTTTTATATGGTAACAGTTACCTTATTTCCCGGGAAAAGCAGCTTTTCTTTTTTCAAGGAAGGCTGTTGTTCCTTCTTTAAAATCTTCGGTCCCGAAAGATTCGCCAAAGGCAGTAACCTCTACATTATATCCATTTACGCCGTCTTCGTAGTTGGCGTTTATAGCTTCAATCGCGCGGCTTATGGCTACTGGAGAATTCTTGAGTATCTTCGCTGCTATGCCTTTGCAAAAATCTATAAGTTCTGCCTGAGGCACAACATGGTTAACCAGTCCGTACGCTTTAGCCTCGTCTGCAGTAACCATTCCGGCAGTCATGATCATTTCCATCGCACGGCCTTTGCCTACAAGCTGCGGCAGGCGCTGCGTGCCACCGTAACCCGGAATAACACCAAGCGAAACTTCAGGAAGACCCATCTTTGCATTATCTGACGCTACCCTGAAATGTGCCGCCATTGCAAGCTCAAGTCCTCCGCCTAACGCAAAACCGTTTACAGCCGCAATAACAGGAGTGCCCATGTTTTGTAAATAGTCAAACAATAGTTCCTGTCCAAGCGCTGCAAGCTTTTGTCCGTCTTCTACGTTAAAGTTGGCAAATTCTGCTATATCTGCACCGGCAACAAAAGCCTTGTCGCCTGTTCCCGTAACAATAATAACTCTTACTTCTCCACTGTTGTTAAGCAGTTTAAAAGCTTCATGAAGCTCTGTAATTGTAGCACGGTTAAGCGCATTAAGCTTTGTAGGCCTGTTAATCGTCACTACCGCAATGTTCTCGCTGGTTTCTACAAGTATGTTTTCGTAATTCATGGTTTTATATCTGTTTGTTGTTTGTCGTCTTCTTCGTTGCCCTGGGCAGAGGTAACAGGCAGTGTAACTATAAACTCTGTGCCTTTGCCCACCGTACTTTCAAAAGTAATGGTACCGTGATAGTTCTCTACAATGTTCCTTATGATACCAAGGCCAAGCCCCATACCACTCGTCTTGGTAGTAAACTTAGGTTCAAAAATACGGCTCTTATTTTCAATGCTGATACCTTTCCCGTTGTCTTTTACCGAAATTTTAGCCATTCCGCCTTCGCGGAAAACCCTAACTTCCACTAACGGATCAGGCTCTTCTTCCTCAATAGCCTGCGTAGCATTCTTAACCAGGTTAGTGATTATACGTATCAACTGCGTCCTGTCCATACGGGTAATGATATGGGTTTCATCGGCATGGTAGGTAATGTAATTTTCGTTGAATATCTCCAATGCCAGCTGCACGATCTTTACCACGTTAAGCGTTTCGTTTTGCTGCGCGGGCATGGAGGCAAAGCTGGAAAATGCCGATGCCACAGAACTCATCGTATCTATCTGCTGTATCAGTGTGCTGGAGTATTCCTCAAGTTTTTGTTTGATATCGGGATGCTGCGGGTCAAATTTTCGCTGAAAGCTCTGCACCGTAAGGCGCATAGGTGTAAGTGGGTTCTTAATTTCGTGGGCCACCTGTTTTGCCATTTCGCGCCACGCCTGTTCACGCTCGCTCTGGGCAAGCTTAGTGGCACTGGTATCAAGATCGTCTACAAGGTTATTGTAGGCGTCTACCAGCAGGCTAATTTCCTGAGGCGTGTCACCCATATCTATTTTTGCATTCATTTCGGCAAGGCGGGTTTCCTTTATCCTGTCTGACACCTCTTTAATAGACTTGGTAATATAACTCGACAGGAAGTACGCAATAATTACCGATATAAGCAGCATGAACGAATATACCTGCGCAAAGCGGATAAGGAAGTTATTTGTTTCTTTTTCGTAGTACCCGTCGTCTTCAATATACGGAAGGTTAAGTATGCCAAGCGGCTTAAATTTGGTGTCTTTTATATAGCTGTAGGATGATCTGAAACGTTTGTTGTCTTCGCTAAGCCTTAAGTCTACATATCTTTTTTCCGCAGTAGATCGTAGTACCTTAAGTATAGATTTTGGGATATTGCTGTTTATCGTATCTACAGAGAATGCCGCTTTAGACGATTTGAGCAAATGCCCATTTAGGTCGTAAATGTTGATTTCCATCCCGTGGATATTAGCCAGCTCGTGGATGCGTTCACGGAAGATAAGCGGAAGGTTTGCCGTATTAAGCGGATATGTAGTTGTAGAAAGTATGTAATTGATGTGTTCTTTAATGGCAGCCTCCTTACGCTCCAGCCTGTCCTGATGGTATACTTTTGCCTCTTTCTTAAACTGGTAGATACTTACGGCAGCAATAAGCAGCGATGCGATGAGTGTTATAAAAATCATCGACAGGAATATCCTGGTACGCAGTGACCACCGTTTTATCTTAAACTTTTCCTTCATTTACGACTGGTTTTTCTCCCTTATCCGTTTATAAAATTTGTAGCCCAGCATAAGCAGTATAGAAAATGCTATAATGCCCACTACACCAAATATCCAGTTGATGGCACTCTTTAAGATTACTAAAAACACTACTGCAAAAAGTATTATAGTAGCTCCCTCGTTCCACAGTCTCATAAATCCTGTGGTATATTTTACCTCATCCTTTTGCAATTGCTTAAAAATGCTATGGCATTTAAAATGGTATAAAGACAGCAGGAACACAAAGGCAAGCTTAACGTGCATCCACGGTTGTTTTAACCATTCCGGCATAAGGAACAATAACAGTGCCGCAAAAATAACAGCCAGCACTGCCGATGGCCATGTAATAATATACCAAAGCCTGTACGACATCAGCTTGTATTGTTTTATAAGAATCTCTTTTTCGGGCGATGGCTTGCTGTTAGCCTCTATATGATATACAAACAGCCGCACAATATAAAACAACCCGGCAAACCAGGTGATTACAAAAATGAGGTGGAGTGATTTTATGTAGTTGTAGTATTCCATTAGTCTTCGTTAAGATGTTCGGCCATTTCTTTCTTTAAAAATATTCCGGTTACTATTGTTGATAGTACATCGGCAATGGGAAATGCCACCCATACACCAAAAATACCAAAAAACCGTGGCAAAATAAGTATTAGCGGAATCAGGAAGAATCCCTGCTTGGACAGCGTAAGCAGTAATGCCCTTGTTGCCTTACCTGCAGCCTGAAAGTAAGCCGCACCTATTAGCTGTATGGCTATAATGGGCGATGCCGCAAATACCCAGCGCAGGGCTTTAGGTGTGTCGCGTATTACGTCCGCATCGGTAGTAAAAACAGCTGTTATAGGCCTGGCGAAAATAAGTATCACTATAAAGATAAGTATGGCGAGGCCTGTAGCATATTTTATAGCGACTGCTACCGTTTCGCGCACCCTTTTATGATTATTGGCACCATAATTATAACCTGCAATTGGTAAAAAGCCCTGTGTTATTCCGAGTACCGGAAACAGTGCAAACATGAGCATTCGGCTTATGATGCCATATACCGTTACGGCATGCTCTCCTCCCTGTGCAAATAGCGTATGATTCAGTAAAATAGCCAGTACGCTTATAACACCCTGACGGGCAAAGGTTACAAAACTAAGCGAGGTTATCTCGCCTGCTATCTTATTCTTCCATGAAAAATACTCCCATTTAAGGCGCAGTTCGCTTCGGTACACAAAGAACCAAAAGATATAGGCAAAGCATAAAAAGAACGAGATTGACGTTGCCAGCGCAGCGCCAAACACGCCCCAGCCTAATACTTTTATAAAAACAATGTCCAGTATAAGATTAGATATCGCCGATATGATCATGGATATCATGGAATGCCTTGATTTGTCTTCGGCACGTATCACATTATTACCCATCATGCATAATGCCTGAAACGGTACCGCCAGGAGTATGGGGAAAAAGAATTCCTGTGCCGGTTTCAATATATCGCCATTGGCACCAAAAACATAGAGTATCTCATCCCTGAAGAATAATCCCGCTGCCACAAAAACCGAAGATATCCCTAAGGTCATCATGATCTGGTGGGCAAAAGTAGTCAGTGCCTTTTCACGGTCTTTAGCACCCAGTGCACGCGAGAGTACCGATCCGCCTCCGGTACCTATGGCCATGCCCATAGAGGA
This sequence comes from Flavobacterium sp. DG1-102-2, assembly GCF_033042555.1. Taxonomy (NCBI): domain Bacteria; kingdom Pseudomonadati; phylum Bacteroidota; class Flavobacteriia; order Flavobacteriales; family Flavobacteriaceae; genus Flavobacterium; species Flavobacterium sp. DG1-102-2. Next base: position 251,648 of record NZ_JAWLIK010000002.1, read on the forward strand.
AATAAAAAATGTAATAGGCGTTACTACCGATAGTGCTGCAATGGCAAGCGATCCTATCCAGCGGCCTACAAAAATGGTGTCTATAAGTATATTGACTGTCATAAACAATATACCTATAGAGGCAGGAACCGACTGTTTTAACAGCAGGCTCCGAACATCTTTTTTGGCGAGGTCGCGGGATGATAGCTCCATTAAACTACAGGTGTTTCAGCATGGGCCCACTCGTTAATCCAGTTGCTTACAACACCTATCCATTCTTCACCATCGTTCAGGCAGGGTACTGCAAGGAATTTTTCGCCGCCATGTTCCTGAAAATCTTCTTTGGCACGCATAGCGATCTCTTCGAGGGTTTCAAGACAGTCGGCTACAAAAGCAGGCGTTACCACAGCAAGGTTCTTGATCCCTTTTGTCGGCATTTTGTTGATCTCGATATCGGTATAAGGTTCAAGCCATTTGTCGCCGGCAAGGCGCGACTGGAAGGTAAGCGAATATTTATCTTTAGAGATACCCAGTTGCTCTACCACTAATCGTGTCGTTTCGTAACACTGGTGGCGGTAGCAGAATTTATGCGCCGCAGATGGCGTTACGCAGCAGGTATCGTTTATTTTACAATGCGATTTGGTTACATCGGTCTTGCGGATGTGGCGCTCAGGAATACCGTGGTAGGAAAACAGCAAATGATCGTAATCATATCCTTCCAGCGATTTTTTGATGGAATTGGCCAGCGCTTTAATATAATCAGGCTTATCGTAAAACGCAGGTACATCGGTAAAGGCCATATGCGGAAATTTCTTTTTCCTGATCTCTTCTGCCAATACCAATATGGTTAGCGTAGAAGCCATGGCATACTGCGGATACAATGGGAAAAGCAATACTTCGGTAACACCTTGGTCAGACAGTTCCTGAAGCCCTTTTTCTATAGAAGGCTGTCCGTAACGCATAGAAAGCGCCACAGGCATATCGGTTTTTTGCTGTACTTTTTTATGCATCCTTTGAGAGAGCACGATAAGCGGCGAACCTTCGTCCCACCAAATCTTCTGGTAGGCATGCGCCGATTCTTCAGGCCTCTTGCGAAGAATGATTCCCCTTACTAAAAGCGCCCTTAACAAAAAAGGAACGTCTATTACATACTTATCCATCAAAAACTCATCAAGATAAGGTTTTACATCTTTTGCTGTCGGGCTTTTTGGTGAACCCAGATTTACGAGTAGTACTCCTTTCATTACTTTTTCCTTTGTTTGCTGTTGCGCCTGCATTGGGTTCTCAAAAACCGTGCGAAAGGCGGTTTGTTTGTTGTTTTTTATTTTTAGAAAATCTTTAATCCAAGTCCATTTTTTCAGGCCCGGATAATTTCATTATGGGTTTGCCTGTCTTTACAGAATCAAACAATCGGTATATAATCCAGCTTATTTCATCCTTGTTACACCAGTAGTCGTTTATTTTGCCGTAAGTAGTATAATCAGAAACATTGAATCCATCTTCAATGTCATTGTACCAGATACACTGGTTTCCGAAGATACCTACGACCCAAAATCCACCACCTTCATCACCATATTGTGACTCTACCCATTTTTCAGGTTCGATTTTGATAAGCGACCAAAAGACCAAAAGTTCATCCTTAAGATCTGTCTCCGCTTTCTGGATCTCTAATTGTAATTCTTCTAAAGAAATTGGGTTCCACATAATTATATTGTTTTTGCCTCACCCCAGCTCTCTCCAAAGGAGAGGGAGCAGCTTCGCTCTTAATCAGCCTGAGTAAGCCGGCCTGAGTTCTCCTCTCCTTCGGAGAGGGGTTAGGGGTGAGGGATATGTTACACCTTCTCGTTCATGCTCATTAAATACTTCTTCGGTGTAGTGCCAAATTTTTTCTTGAATGCTGAAATGAAATGGCTTGCCGTGCTGTACCCTATCTTAAGTCCTACTTCGTTTACATTATACGATCCGCTGTCAAGCAGCTTACGCGCATAATCCATCTTATAATCAAAAAGGAAACTGTATACGCTATCGCCATAGATCTGCTTAAAGCCCATTTTGAGTCTTTTTAAACTTATACCTACCTGATCAGCCAGTTCTTCAAGTCCCGGCGGTTCAGCCATATTGGCAATTACAATATCCTTAGCCTTACGTATTTTTATTACGTTGTCCTCGTCTACGAGAAAAGGGCATGACTCTGTGTTGGTATCTTCGGCACGGTTAAAATAAAGACTGAGCAGTTCATACACCTTTCCCTTAAAGTACAGTTTCTTGATGGACTGGTGCAGGTTAAAATGAAACATTTGGCTAAGCACGACTGCCATAGACGGGTTTATCTTTTCGTCTTTATAATACTTTTTATCAATATTATCTGAACTCAGGAACGGGATATGATCTGCCTGTTCTGAAAAAAAACCATGAAACTTTTTGATAGATATCAGTACCGATACCACCCAGCTGTGCGGGGCGATTTCAAGATGTACCGGGAGCTCTTTTTGCGGATTGTATAAAAACAGAGAAACCTCCTCACGCAGGTCGAGCGCATAGCGGCCCTGGTTAAAGATAAACTTAGCCCTGCCCTTTATGCCAAAGTGAAATTGTATAAGGTCTACTCCTACTTCCCTTTCATAATGTGAGGTTTCATCGCTGTCGTTCTGGAAACGGAGCACAATGAAATCATCCTCAATCTTAATCTCTTCATGAGAACCCATAGCGGTACTTTTTTTATGCCGGATGCAAAATTATCACATAGCTTTATTTAGACTTGTTCTAAACTATGCTTTTGCAACGTGCTGATTTCATTGCAAATTTAGGCTATTTGGGCAAATAAATACATTTTCATGCCAAAATATCCCGTAGCGACATAAATAGGACTTTGAGCGTTACTTTTTAAAAAGCGTTCACAATACTTTTGTAGAACTTTTAGGATAAGTGTACACTATGGATAATAATAACGTATCAAGGCATCAGTACTTTTATGCGGTTGGACTGAGTTACAGGAAGGCCGATGCTGAGATAAGAGGAAAATTTAGTTTAGGGAACGACGCAAAAACAAACCTGCTGCAACAGGCAAAGCAGGAAGGCATAGAGAGCCTTGTAGTTGTATCTACCTGCAACAGGACCGAGATATACGGTTTTGCCCAACACCCTTTTCAGCTTATCAAATTACTTTGCGATAACAGTAACGGCACGGTTGAAGAATTTCAGCGCGTAGCTTTTGTATATAAAAATGCCGAAGCTATAGACCACGTGTTTCGCGTTGGTTCAGGGCTGGACAGCCAGATACTGGGCGATTTTGAGATCATCAGCCAGATAAAGAACGGTTTTAATGAATCTAAGTCATTCGGACTTACCAATGCTTATATGGAGCGACTGGTGAACTGCGTAATACAGGCCAGCAAACGAATTAAGAACGAAACCGAGCTGAGCTCCGGCGCAACATCGGTATCGTTTGCATCGGTACAATACATTATGAATAATGTAGCCGATATACAGAATAAGAACATACTGCTTTTTGGCACCGGCAAAATAGGCCGCAACACCTGCGAAAACCTTGTTAAGCATACCAAAAACGACCACATTATACTGGTAAACCGTACCCGTGAAAAAGCAGAGCAGGTTGCCGGAAAATTTAACCTTATCGTTAAAGATTACGACCTGCTTCCGTTAGAGCTGTCTAAAGCAGATGTGCTTGTGGTGGCAACAGGAGCACCAATGCCAACGATTGATAAGGACATCTTAAGCACCAATAAGCCTTTGCTTATACTTGATCTTTCCATCCCTAAAAATGTGCATGACAATGTGAGGGATCTTGAAGGTGTTACCGTGGTTCACTTAGACGACCTTTCTAAGATTACCGACAGCACCCTGGAGAACCGCAAAAAGCACATTCCGGCTGCCGAAGCGATTATTGAAGATATAAGCAGCGAATTTACAGAGTGGACCAGCGCCCGAAAATTTGCGCCTACTATAAACGCCCTTAAGGAAAAGCTTAACACCATAAAAGACACAGAACTAAACTTTCAACGCAAAAAAATAAGTAATTTTGATGAAGAGCAGGCAGAAATCATTAGCCAGCGTATCATTCATAAAATTACAACCCATTTTGCAAATCATCTTAAAGACCGCGACACCATGGTAGATGAAAGCATCGAATGGATAGAAAAGGTTTTTCAGATTGAAGCTTCTACCAAATGAGTAAAATCATACGAATAGGCACCCGCGACAGTGAACTTGCCCTTTGGCAGGCCCACACAGTAGAAAAAAAACTGAACGCACTGGGATATGCCACCGAAATTGTTGCCGTAAAATCTACGGGCGACCTGATATTAGACGTTCCGCTTTACGAGCTGGGCATAACAGGTATTTTTACAAAAACACTTGACGTTGCCATGATTCAGGGCCATGTAGATATTGCAGTGCACTCCATGAAAGACGTGCCTACTGCATTGCCTAAAGGCATAGTGCAGGCCGCTGTTTTAGAACGTGCCAATGTTCACGATATTCTTGTTCACAAAGGAAATCTTGATTTTTTGCACGACATAGGAACAATTGCTACTGGCAGCCTTCGCCGACAGGCACAATGGCTTAACCGCCACCCTAACCACAATGTAACCGACCTGCGAGGTAATGTGAACACCCGCCTTCAAAAGCTTAAAGATAACGAATGGAGCGGTGCCGTATTTGCTGCCGCCGGGCTGGAACGCATTAACCTGCTCCCGGAAAATCATTTAGAACTGGACTGGATGATACCTGCCCCTGCACAGGGTGCAATGTTAGTCGTTGCCATGGAAAACGACAGCTACTGCCTTGAAGCCGTTAGTAAACTGAACCATGCCGAAAGCGAACTATGCACACGTATTGAGCGCCAGTTCCTCCGCACGTTAGAGGGCGGCTGTACTGCTCCTATTGGTGCATTGGCAACCAGCGAAGATGGCGAGATCCGTTTTGAAGGGGTGCTGCTTAGTATTGATGGCAAGGAGCGCATACACATAGAAAAAGTAATGCACAAAGGACAGGATGCTATAACCTTTGGTAACGATTGTGCCAATGAAGTGCTTGCCAATGGCGGTGCCGAACTGATGAAGAAAATCAGGACAGAACTGAATACATAATACAAATGATACGAATACTGTCGACTAAAAAACTGCTGCCTAACCACAGGCAATTTTTGCTGAATGCAGGGCTGTCAGTCATGGAAGCCGACTTCATTTCGATACAATATACGCCCTTTAAATTTGTTACTATCCGCCAGAATTTATTGTTTACAAGCCAAAATGCCTTTGCAGGTTTCTTATTGAACGAAGAGAGCCCCAAGTATAAAGACAGGGCGATCTTCTGCGTAGGCAGGAAAACAAAAGAGGCAATTGAAAAGGCAGATTATACGGTTACGGCATCCGCCGATTATGCCGAAGCGCTTGCAGACATCATTATAAAAGAACATTCTGGAGAAGACTTTACATTCTTTTCGGGCAGCATGAGAAGGGACACGCTTCCTGATGCATTGGCTGCTGCCAAAATAGACTGTAACGAGATTGAAGTATATAAAACGGTACTATCACCGCATATTATAAACAGCAGGGTTGACGGATTGCTTTTTTTTAGCCCTAGTGGTATAGAAAGCTATCTAAACGCTAATGGCATAAGCAACGAAACCTGCTTTTGCATAGGCAATACAACAGCCGAAGCGCTTAAAGGCATAACTGAGGATATAATCATCGCCAAAAAGCCAACCGTTGAGAACGTGATAATACAATGTATTAATTATTATAAAGAACATATTTAACCACAAAGGACACAGGCGCAAAGAATCACAAAGCTTTGTGAGCTAAAGAACAGCAAATAATTCTTGTGGCCCTTGTGGAAAATCTTAGTGATCCTTGTGGTGAAAAACAAAAAACAAATGAGCATAAAAAACGACCTTTTCTTAAAAGCATTACGCAATGAGCCAGTAGAACGCCCACCGGTATGGATGATGCGCCAGGCAGGCAGGTATTTACCGGAATTCAGGGCGCTACGCGACAAGTATGATTTCTTTACCCGCTGCCAGACGCCGGAACTTGCGGCAGAAATCACCGTACAGCCTATCCGTATTGTACAGCCCGATGCTGCCATATTGTTCTCTGATATTCTTGTGGTACCACAGGCAATGGGCATTGAAGTGCTGATGAAAGAAAGTGTGGGTCCGTTTTTGCCAAACCCCATACGTACACCGCAGGATGTGGAGAAAGTGCGTGTACCGGATATTCACGAAACACTTGGTTACGTAATGGATGCCATTAAGCTGACCAAAGAGATGCTTAACGACGAAGTGCCGCTTATCGGTTTCGCCGGTTCGCCATGGACAATCTTTTGTTATGCGGTGGAAGGAAAGGGATCTAAAAGTTTTGATATTGCTAAAGGCTTTTGCTTTTCGCAGCCAGAAGCAGCGCATGTATTGCTTCAGAAAATAACCGATACCACTATTGCTTACCTTAAGGAAAAAGTAAAGGCAGGCGTTAATGCCGTACAGATATTTGACAGCTGGGGCGGTATGCTCTCTCCTGTAGATTATCAGGAATTTTCATGGAAATACATGAACCAGATCGTTGAGGCACTTGCTCCAGAAACGCACGTTATCGTGTTTGGTAAAGGCTGCTGGTTTGCCCTTGGCGATATGGCACAAAGCAAGGCATCGGCGCTTGGGGTAGACTGGACATGTTCTGCACGTAATGCACGCTACCTATCGGGCGGAAGGATAACCCTTCAGGGTAATTTTGACCCGTCACGATTATTATCGCCAATACCGGTCATCAAAAAGATGGTGCACCAGATGATAGACGAATTTGGAAAAGACAATTATATCGTAAACCTTGGCCACGGCATACTGCCACACATTCCTGTAGACCACGCCAAAGCGTTTATTGATGCAGTGAAAGAATATAAATAGTTGATGGTTATCGGTTGTCAGTTGTTGGATAGAACCAGCAACTGACAACTAACAACCGGCAACCAAACACCACAAAAATGCCACTAAGCTTTGGACTGCGTGATGAAGAAAATGAGAGGATAAACAACATCCTCAACAAGCTGCTGGAGCTCACTTTTGTTCCTGACGGCTGGCTAAACGATGATACACAGCCGCTACTGGCACAACTGGGACTTTCGGCAGAAAGCCTGCATGCCATGACGGGCAATGAATTGAACGAGCATGTTTCCAAAATGCATTTTGACTGGGCTAATATGGAACGCCTGGCTGATATGCTTGCACACAATACTGTCTATAAAGAAAAGGCTATAGCCTTATATAATTTTATACAGGCAGAAAGCAAAATGTTTTCGTTTGATATTTTTAATAAGATAAACGCACTTAAATAGTTTATGGTTGTCAGTTGCTGGCAGCTTCCGACAACCAAAACCAAAAACCGACAACCAAAATGATAACCTGGACTACAAACAGTGTACACAACATTCGTCCGGATGAGTTTTATAACCTCATCAGCAGGAATGCAGAGCACATTGAAAAAACGTTCCCGGTTACGCTTTCCGGCTGCCTTACGCTCGAGAAGACCATCGACTTTATTGCGTTGGCTATCGCCAGCCAGCTTAGAAAAGATACTTTTTATTATTATTTAAGGGATAATGAAACCCACACACTCATCGGTTACCTGTGCATAAAAAACATTAACCGTTCGCTTGGCAAATGTGAGCTTGCTTATTTTGTAGATAAAGACTTTGAAGGCAGGGGAATTATTACCAGGGCGGTTGCCAATGCATTATCTGTTTGCTTTAACAGGCTTGGCATGAATAAAGTGTACATCTGCACCTCGCCTGAAAATAGTGCCAGCCAAAGAATTGCATTAAAGCACGGTTTTATTCAGGAAGGTATTTTACGGTCTGAATTCAAAAATGGACAGGGCGGGCTTGAAGATATATTTTATTTTGGATTATTGAAATCTGACTACACAAAAAAATGAAAAATAAATTTTACCAATATATACAACAACTACAGGATACCATAACTACTAAACTGGAAGCGGTAGACGGCACAGCAAAGTTTCGTGAAGACGTTTGGGAACGCGCCGAAGGTGGCGGGGGCCGCACCCGCGTTATTGAGAATGGGGCCGTGTTTGAAAAAGGCGGCGTAAATATTTCTGCAGTACACGGACCGTTGCCAAAAGCAATGCAGGCTTACTTTAATGTAGGCGATGTAGACTTTTTTGCCTGCGGACTCAGCCTTGTTATACACCCGAAGAACCCTTTTGTACCCACAGTACATGCGAACTGGCGTTATTTTGAAATGTATGACAAAGAGAGCAATGTGGTAGACAGCTGGTTTGGCGGTGGTCAGGACCTTACCCCTTATTACCTGTTTGATGAAGATGCTAAACATTTTCACCAGACCTGTAAAGGAGCCTGCGACAAACACAACCCTGAATTTTATACCAAATTCAAAAAACAGTGCGATGAATATTTTTGGAATGCACACCGCGATGAATCACGTGGCGTAGGCGGCCTGTTCTTTGACCACTGCAAAGCTACCAACGATTTCAGTATGGATAACTGGTATGATTTTGTTACCGAAGTGGGCAACAGTTTCCTTGAAGCGTATGTGCCGATAGTGGAACGAAGAAAGGATATCCCGTACACTCAAGAGAACCGCATCTGGCAGGAAATTCGCCGTGGGCGTTATGTAGAGTTTAACCTTGTTCACGATAAGGGTACGCTGTTTGGGCTTAAGACCAATGGGCGTATGGAAAGTATATTGATGAGCCTTCCGCCGCATGTGCAGTGGGTATATGATCACCATCCGGTAGTGGGTAGCGAAGAAGAGCGATTGATAAACATATTAGCAAATCCGGTAGATTGGGTATAGTAAGATACATAGCAGCTATGTTATTTACAGGAGGCGGTTGTTTTGCACAAACAGACAGCCTTAGTAATCCGTATGTAGAAAAGTTTCCTGATAAAATTTCAACACAGCTGTTTGTACTGAATACCTCTAACGATTTTACCCTTGATTATAAAAACGAGGGGCTTACGGTAGACCTTGACCCTAACCGAAAGACAACGCTTGGAGTAGCGGTGCAGTATGATATCCTATATTTTAGTGTGGGCTTTGCACCAAAATTCTTTACCGATAATAAAAATAACGAGGATTCTAAGATGACCTCTTTTGGCCTTAGCCTCTTCCCGGGAAGATGGGCACAGCACTTTGATTATATCTATCAAAAAGGTATGACCCTGGAGACATCCGGCGCAAATGTGTACCTCCCAAAGATGAAGACCCTTAAATTGGGCGGGAGCACGGCTTACATTTTTAATAAAAACTTCTCTATTAATGCGCAAAGTTTTCAAAGTGAAAGGCAACTGAAAAGTGCGGGAAGTTTTATGCCTGCACTATCCTATTATTACACCGAACTGAAAGGCGATAAATCAGAAGGTATAGACGGAAAAGTTTATTTTATAGATATTGCGCTTGCACCCGGCTATAGTTATAATTGGGTAATCGCTAAAAAGTTTCTTGTAGCAGGCGCGTTTTCGCTTGGCGCTGGCTTTACAAAAACAGTTGACGACGATATAAACACCACCTCGCTTTTAACTCAGGCAACAGCCACGTTATCATTAGGCTATAACTCCGACACCTTTTATGGCGGGTTATTTTCTAAAGCGACAGCCTCGAGCCATACCGCCGATAGCAATGTAACTATGGGCGATGCCATAAGTTATGTCACTGCATTTTTCGGTTATCGGTTTGATGCACCGGAGTTTTTGAGAAAGGAGAAAGAAAAAATAAAAGAAAGGTTTTAAGTTGACAATTATAGTCCCCGAAGGGAAGGGCATATTTACAGCAATGACAAACTAGTATTAAAATAGCTCCTCAGGAGCGACTATAGATTAATAACCTCCTCGTAAGAGGAACAATATAAAAATTATGTTTCCACATCAAAGAAACCGCAGGCTACGTACTAACGACTCCATTCGTTCATTGGTTCGTGAAACGATACTTACACCAAACGACTTTATGTTCCCTATGTTTATTGCAGAAGGAACAAATGTAGAAGTACCTATCCCGTCTATGCCGGGTATCTTCCGCCGCTCTATAGACCTTACCGTTAAGGAGGTTAAGGAACTTTGGAGCCTTGGCATAAAAGCAGTAAACATCTATGTAAAGGTAGACGACAAGTTAAAAGACAACACCGGAAAAGAAGCCTGGAATCCTAATGGACTTATGCAGCAGGCCATTAAAGCCATTAAGGATGCTGTACCCGGAATGATCGTTATGCCCGATGTTGCCCTTGACCCCTACTCTATTTATGGCCACGACGGTATTATAGAAAATGGCGATATTGTTAACGATGCCACGGTAGACGCGCTAACACTTATGAGCCTTAGCCACGCTGCTGCCGGCGCCGACTTTGTTGCACCAAGCGATATGATGGACGGGCGTGTGCTTGCTATCCGTAAGGCGCTGGAAGAAAACGGATTCCCAAATGTTGGTATTATGAGCTATAGCGCTAAATATGCCTCGTCATTTTACGGGCCTTTTCGCGATGCGCTGGACAGTGCACCAAAAGAATCGGGGGTGGAAGTGCCAAAGGATAAAAAGACGTACCAAATGGACTATGCTAACCGTATTGAAGCCATTAGGGAAGCGTTACACGATGTGGAAGAAGGTGCTGATATTGTAATGGTAAAACCGGGCATCGCATATCTTGATATTGTTCGCGAAGTGAAGGATGCCGTAAATGTTCCTGTATCGGTGTACCAGGTATCAGGCGAATATGCCATGGTTAAGGCTGCAGCCGAAAGAGGATGGCTGGATCATGACAAGATTATGATTGAGCAGCTTCACTGTATTAAACGCGCAGGGGCAGACATCATTTCTACTTACTTTGCCAAAGAAGCTGCCATACTTTTAAATAAATAATTATCTGCCGCCTTTACATCTGTAAGGGCGGTTGTTTTTATCTTGCAAAAAATTTGTAATGAAACGAATAATCATACCCTTTGTAGCCCTGAGCCTTTTTTCCTGCAAGAAAGAGGAAGAAAAAAAAGAATCGCTTTATCCTTCGTCTGAAACTATTTCTGAAGGCGCTTCGTTAAACCTTACGCCATCGCAAAGAATTGGCGAAGAGATCTTTAATGGTAAAGGCAACTGCTTTTCCTGCCATAAGCCAGACCAGAAGATCATTGGGCCAAGTGCTATGGAAATCGCAGCTATTTATAAGGAGAAAAAAGGCGACATGGTACAATTCCTGAAAGGCGAAGGCGAGCCGTTAGTTGACCCGTCGCAGTATGAAGTGATGAAAACCAACTTTGCCATTACTAAAAATTTTACCGATGAGGAACTGAAAGGGCTGGAAGATTATTTCATGACATTCTCAAAATAGTTTTGGTTTCAAACCTGTAATTTTACGTTTGCATATAAGAATTAAATGGAAATTTCAGTTATATAGAACAACCCAAAGAAAAAGCCCTTTCTTTCGAAAGGGCCTTGTAATAAAATATAGTGGCGGATTAATCAATTACCATTTCAGGGATATCACCCTCAATGATAAGATTACCTTCTGTAGCATTTTTAATATCTTCGACTGTTACGCCCGGAGCGCGCTCTAATAATTTAAAGCCTTCAGGAACAACTTCTATAACAGCAAGCTCTGTAACAATCTTCTTAACGCAGCCTACGCCTGTAAGCGGCAGTGAGCAGCGTTTAAGCAGTTTGCTTTCGCCGGCTTTGTTTACGTGCATCATGGCAACGATAATGTTCTCGGCAGATGCTACAAGATCCATTGCGCCACCCATACCTTTTACCATTTTACCCGGAATTTTCCAGTTGGCAATATCCCCGTTCTCTGCTACTTCCATAGCGCCAAGAATGGTAAGGTCTACCTTTTGCGCCCTAATCATGCCAAAGCTAAGCGCCGAATCAAAAAATGATGCGCCGGCTAATGTGGTTATCGTTTGTTTACCGGCATTAATGATATCTGCATCTTCTTCGCCCTCAAACGGGAACGGACCCATGCCCAATACCCCATTCTCACTCTGGAATTCTACAGATATATCTTCCCTAACATAATTGGCAACAAGGGTTGGTATACCAATACCAAGGTTAACAAAGTAACCGTCTTTTACTTCTTTTGCTATCCTTTTAGCGATTTCTTCCTTTCCTAGTGCCATGATTAATTGCGTTTTCTTGTTGTTCGTTGTTCGATACGTTTTTCATATTTGGTGCCCTGGAAAATTCGCTGTACAAATATCCCGGGAATATGGATCTGGTTTGGGTCAAGCGTTCCTGCAGGAACAAGCTCTTCAACCTCAGCAATTGTAATTTTTGCAGCACCCGCCATGCAAGAATTAAAGTTACGCGCAGTCCCTTTAAATATAAGGTTGCCTGCTTCGTCTCCTTTCCACGCTTTTACAATAGCAAAATCAGCTTTAAACGCCTCTTCCATTATATGCATCTTGCCATTAAATTCACGTGCCTCTTTACCCTCAGCTACTTCTGTACCATAGCCTGCCGGTGTATAAAACGCAGGGATGCCCGCCTGTGCAGCACGGCATTTTTCTGCTAAAGTACCCTGAGGTGTAAGTTCCACTTCAAGTTCGCCGCTAAGCATCTGCCTTTCAAATTCGGCATTTTCGCCTACGTAAGACGATATCATTTTTTTGATCTGTTTCTTTTGAAGCAGCAGCCCAAGCCCAAAATCATCAACCCCAGCATTGTTAGAAATACAGGTAAGGTCTGTAGTGCCTTTAGTTACAAGTTCGGCAATACTATTCTCAGGAATACCGCAAAGGCCAAAACCGCCCAGCATAATAGTCATGCTATCTTTTATATCATGCAGCGCCTCGCTAACGTTTTGTACTTTTTTATTAATCATACAATATATTTTAGTTTTCGCGGATAAATATATAAAAAAACGCCTTCAAATGAAGGCGTTTTGTATTAAAAGTTGAATTCGCCCACAGCGAGGCTATCAATCTTGGCCGTGTCTTTTACAACAGCCCGTGCACAATCTACCGGAATGGAAAGATTAGACGGCCTTTCAAATGGCCTTTCGGATATTTTGAACGTCATAGTATCATCGGCATAACATTTTTTCATGAACAGACCCCAGATAGGAAGTGCCATTGTAGCACCCTGCCCGTATACCAAACTCTTAAAGTGAGCCGAACGGTCTTCGTTACCTACCCATACTCCTGTAGCTAGATTTGGCACCATACCTACAAACCAGCCATCCGACTGATTCTGTGTTGTACCTGTTTTACCTGCAACCGGGTTAATGATCTTATACGGATAGCCCGTCATACGGTTATAACCCGTACCTCCGGCACCGCCCCATTTAAGCCTTGCCCCCGATCCGCTTTCGGTTACACCTTCAAGCAGTTTTATAACGGCATAGGCAACGTCCTTACTCAACACGTCTTTGGTAACCATCTCTGCCTGATCTAGTATAATTCCACTCTTGTCTTCTATTTTTTTAACAACAATAGGTTTTATGTAAACACCCTGATTAGCAAATGTGCTGTAAGCCGCCACCATGTCGCTTACTGTAATCTCTACAGCTCCAAGTGCAATGGCCGGCTGCTCAGGAATCTTACTGCCTACACCCAGTTTTTTGGTAAGGTCTACCACGGCTTTTGGCCCTACCCTGTCAATTAACCTTGCCGATACGGTGTTTATAGAGAATGCAAGTGCCTTTTTAAGCGTAACCGGACCTAAGAACTGTCCGTTAGAGTTTTGCGGATGCCAGTCGGCGTCAATGCCATATTTACCTTTCGGCATACTGAACGGCGCATCATTAATAGTGTCGCATGGCGAAATGTGAAGCTGCTCAATTGCTGCTGCGTATACAAATGGCTTAAAGGTAGATCCTACCTGCCTTGCCCCCTGCTGCACGTGGTCGTACTGGAAATGCTTGTAATTGATTCCACCTACCCAGGCTTTGATGTGCCCGTCTGTAGGGTTCATAGACATTAATCCTGTCTGAAGGAAGTGCTTATAATAACGTATAGAATCTATGGGTGTCATTACCGTATCCCTTTCACCCTTCCAGGTAAATACAGTCATATCGGTCTTAACTTTGAACGACGCAATGATATCATCTTCATCTTTGCCTTCTTCAGACATTATCCTCCAGCGTTCAGAGTTACGCATTGCCCTGTCGATGATCTTATCTGTTTCTATTTTAGAAATATTAACAAACGGCGCATTGGTATTCTTCTTCTGCTGAATAAAAAATTCTTCCTGAAGGTTAGCCAAATGCTCGTCTACAGCCTCTTCGGCATAGCGCTGCATTTTAGAGTCTATCGTAGTATATATCTTTAGGCCATCACGGTAAATATCATATTCTCCTCCGTCATCTTTAGGATGGTCTTTAACCCATTTTTTCATATAGTCCCTTAAGTACTCCCTAAAATAGGTTGCCATACCTTCGTTATGGCTTTCAGGATTATAATTGGTCACCACGTCTTTTGCTGCCAGTTTTTCTTTAACGGTCTCATCAAGCTTGTCGTATTTAACCATTTGGCTTAACACTGTATTCCTGCGGTCTTTAACCAGCTGCTTCCTTTTTTCCCTCATTGGGTTAAAATAAGCAGGGTTTTTAAGCATACCCACAAGTACTGCTGCTTCTTCTACCTTTAGGTCTTTAGGCTCTTTACCAAAATATACTTTTGATGCCGAACGGATACCCACGGCATTATTTACAAAATCTACCGTGTTAAGGTACATTGCAATGATTTCTTCTTTAGTATACTGCCTTTCCAGTTTGGTGGCAATAATCCATTCTTTAGCTTTTTGTATTATCCTCATCAAAAGGTTTTTTGAACCTTCGCCATGAAAAAGGTTTTTAGCCAGCTGCTGGGTAATGGTACTCGCCCCACCGCTTGTTCCAAGAGAAGCAACAGCCCTTAGCGTACCTCTTGTATCTATCCCCGAGTGATCAAAGAAACGCTCATCTTCTGTAGCGATAAGTGCATCTACCAATGGTTTTGGAAGATCGGCAAACTTGACCGGTGTACGGTTCTCAAGATAGAATTTACCTATTGTTTCTCCGTCTTCTGATATGATCTCTGTGGCTACATTAGAGTCGGGATTCTCAAGCTGGTCAAAGCTTGGCATCTTTCCGAACACTCCCCATGAGGCCAAAAGGAAGAACAGGAATACCGATACCATGCCGATACCAAATATCTTCCAGAATTTTTTTACATAGTAAGATGCGTCGCGTGTTGCGGCCGGCTTAGCTTTACTCGTCTTTTTGACTGCCATTTTTAATTTTTATTCTGTTGATTCTATTCTTAAACCTACATCTGTAACACCATCAAGTTCTTCTACACCCGGCACCTCGCCGCCTTTTCTCACAGCATGCTGAATGCTCACGGTATATTTTCCTGCTTTAGGAAACCTTACGTTCTCCTTATACCACAACTTGCTCTCCTTAACATCAGTAAACCCATCGCCCATAAGAGATCCATCGGCATTTGCCATTGGATACTCCAGGGTGTCCACCTTGGTAAGTTTGCTTCCCGGTTCCTGCAGCTGCACTATGAGGTACAGGTTACTGTACGGGTAACTGTTGTTATTTCTAACGTTAACAAACATATTATATTTTGACACGGTGTCTTTCTGGTCAAAGCTAAAAGACAACACGTTATCTTTTTTCCACTTGCCATCAAGTTCCTTATACTCGTCAAACACCCTTTTTTTATCGCAGGAAGCCAGCAGAAAAACTAGGCTTAGTGCCACAATGCTATTCCGCACTGCCGCCGCCGGTAGGAGTTCCGCCATCCCCTTTGTCATTAGGATTCTTTTTATTGCCATTCCTGTTGTTATGGTTTCGGTTCTTATTCTGTTGTCTTCCTTCAGGCTTGCTTTCTCCTGCAGGCCTTTCGGAAGCATTGTTCCTGTCGTTATTTCTTGGCTGCCTGTTTTCATTCGGCTTTCTCTCAACCTGAGGCCTGTTCTCATTCGGTTTCCTTTCGCCTACCTGTCGGTTCTCATTCGGTTTTCTTTCACCTTGCGGCCTGCTGTTCCTTTCATTAGGCTTTCTTTCCGGCCTGTCGCCAGAATTCTGCCTTTCAGGACGATTCTCCCTTACAGGTCGTTCTCCGGCAGGCTTCTCACCTGCTGGTTTGATAAGGTTGCTTCCTGCCGGCCTGTCGGTTTTTTTATCAACTACATGCTCGCGTTTTTTATCCTTATTAATCGGCCTTTTCTTTTTCTTAGGCACATCAAAACGGGTAAGGCTGTCCTGGCCCATAGCATTCTGGAATGTTTTTTCAACTTCCGGAGCCGCCTCTTCCACAGCATAATCCTCTAACGCGGTTACACGCTGCTTTAGTTTATTAAGCTCCATGATTTCCTTTACCTGCTCTGCCTTAAGCACATGCCAGTGTGCCATGTTATTAGTATAGGCAAACCACATAAGCCCTTTAAAGATATCCATCTTCTGGCAGAAGGCGTCCCCTTTTTCGGTATATAGTTTGGTGTCCATATCCGGAAGGCCCTTAAGCGCATCAAGATAGGTATCAAGTTCATAGTTAAGGCAGCATTTAAGCTTACCGCACTGGCCTGCAAGCTTTTGCGGATTCAGTGACAATTGCTGGTAACGCGCCGCAGAAGTATTTACACTCCTAAAGTCGGTTAGCCATGTAGAGCAGCAAAGCTCGCGTCCGCATGAACCAATACCTCCAAGACGGGCAGCCTCCTGGCGGAAACCAACCTGCTTCATCTCGATACGGGTACTGAATTCGCGTGCAAAATCTTTGATCAGCTGTCGGAAATCAACCCTGTCATTAGCCGTATAGTAGAATGTTGCCTTAGAACCGTCTCCCTGGAATTCAATATCAGATATCTTCATTTCAAGAGCCAGTCGTATTGCTATTTCCCTTGCCACCACCTTCATAGGCTCTTCTTTAGCACGGGCTTCACTCCATATATCAATATCTTTTTGAGATGCTTTTCTGTATATTTTTGCTATTTCAGCATTGTTCTTTACATTCTTTTTCTTCATCTGAACCTTAACCAGCTCTCCTGTAAGTGTCACAATACCAATATCGTGTCCCGGAGATGCTTCAGTGGCAACAATGTCGCCCATGCTTAAAGTCAGTTTTTCACTATTCCTGTAAAATTCTTTTCGTCCGTTCTTAAAGCGCACCTCAACACAGTCAAAAGGCGCTTCGCCTCCCGGAAGGCTCATATTAGATAACCAGTCGAAAACCGTTAGTTTATTACAACTGTCCGTCCCGCAGGTCCCGTTATTTTTACATCCTCTGGGTTGTCCGTCTTTGGATCCCGTAGAACAGCTTGTACATGCCATAATTAGTCTTTATATATATAGATCGCGGCGAGCCGCTACTGGTTCGTAAAAAGTTTTTGCGGGTAAAGATAGTATTTTTTTGCGGGAATGATGTTAAACACCGTGATTGGGGTGTGAATGAGACAGAGTGAGGTAATTATCAGTGAACCTCACCCCCAACCCCTCTCCAAAGGAGAGAGGAGTAATTGCTGAAAAATAATGCTAAGACATGAGAGTGAAGTTAGGGCCTTAAACTTTGTGGCGTTAAGCAAATTATCTGAATGAGCGTTAAGAAGCATTCGCTGTTTGAGCGAAGCGAGTTCGAATGGTTTAGCTGATGATGGTAATTTGTAGCCTAAGAAGTTAGAGCCTGAATTTTTTGTTCTTTTGTTTCAAGACAAAAGAACAAAACAAAAAAACCTGCACTCTCATGCAGGTTTCGTTTACTTATATATAATAAGGTGTTACCCTATCACTTTAAACAATTTGTCTGAAAGGCGTATCCTAAACGGAAGGCTGAAGGTAACTTTATCGCCTTTTACTGCAACAGTACCATCCTGGCCGTTAACGCGCATTTTCTCGATAACGATCTGTTCTTCGCCGGTAGTCGGACCCGAAATGATAACAGTATCACCTACATGAAGCTCCTGGTTATCTATGATAAACTGGCCTACTTGTGCTTTTGGGAAATAATGCTCGCCTTTACCTACCAGTGTTTTCCTGATCCTTGGACGCACCGTTTTTGTTTTTGGAGCTGATGCCAATGCAACATCTGTGTTTTCGTCACCCGATTTTTTATAGGTCAAACGGTCTGATTTTCCCTTTTTAAAGATCATATTACCATTCATAGTACCACGGCGCAATGCAATCTGCTCCTCTTTTGGCATGTGGAAAATATCCTGGCACGCTTCAGAACAGCAATTGTCAGACGCTGTCTTACACTCATCACACTGAATGAACAACAGGTGACAGCCCTCGTTAGCACAATTGGTATGGTTATCACACGGTTTACCGCACTGATGGCATTGCGAAACGATATCTTCCGTAATACGTTCACCAAGCCTTGCATCAAAAACAAAGTTTTTGCCTATGAATTTACTTTCAAGTCCTTCTGCTTTTACCTGGCGGGTGTATTCTATGATACCGCCTTCAAGCTGGTACACATTCTTAAAGCCTTTGTGCTTAAAGAATGCCGAAGCCTTCTCGCAACGGATACCTCCTGTGCAGTACATCAACAGGTTTTTATCGTCTTTATGGTCGGCCAGCTGGTCTTCAATGATAGGCAACGATTCACGGAATGTATCAACATCCGGAGTAATTGCGCCCCTAAAGTGACCTATCTCGCTCTCGTAATGGTTACGCATATCCACTACAATAGTGTTAGGATCTTCAAGCATCTTGTTGAAGTCGTTCGCGCCAAGGTGCGTGCCGCCGTCCATAACGTTGAACGTATCATCGTTAAGTCCGTCAGCAACGATTTTATCGCGCACTTTAATGGTAAGCTTCAGGAACGACAGGTCGTCGTGTTCCACAGCCACATTAAGGCGGATGCCGTTAAGGAACGGTATAGTATCTAAGTGGTCTTTAAAAGTGTAGAAATTATCTGCCGGCAGCGAAAGCTGGGCGTTGATGCCTTCGTGGGCAACGTATATCCTTCCTAAAACCTCAAGCGGGTTCCAGGCCAGGAAAAGAGAATTACGAAATTCTTTTGGGTCAGAGATTTTAGCGTAGGCATAGAAAGACAGCGTAAGGCGTTGTTTTCCGCTTTCCTCAATAAGGGCGGTTCTTTCTTCTGCGCTTAAAGTGTTGAACAGTTGCATGCTATACAATTTTAAGTGAGATATTCAGTATATACCGGTTCACAATGGCGGAACCGGGTGCAAAGGTAGGAATTTTTGGGGAGTGGACAAATGTAATTATCTTCTGAGAAATTTTAATAATTTTCCAGGTTCTTGTCGATTATCCCAAAAAGCAGTAATAATTATTCTCGAAGTATCATGTTGATAAAATATGCTATAATGCCCTAAAGAAATCGCTCGCATATTTTTATTATCAGCCTTTTTTCCAATTTCAGGACTTTCTTTCAGAATATCTGTACGCTCTTTAATTTTTGCGAATAACTTTAATGAATAGGAAACGCTTCCATTTCTCTCATTCCAATATTCAAAAATTAAGTTTCTTTGACGAATTGCTGTTTCAGTCCAAAATACTTTTAACGCCATCCGGAGTCCAATTTATCCAAATCATCTTCAGATATAAGTCTACCATTTGCAATATCGTCTTCACTCATTGCAAGCATTTCTAATTGCTCTGATGATAAAGAAACTTCCTCCTCAGCCTGAGCTGATTCAAATATTGTGCTGATTGCCTGAAGCAATTTTTCATTTTTGGTTGCAAGTATTCTGTCAATCAATCCGTTCTTTATGTTTTCTATTGCGGTCATATTCATCAGCATTTGCAATCCAAAGTTAATGAAAAACTACTTTAATAACATCCAAAATTGGAGATAACTTAATTAGCTTCAAAATTGAAGGTTAAAATCTCGTTTGTTTTGTACAACTCAATAATTATATCATCATCAGGTAAATTTCCCTTACAATATTTACAAATTTCCAAATCTTGGTTCTTTAATAATTTACCAGAATGCCTATCAATCACATCATTTATGAGAGAATTTGTAAATGTTAATTTATATTCATCAGTATCATTGACTAATATCCCGAAAAGAACTTGCTCCTCAATGGCCCGACAATTTATAGACATATGTAGCCTGGGTAAATTTTTAATGCCCTCTGTAAATACTTGAAAATTATTTATATAAATAAACCCAACCAAACAACTATTATCCTCTATAAAATAGCATCTCCCAAATTGATCTATTACTAACCTTAAATCAGTAAGCGCATCCGCTAAACTTATATTCCTACATATTTTATAACTCTTAACTCCATCTAGACTATCAATGTTAGGATTTAAATATTTCCATTGTATTTTATCTAAAAGATTTTCGGGAACATTTAAGATTTGTCCAGGTTTAAATGATTTTACTGTTACAATCCGAGCTATTTGTAATTTTAAATCAAAAAGCCTCCCTATCAAATTCTCATTCTCTTTCAAATCAGAATTTTGTGTACCTAAAATTCTATATTTCATAATTTCTTTATTTAATCCATAAATCTAAACTTACAAAAAAATCTTACCAATCACACATTAAATAAACTTATCCACAACCCTCAACCTCATGTTGCCACACCAAAAAAAAGCACTATTTTTACGGTCAAATCTATACAAAAAATGAGCGGAGATAAAGAAGCAAAATTAAAGGCATTACAGCTTACGCTGGATAAACTTGACAAGGCTTACGGTAAAGGAACGGTAATGAAACTGGGCGACCAGGCCGTGGAAGAAGTAGAGGCAATCCCTTCAGGATCGCTTGGCGTAGACCTTGCCCTTGGCGTTAACGGCTACCCTCGCGGAAGGATAATAGAAATATACGGACCTGAATCGTCAGGTAAAACAACACTTACGCTTCACGCTATTGCCGAAGCACAAAAAGCAGGCGGTATCGCTGCCTTTATTGATGCTGAGCACGCGTTTGACCGCGGCTATGCGGATAAACTTGGCGTGGATATAGAAAACCTGATCATATCACAGCCGGACAACGGTGAGCAGGCACTTGAGATCGCCGAGAACCTTATCCGTTCAGGCGCTATAGATATTGTAGTTATTGACTCGGTGGCGGCACTTACACCAAAAAGCGAGATAGAAGGCGAAATGGGAGATTCTAAAATGGGCCTTCACGCACGTTTAATGTCGCAGGCACTTAGAAAACTTACAGCTACGATCAGCAAGACTAACTGTACAGTATTCTTTATCAACCAGCTTCGTGAAAAGATCGGTGTTATGTTTGGTAACCCTGAAACTACTACGGGTGGTAACGCACTTAAATTTTACGCATCGGTAAGGATAGACATCCGCCGTGCTGCGCAGATCAAAGACGGTGACAATGTAATAGGTAACCGTACTAAAGTGAAGATCGTTAAAAACAAAGTGGCACCACCATTTAAAACTGCCGAATTTGACATCATGTATGGCGAAGGCGTTTCTAAAACAGGTGAGATACTTGACCTTGCCGTTGAGTTTGAGATCATCAAGAAATCGGGCTCATGGTTTAGCTACGGCGACACTAAATTAGGCCAGGGGCGCGATGCTGTCAAGGCACTGATAAAAGATAATCCTGAACTTGCTGAAGAACTGGAGATCAAGATAAAAGACATGATAAAAGAACAAGCTTCTTAAATCGCACAAGAAACCCGAAATTTTCGGGTTTTTTTATTGCCATTACGCAACCTTTTACTTTTTTTGCATCTATCTGGTAATGAGATTATGCCCGAAACGATTTATGAGAAAGATTTTACTTTTACTTACAACATTATTTATACTTAATTCCTGTACACTTGAGCCCGATCCGCAGCCGGATTATAACATCGAGTTTATAGCTGCTGATGGCGTGATAGTGCCTGCATCTGTAATAAAGGGAAGAACGTATGAAGTTACCGTTGCCTACACAAAACCTACAGGCTGCTACCTGTTTGACCGCTTTCATACCGAAAAAGATGGCGATGCCATACTTATTGCCGTGCAGGCAGCTGTAAGAAACGAATCTGAGTGCAAAAAATATGAGGTAGAGCAGCACGAGGAACAATCGTTTACCTTTACATGCCCTATAGATTATGCGCTGGATTGCTATATCTTTAAATTTTACACCGGGTTAGACGATAACGGAATAAAAACATACGAACAGGTAAAAATTCCTGTGAGAAAATAACAAGGAACTATTGGGTTTAGGCCAACTCATACAGGATTGTCAGAAAAACAGCATTAAGGCTCAGGAACAGTTGTACCGACTGCTTGCGCCTAAGCTTTTTGCGGCTTGTTTAAAGTATTCGCGCAACAGGGCGGATGCCGAAGACAACCTGCAGGATGGTTTTCTGCTGATCTTCCAGAAGATTGGTCAGTTCCAGTTCAAGGGTTCTTTTGAGGGATGGGCAAAAAGGGTAATGATAAATAATGTCCTTCAGCGTTACCGCACAGAAGGGATTTTTGAACTGGTTAGCGAAAACATTCCTGATGTTGAAGATATAGAGATTGAAAGCGATAATATCTCTATGGATTACCTTATAGGCATAATACAACAACTTCCGGACAGGTACAGGATGGTTTTTAACCTCTATGTTATAGATGGCTATTCGCATAAAGAAATTGCAGAGATGCTGGGCATTACAGACGGCACCTCAAAATCCAACCTTGCCCGCGCAAGGATTATACTAAAAGAAAAAATTGAATCCCAACAGGGAAATAGCATACCGTCAGCAAGATGAATGAGAAGAAGAATTTAGACCGGCTATTCCAGGAAAAGTTTAAGGACTTTGAAGTAGCCCCTCCTGAATTTGTATGGGACAACATACAGGAGATACTCGAGGAAAAGAAGAAACGCAGGGTCATCCCGATATGGTTAAGACTATCGGGTGTGGCGGCACTATTGGTGCTGGGCGGACTTCTTGCCACACTATTTTTTAACGATGCCGAAAACCCTGCCGTTAACGCTCCGGCCGTAGTTATAGACAATACTACTCCTGCTGGCGCTGCAAAAGCTTCGCCTATGGCAGCACCTGCACAATCTGGCCCATCAGACGCAGGAAACACCAATGCACCACAAAAAACAACCAATACCGCTACTGCTGTGGCAGCCGGAGACGAAAAATCTGCTACGTCTAAAAATAACAATACAATCAGCGGCAGTTCATCTGTGGGCAGCGATGTAACACTGCCTGTTGCAAACAGCCGTAACAATGGCGTTGCTGTTCAGCAAAAATCAAACGGGAGGAGCAATGCAAACAGCAACGCATCTAACCAAAACAATATAATACCAAGCAAAACAAACAATGCTGTTGCGCAACAGGGCAGCACAATCATCAACAAATCAAACGTAAACGAAAATACAGCCGATCCGGCGTTCAACACCGCAGTTGCTGCTACCCAGTCTGTAAAAAGCCCAAATGGCACTACTGCTGTTTCATCAGTGGCAACAGTTCCTGCTAATAATAATGCTCCTGCTAACAGCAATGCCGATGACGCACTTGCAGCCGCAAAACTTAGGGCAGGCGCAAAAGACTACGCCAAAAACCCTAATGAGAGCAGCCACAAAAACAAAAGCAATCTTGTTTCAGGACATAATCAGGGTATGGCAGGCGTAGAAAATACTGCTTCGAAAGCCAACGGCGAAAATAATAATGGTATTACCAACAGTAGTAATACAAATGGAATTGCCGCTGCCGGAACATATAACGCTTCCGGCAAAAATCCGGTGAATGCCAACATGAAAACAACAGATGCAGGAAATACTATCATCGATAAAAACATCCCTGTTACAGATGCAGTAGTACAAGCAGAAACGGATTCGACTAAAGTTGTCCCGGAAAACGAACTTGAAAAACGACTTCAGGAAATCCTTAAAGGAAACAAGGAAGAAGATAAATCTGTAGCCGAAACTAAGAGTAAACCACGCTGGAACGTAAAACCTCAGGTAGCACCTGTGTTTTATAATTCTATAGGGCAGGGCTCTCCTATCAACGAGCAGTTTTCTGCAAACAGCAAAAGTTATGACAATGACCTGAGTATAGGCCTTGGGGTAAATTATGCAGTAAACGACAGGATAACCATACGTTCAGGTGTTAACTCTGTAAACCTTAGCTACGCTACAAACGGTATAGCTTTCTACGCATCGTTAAATGACATTACAACAAACATTGGTACATCTAAAGCAGTAGGCAATATTGTTGTACAGAATCCAGGTGACATACCAAGTGACCCTTTACTTATAAACGGTGAGCAGAACCAGCTGATCAATGGATCTATGGTTCAAAAAACAGGCTACATAGAAGTACCGCTGGAAATGAGTTATGCTGTGTTGAACAATAAATTTGGTATTGATGTGATAGGTGGTGTAAGTACATTATTTCTGAGCCAGAACAGCGTAAACGTAGTTTCAGATACCGGCCTTACCACGCAGGTGGGTAATGGCGAAGCGCAAAACTTAAATAACGTACACTTTAGTACAAACGTAGGGCTTGGTTTTAAATACCGTTTCTGGGATTCGTTCCAGGCTAACTTTGAACCGATGTTCAAATATCAGGTAAATGCCTACAGCAGGGATTCGGGCAACTTTAAACCTTATTTTATAGGTTTATATACCGGCGTAAGCTTCAGCTTCTAAAAAAAAAACATTTATATATAACAAAACACTCCCATGACGGAGTGTTTTGTTATTTTTTAGAGAATCTAAGCAGGTCATCATAAATAAGCTGCCTTACTTTTTCCTTTAAGTCTTTAAGGTCGGTTTTATCTTCCATGGTCAGCCCGGTAGTGTCTACAAATGGGTGCACCTTTGCCCTCATAATACCGGGGCTTCCGCTAAAAAAACTGAAAGAGAATCGTTTCTTGTTGTCGTAAAAACTCATGGGTACTATAGGAATCTGATGTTCTATTGCCAGTCTGAAAGCGCCATCCTTAAATTCGTCCAGCAATACGTTTTCATCATCAGGCACACCGCCTTCAGGAAATATACAGATGCTTAATCCCTGGGCAAGCCTTTTCTGCGCACGCTGAAAAACCTCAAAACGGCTTTTAGAGCTGTTTCTGTCTACCAGTATGCAGGTACGTTTGTAAAAGAACCCAAATATCGGAATCTTAACCAGCTCCTTTTTGCCTACAAACACAAATGGGTTTTTAGACACGACAAGCATCAGCATAATATCGGTCATAGAAGTATGATTAGCCACAAGCATATAACTTTTATGCTTTTCCATTTGCTGCTCGCGGGTTATGCGGTACGGGAACCCCATGCCTAACAGGATGATCTTTGCCCAAAACCTGGCCAGCACAAAAAACTGCGGATAGGTCTTCTCAGACGATATTGTTATAATAAGCAGCGGCGACAAAATAATAATGGGCACACCCATAAGGATGTAAAACCATACGCGCCAAAGTGTCCACAAAAAATATTTCACTATTTTCATATTTTCAAATGTAAGAATTCAATCCTTATTATCTTGCCAAATCGTTTACCTTTGTAAAAATTTCAATTTTTGTATAATGGCAAGAATACTAACAGGGGTACAGAGTACAGGAACCCCACACCTTGGCAACCTTTTAGGCGCCATATTACCGGCCGTGGAAATGGCCAACAAACCCGAAAATGATTCGTTTCTATTTATAGCCGATCTGCATTCTATTACACAGATAAAAGACGGCACAACACTTCGCGCGAATACTTACAGCGTGGCAGCTACATGGCTTGCCTGCGGACTGGATATTAACAAAGTGGTTTTTTACCGCCAAAGCGATGTACCGCAAACAGCAGAGTTATCATGGTACCTTAGCTGCTTCTTTCCATTTCAGCGTTTAACGCTTGCGCATTCTTTTAAAGACAAGGCCGACAGGCTCGAAGATGTGAATGCAGGTTTGTTTACTTACCCAATGCTTATGGCTGCCGACATATTATTATATGACGCACAATTTGTACCGGTAGGAAAAGACCAGATCCAGCATATCGAGATTACACGTGATGTTGCGTCGCGCTTTAACCACCAGATGGGTGAAACATTTATACTCCCTGAAGCGGTTACCGGTGATGATACTAAAATTATACCTGGTACCGATGGTGAAAAGATGAGCAAATCGCGCAATAACTTTATCAATATATTCCAGGAAGACAAACCGCTTCGCAAACAGGTGATGAGCATTGAGACCGACAGCACGCCGCTTGAAGATCCTAAAAACCCTGATACCTGCAACGTGTTCGCACTATACAAATTATTGGCTACAGCCGAACAAATTGAAGCTATGAGAGCCAACTACCTTGGCGGCAACTATGGCTACGGTCATGCAAAACAAGCTTTGTTTGAACTGATAGTAGAAAAATTTGCACCCGTGAGGGAAAAATATACTTACTACATAAACAACCTGAATGAAGTGGATGCCTTATTAAAAGCAGGCGCCGAAAAAGCAGGCGCCGTTGCTAATGAAGTATTAGGTAGGGTAAGAATAAAACTAGGATACGAATAATCGTAGACAGTGGCCAGTATATAAAATGAAAAGCAGTACTTAAAAAGTACTGCTTTTCGTTTTTAAACAAACTTTACAGATTTATTGAACACTGTTCTATATCGCCTCAAAAAGTTTACCCGGCAGCGGCCTGATCACCCCTTTCAGTTCCATATTGAGGAGCAGTGACGAAATTCTGAAAATAGGCATGTCACATTCCAGGGCTATAACATCCATAAGTTCCTTGCCTTTCTTTTGCAGGTAATCATATACTTTTTGTTCGTCGTTATCAAGCACAACAAAAAGCTGTTTTTGCACAGGTTTCTTCTTTTCCTCTTCTAGCTGCCAGTTAAGCATATAGATCAGGTCAGCGGCACCTGTAAGTACATTAGCACGCTGGCTTTTTATAAGATTATTGCAGCCCATGCTGTATTTATCGGTAACACGACCCGGTACTGCAAACACATCGCGGTTGTAGTCGTTAGCTATATTTGCGGTAATAAGCGATCCGCCTTTATCGGCACTTTCTATAATAATTGTAGCTTCGCTAAGTCCTGCCACTATGCGGTTACGTTTCACGAAGTTTTCTTTATCCGGATTTGAAGTACTCCAAAACTCGGTCATAAAACCTCCATTCTCTTCCATTTTAGCCACATACTTTTTATGCACTTTAGGATAGATCTGGTTGAGCCCGTGCGCCACAACACCTATAGTCTGCAATCCCTGTTCCATGGCTATCGCATGGGCATGAATATCTACACCATAAGCAAAACCGCTTATGATAACCGGATTCAACGGGGCAAGGTCTTCAATAAGCTTACGGCAAAAATCGCCTCCATACGATGTCATTTGGCGTGTACCCACAATGCTGATGGTCTTTCGGTTTTCAAGATTTATATTTCCCGATGTAAATAATACCACAGGCCCGTCTATGCAGTGCTTAAGCCTGTCAGGGTAATTGCTGTCCTGGTAAAACAATGGTGTTATGTTATTTTGCCTTACAAATTTCACTTCCTCCTCGGCAAGTTTAAAGGCATTTGCATTTTTCAGCTTAGTGTACGCAATGTCACCTACACCTTCAATAGAAGTTATCTGCGATTTTTTAGCTTTAAAAACGTCTTCAGCAGATCCAATATGGTTAATCAGCCTTTTAGCCATTATATCGCCAACACCGTCTACACGCATCAGTGCCAGCGAATTAAATAATTCAGAATCAGTCATCAATCGAAGTTAATTGCCGTTTGTCGGATTTAGCGCACATTGTTAATAAAAATTGTGAATAAAATTTTGCAACTCATGTTGAATTGTTAATTTTGTTGTTATGATGATAGAAAAACACATATCGGCTTTATTGTATCGCTACCAGTGCGTTACCGTTCCGGGTTTTGGCGCGTTTCTTACAGAAACCCAACCGGCGCAGCTAAACAATGACACCTATACTTTCTACCCTCCTAAAAAACTGATTTCATTCAACGCGAATTTAAAAAATAATGACGGGCTTTTAGCCAATCATGTCGCTTTGCAGGAAAAAATTTCTTACGACCAGGCTGTAAACGCTATAAGCAAGGCAACAGAAGTATGGTTTGAAAAATTACAGGCCAGGGAAACACTTGTCCTTAAGAACATTGGAAACATTTCTTATAATGCAGAAGGCGGCCTCGTGTTTACTCCTGATACCCCTGTTAACTATCTTGCCGAAGCTTTTGGCCTTAGCATGGTAAAATCGCCTGCTGTAAAAAGGGAAGAATACAAAGAGATTGTTGAAGAAATTGAAGAAACAGTTCCGGTAGTATTTACTCCCGAAAGAAGACGAAATTACTCTTACCTTAAATATGCAGCCGTATTTGTTGTTATGGCAAGCGCAGGCGGTACAGGTTTTAAAATGTACCGCGACCACGAAATTGCAAGGCAGACATTGCTCGTAGAACAGTCTGTACAGGAAAAGATCCACGACAGGATCCAGCAGGCAACATTTTTTATAGAAAGCCCAATGCCAGCCGTTACTTTGCCGCTTAAGGAAGAAAAAGAAATAAAAATGCCGTACCATGTTGTAGCAGGTGCTTTCTCTACAGAAGCCAATGCTCAAAAAGCAGTAAAGGAACTTACTGCAAAAGGGTTTAAGGCAAGAAGGCTTGGAAAAAACAGAGGATTGTATGCCGTTGCTTACGGAAGCTACACCACTCACGCTGAAGCCAACGAAAGCATGCAGAAAATAAAACGTACAGAAAACCGCGATGCGTGGCTTTTAGTAAAAGAATTCTAAAATTTAATCTCCCTTAGCGGGAGATTTTTTTTGCACCTGCATCTACCCTATCTTTGCAAAAAAAAGCATGCAGCCAAAACATCCATCAGATTCTATTTGTATAATGACCGACCTGGTTTTACCAGGAGAGACTAATCCGCTTAATAACCTTTTTGGGGGCGAACTGCTGGCCCGTATGGACCGTGCTGCAAGCATAGCTGCAAGAAGGCATTCGCGCAGGATTGTTGTAACTGCATCTGTAAATCACGTAGCCTTTAACCGTGCCATTCCGTTGGGGAGTGTGGTTACTATAGAGGCTAAAATATCCAGAACATTCAAGACTTCTATGGAAGTGTTTATTGATGTATGGATTGAGGACCGTGAGAGCGGAATACGCACTAAGGCAAATGAGGCTATTTATACTTTTGTGGCTGTTGATGAAACCGGAAGGCCTGTAGAAGTACCTGTCGTTGAACCGGAGACAGAACTCGAGAAACAACGTTTTGATGCTGCACTACGAAGAAAACAGCTAAGCCTGGTATTGGCAGGCAAAATGAATCCGCATGACGCAACAGAGCTTAAAGCTTTATTCATATCATAAAAAATTCCCCGCCATGGCGGGGAATTTTTAGTTTATTGTGACACCCATGCTTCAGGGTTAAGGTATTTAGTGTTTTGGAGTACAAAGAACTTAAGCACCGTCCTGTTAGACTCAGGATAAGTATGTACAGTCCCTAAAGATTGTTTTGTGGTAACCTTATCACCTACACTTACATTTACCGAAGAAAGGTTAAAGTATAATGTAAAGTAATCACCATGCTGTACAGTAACCGCTTTAGTTCCTGATATGATATAGATAAAGGTAACCTTACCATCATATACCGCCCTTACCTGCGCACCGGGCTTCGTGGTAATCTCTATATTTTTGTTGTCTACCACCACTCCTTTTTCAAACGGGCTTTCGTGGTTACCAAATTTAGATGAAACATAACCTTCTGCTACCGGCCATGGAAGCCTTCCTTTATTGGCCACAAAATTGTTAGCCAAAAGTTTTTCCTCTTTAGTAAGTACAATTTTGTTAGGCTCTTTTTTAGCAGCCGCAGCAATCTCTTTTTTCTCTGCAGTAGTAGTTGCTTTTGCAGCCGCTTTTTTGTTGGCAGCAGCAATCGCATCCTTGATCATTTTGTCAATCTTCCTGTCTATATCTTTTGCTTCCTGCTGTTTCTTTTTAATTTGAGAAGCATATTTCTTTTTGTCCTTGCGGATAGTTTTTACCAGCACTTCCTGCTCGTCTTTGTCTTTCTCTAAGGTTTTCTTTTGTTTTTCGCTTTCGGCAAGGAGCTGCTGTTTTTCATGCTTTTGGTCATTCAGTTTCTTGTCAAGCTCTTCCAGCTTTGTCATTTTAGATCGTATCTCTTCTCCCTGCACTTTTCTAAAACTTGCATACTGTTTCATGTACTGCATGCGCTTATAAGCCTGAAGAAAATTCTCAGACGATAAGATAAACATGATCCTGCTCTGCTCAGACCTGCTTTTGTAGGCCTTAACAACCATGTTGGCATAATCTTCCTTAAGCACCTTAAGTTCTCTGTTTAGCTTATTCATGCCCAATTGATTAAGGTAAATATCATCTGTAAGCAAACGGGTTTGCTTGCTTGTAGTTGAAATAAGATTTTCGCTTAGCCTGATCTTTGCAGTGTTCTCTTCAATCTTTCCTAAAACCGATTTCTCTTTGTGTTGGGTTTGCGATTCAAGATTCTGCAATTCCTTCATTTCTTTTAAAAGCTGTGCTTTGCGCTGCTCCAGTTTTTTTTGCTGTGCGCTTTGGCTTTGGCTCCACCCAAATGTCGTAAAGCAAATAAGAAAAATAGTAAGGAATAATCTAGTCATGTTTTTATATGGCATGGTTTAGTCTATAAAAATCTGGTTGTAACCTTCAGGCACTTCATAAGGAAATGTAAGATTTTCGTCAAAGGTAACAGTATTATACTCAACATCTATGTTTACGACATCGTTTTGCTCTGCCTCAATTTTTATGGCTGCCGGCAGCATTGCTTTACTGTGCTGCTTATATGCCGGGTATTGGATATCAAGGCTGGTAGGTTCCTGCCCTGCCCTGCTTATGATTTCCTTTTTCAGTAGAAAATTTTCACCTTCAAAAAAGAACAGTTTGCTTATGGCAGATCGGTCCATAGATTTTAGAACATGCTGCCCGCCTTCAAGTGTCGCAGCATATTTACCCTGCTTCAGATCATATATGGCATTACCTAAAAGCATATTCTGTACTTTAGCATAATCCAGTTCTGTACCCAGCCATTTACTTAGCGCGGCATAATCACCATCAAAATAGGTGCTGCCTAATTTTTCATAATAGCTGACCCTTGTAGGGGTGATTATGGCTTTGGCCAGATTAAAACCAAGAGCACGCACACTTACGAGGATAATCTCATCTTTCTTTATCCTTATCTCAGCATTAACGTTTTGTTTAGTACGCTTGTCTTTATAACCTACCGACGCCTTTATAAGTACCGTTTTAAAATCTTTGACGTTTTTGTAATGACCGTCAACGATTTCTTTTACGGCTTTTTCCTCTCCGGCCGCCCCTTCAGACACAACTGCTTTTTGAGCCGTTTTACACGATACCATAGAAACCACGACAAGTAGTACAGCGATATATTTTTTCATTATTTGCTTTTGTTTTTTTCTAGTTTAGCCTGCCTTTGCAGCACCTGGTCTTTCTTTTTAGTATCGCCAAGGCCAGTGTAGGCTTCGGCAAGCTGTTTTGTAAACCACAATTCAAGATCCTGATCTTCTACTACAAAATCAATGCCTGTTTCAAGATAGTCCTTTGCTTTAGCAAATTGTTTCTCCTTATTAGCAGCAAGCCCTGCAAAATAATACAGCCGGGCATGTGTAGGGTAAAGGTCTATATATTCTGTTGCCTTTTTCTGAAGCTGGCTATACTGACCGCTGTCAGAGTAGGTATACAACAACAACTCAACTGTCTCGATATCATCCTGCTTTGCTGCAAGCGCTTTTTCAAAGTACTTTATGGCCTCAGGATATTTTGCCTTACTGAAAAAGAATTTACCAATCTCCTTTGGAACATTTACCTGCTTATCGTCTTCAAAATAATTTACCGCCTTTTCTAGGTCGCCCATGTATTGCGGATTGTTACTCGCAAAAATCAGGAATTCATTAAGCACACGGTGCTTTATCTTTCGGTCTATCTTTTTACTGTTCAAAACCCTGAACATCGATTCTGACGCTTTTTTGCCGTCATTACTGTTAAGGTTGAATTTAAAAAGGCTTACCTGACCCCAGTCTGACCCCGGAATCTCTTTTTCAAGTTTCTTAGCAACCTCCTGCGCTTTTTGCTCCTGATTACTTTCAGAATACAGGTAAATCAGCTCAAGATAATTTGCTTCCTCCTTTGGATTCTTTTTTATGGCATCTTCCAGCATTTCCTTTTGCGGTTTTTTGAAACGGTTGTCGCTAAGGATTTGCAGCTTGTACATTTCACGCTTTTCAGACATGCCTACAGTCTGTTCCATCTCATTTATAAGTGCAAGCGCCTTATCAAACTGCTGGGTATACATGTATAGCGAAACCAGGTCTTCCTGAAAAAATTCCTTTCTCCATTCTGTAAGCTTCTGCACTATCGGTATAGATTTATTAAAATCCTTCGTTTCGTAGTACACATCATAAAGGCTCTGCCAGTACCATCTGTTTGTAGGTTCAAGGTCGCGCGCTTTTATGAACGCTTTTTCGGCTTCGGCATACTTTTTAAGCGAAAGATAATTTTTACCCAGCTCGTGGTACAGTACAGGATTATCCTGTTCTTTAACAAGGCATTTTTCCAAAGCCTTTATCGCTTTGTCATAATTCTCAATCCCTTTTTGCTTAAGTGCTTCAAAAAAGTTGTTTTCAAATTCACTGTTGGCTAAAGCTACCTGGTCCGGCTCTTTAGGCTCCTGGGCATACAAAGCTGCTGGCCCTGATAAAGAGCCTGAAAGCAATACCCCGCAAAAAAGGATTTTAAATTTCATGTATTTATTCTATAACCGAATAGTCGCCTATACTTATGCTTGTAAACTTACCGTTAAAGGCAGCATGGTTACCCATCATGCCATTATCTAAAATAGCGTTATTAATAACCGCGTGCGTTTGCACAAGGCTGTTTTTTATAATTGTATTCTCTACATGAGAATTATCTCCCAATGATACGTACGGACCTACTGTAGAATTTCTAAGCACTACGTTCTCGCCTATAAAACACGGCGGAATAATTGTACTGTTTTCTAATTTTACTGATGCCGACACCAGGTTTTCCCCATCGTTATTAAGGAAACCCAGCATACGTGAGTTGGTCTCTACCGTAACATTCTTGTTACCGCAGTCCATCCATTCGTCTACTTTACCCGGTACAAATTTCATGCCCTTTACCTTCATGTTCTCAAGGCCGTCTGTAAGCTGATACTCTCCGCCTTTAACAACGTTGTTATCTAACAGGTACTGAAGTTCGTCACGAAGTGTTTCACCGCTCTTAAAATAATAAATGCCTATAATCGCAAGGTCAGACACAAAATCTTTTGGTTTCTCTACAAAATCAACGATCTCGTTTTTTTCATTCAGCTTCACTACACCAAAAGCGCTTGGGTCTTCTACCTGTTTTACCCAGATAACACTATCAGCAGTAGTATCTAACGTAAAATCGGCTCTGAAAAGTGTATCGGCATAAGCCACAACGATAGGACCTGTCATAGACTCTTTAGCACTCATAATGGCATGCGCAGTACCAAGAGGTTTATCCTGATAGTAAATCGTTCCTTTGGCGCCAAGTTTTTCGGCAATTGCAATAAGGTCGGTTTCTACCTGTGTTCCAAAATCCCTGCTTACAATAAAAGCGATTTCTTCTATATCCTGGTTAAGTACTCCGGCAATGTCTTCTACAAGTCTGTGTACTATCGGTTTTCCGGCAATAGGAATTAATGGTTTTGGTACTGTCAAAGTATGTGGGCGAAGGCGCGATCCGCGGCCAGCCATAGGAACAATAATCTTCATTTAGAAATGTGTGGTTTGTTGTTTGTATTAATTTCATTCAGCTGCAATGTCAATTCTCTTGGTTGCAGCCTTTATATCTCAGTTTATTTAATTTCAATATTATTTTTCTTTGCTACCGTTTCAAAAATATCTTTTTTACCTTTTGATTCAAGATCAGTATAAAACACCTCAATAAGCTTAGCTGCGTCATTTACATAAGGAGACCCCTGCTCATTATACATTCTATAGGCCATAAATATATTGTCGAGCCCTTTTTCATAATTTTCAGCCAAGTAATACGATTTACCAGCTCCATAGTAGCCTTCCGGGTTATCTGGGTTCAGAGTTATCAACTTTTCATAAGCTGATGCCGCCGACTTGTAATCTTTTAAAAGCGTATATGCCACACCCATGTTCATTATAGGCGTGGAGCCTTTAGGATCAATCGCGATTGATTTTTCATAGCAGCTTATTGCATCCTTGTATTTACCCATTTTTCGATAGCAGAGTCCAAGATTATCCCATGCAAAAGCAAATTTTGGATCGGCCTTAACAGCTTTCTTATAACTTTCAACTGCCTGAGCATACTGCTCGTGTCTTGCAAAATCTACACCCTGGCTGTAAAAGTCAAGAGCCTTCTTGTCTTTAGACATGGAGTTATCACGATACACATTATCCGTAGCCATAAGCGTTTTAACCCTTGCACAGTTATTGTGCAGATAACGTAATATTTGGTCAAAATCCTTATCTACTGTTATGGTAACACTTTCCCCAACGCCTACCACCGTATCTTTTTTTGCCGCGAGCGCAGTTTCCAGCATCTCCATCATTTTAGCATCTGCCCCTGCCGTCTGGTCTTCCATAACAGCTGCATATATACATCCTTTTATCCCCTGGACTATAGAGTCTTTGGGAATCCTTATACTTATTTCCCTCGTACATTCGCAGGCCTTATCTGCAATCTTTTTAACATGATCATCTGATGATGATTTCTCCTGAGCTGCAGCATTGGCGCAAAACACCAGTGCAATTGAGCAGCAAAAACTAAAAAAATAATTGTGCTTCATATAAGGCCTGTTTAAATGGTTACTTTACACCAGTGCTGCCAAAGCCCCCTTCTCCACGTGAGGTCTCTGTAAGCACTTCAACTTCCAGCCATTGGGCACGCTCATGTTTAGCGATAATTAGCTGGGCGATCCTTTCTCCATTCTCTACGGTAAAAGGCTCATTAGATAAATTTACTAAAATTACTCCGATTTCACCTCTGTAATCTGCATCAACTGTTCCGGGGCTGTTAAGAACGGTAACCCCTTTTTTAAATGCCAGTCCGCTTCTTGGTCGTACCTGTGCTTCATAGCCTATAGGCAATTCTATAAACAATCCCGTTTTTACCAATGCCCTGCCTAATGGCGAAAGCACAATTGGCTCATCTATGTTAGCCCTTAAGTCCATTCCTGCCGAAGCTATTGTTTCATAGTTAGGTAATGCGTGACCGGATTTGTTTATGATATTGATTGTCATTCTTAAAAATTCTATATTATTTTCTTTTTATTATTCTTCGCAATGTTTCTTTTTCTCCCCTGTAAATCATCAACATCAAAAATATAATCGATAAAATTCCGAATATATATGTCTCTCTAAAAATTGAAACATAAAACGATATAAATGAGAGTACTATAGAAAGACCAAGATAAAGGCATATCTTTTTCATATCATAAGGTATTGGATAATATTTGTTACCTAGATAATATGATATTAGCATCATTGCACTATATGCACCTATCGTAGCAAAGGCAGAGCCCATATAGCCCCAAACAGGTATAAGCGCAAAGTTAAAAGCAAGGGTAACAAATGCTCCTGCTATAGAAATATAAGCTCCCATCTTTGTTTTATCTGAAAGCTTATACCATACGGAGAGATTAGTATATATACCAAGAAAAAAATTTGCAAGTATAATTAATGGCACAACCTTCATTGCTACCCAATAACTTTCGTCTCTTATCAATATGATTTTTATTATGTCGGCAAATACCACAACGCCAAGTAATATAACCGACCCAAATATGATAAAATATTTGGTGATCGTAGCATATGTTTGTGTAGCATTCTCGTTTTTTGAATGGCTAAAGAAAAATGGCTCTATACCAAGTCTGAAGGCGGTTGTAAAAAGTGTCATGAACATTGCCAATCTATAACAAGCTGAATACGCTCCGATTTCTTCCATAGGGATTTTCATGAATTTAAGCAATGGCCTGTCAAACGTCTCATTTATTGCATAAGCAATACCGGCAAACATTACAGGAAGCGAATAGCGCATCATCGTTCTCCACAACTTAAAATCGAAGTGCCACGATAATTTAAAATAGTGTGGTAATAATATTAGCAATACAGATAAACTAGATATAACATTTGCAACAAATACATAACCAATTTCAAAATCCTTTACATATAAAGTAGCAATAAAACTATCAGGTTGCTCTACCGAAAGCATAGGCAGCCATAAAAGGAAAAAGAAATTTAGAAGCACATTAAGTGCTACACTTCCTATTTTTATAACTGCATAAAATATTGGTCTTCCATTTGCACGGAGTTTAGAAAAAGGCACTATAACAAGAGCATCCAGCGCAAGCACCCAAATTGTATAGGTAATATATTCAACATCAATCCCTGCAGCATCGGCAAGATATTGCCTGCCAACTAATGCAGCACATAAAAACAATGTAGATGACCAAAATAATGAAATGGTAGATGTGCTTAAAACTGATGCCTTATTCTCTGTATTATAAAATCTAAAAAAGGCTGTTTCCATTCCATAAGCAAGTATGACATTAAAAAACACAAGCCAGGAAAATATGATTGTGACCTCTCCAAACTTCTCCATGTCCATAACTCCCGGTGTAGTATACAATGGGGTAAGCACAAGGCTGAACATTCTTGGCACCACGGTGGCTATGCCATAAATAGCCGTTTGCTTAAAAAGATTTTTATAAAGGCTCAAAAGTTTGTTGTTTGTGTTTGTAAAACAAAAATAGCTATATAATTTACAGTAATAAAGAAAACGTGGCTCAAAGTATATGTAAGCTGTGCTTAATACGCACGCTACTATTATTTATTGCGCCATATATACTAAAAGAAACATAAAAAAGGCCGCCCATTAAGGCAGCCTTTTTAAAATATGCTTGTTTTGTACTCTTAATTGTTCAATGCCTCTGCGCCACCTACGATCTCTAAGATCTCGTTTGTAATGGCAGCCTGACGGGCTTTGTTGTATGTAAGCTTAAGCTGATTTCTCAAATCTGTTGCGTTATCAGTAGCTTTATGCATTGCAGTCATACGCGCACCGTGCTCTGAAGCAAAAGAATCACGTACCGCTTTGTAAAGCTGCGTTTTTAACGAAAGCGGCACAAGGCTTAAAACGATTTCTTCTTTTGTAGGTTCAAAGATATAATCGGTAGCAGTATTTGCTGTTTTGTCGGTTACAGGAAGCGGTTCAAGCGGCAAGAACTGCTCTGTTAGAACAACCTGTGTCGCGGCATTTTTAAAATGGTTGTAAACAACCTCGATTTTATCATACTCGCCTTCAGCAAATTTATCCATTAAAGACTGTGCAACTTCGGCTACATGCTCAAATGTAAGGCTGTCAAAAAGCTCGCTTTTGTTGTCAACAACATTGCAGGTCTTTTTAAGTACGTCGTTACCTTTTTTACCAACAGCCAAAACATCAACCTGTTTACCGGCATAAGCCGTTTGAAGGTTTTTGATCTGCTTTATAACGTTGGCATTAAAAGCACCACATAATCCCCTGTTTGAGGTAATGGCAACAATAAGCACTTTATTTACCAGGCGCTGCTCGGCAAATACACCACCATTGTCGCTGTCAAGGGTAGCGCTAAGATTTTGCAGCAGCTCAGTAAGCTTTTCAGAATAAGGCCTCATAGCCGTAATAGCATCCTGTGCTTTTTTAAGCTTGGCTGCAGAAACCATTTTCATCGCACTTGTAATTTGCATCGTGGATGAAACGGAAGTAATCCTGTTACGTATTTCCTTTAAGTTTGCCATTTTCTAATTAAAAAATTAATCAATTAAGCAATGTAGCAATTGTTACATTGCTCAATTGTTAAATTATTATATTAATATTTAGCCGAGATTTCTGCAGCTGCTTTTTCAAGAACATCAGTGATCTCATCTGTAAATTTACCAGCTTTAAGACCATCAAGTGTTGGCCTGTGCTTAGCGTTTAGGTATTCGATATAATCTTTTTCGAATTCTTTTACTTTGTTTACGGGTACATTTCTAAGAAGGTTTTTAGAACCAGCATAGATAATAGCAACCTGATCTTCTACAGTATAAGGATCGTTAACAGCCTGTTTAAGGATCTCAACGTTTCTTCTACCTTTCTCGATAACGTTAAGTGTAACAGCATCAAGGTCAGAACCAAATTTAGCGAAAGCCTCAAGCTCACGGAACTGTGCCTGGTCAAGTTTAAGTGTACCAGATACTTTTTTCATTGATTTGATCTGTGCGTTACCACCCACACGAGATACAGAGATACCTACGTTGATTGCCGGACGTACACCTGAGTTGAAAAGATCTGACTCAAGGAATATCTGACCATCTGTAATAGAAATTACGTTTGTAGGGATATATGCAGAAACGTCACCAGCCTGAGTCTCGATGATAGGAAGCGCAGTAAGCGATCCACCACCTTTAACGATAGGTTTTAACGATTCCGGAAGGTCGTTCATGTTTTTAGCGATATCATCATCAGCGATAACTTTTGCAGCACGCTCAAGAAGCCTTGAGTGAAGGTAGAATACGTCACCCGGGTAAGCCTCACGTCCTGGCGGCCTTCTAAGAAGAAGAGATACCTCACGGTAAGCTACTGCCTGTTTTGATAAATCATCATAAATGATAAGGGCTGGACGGCCAGTATCACGGAAGTACTCTCCAATTGCAGCACCTGCAAAAGGAGCGTATACCTGCATCGCTGCAGGGTCAGAAGCATTAGCCGCAACAATAACTGTATAAGCCATTGCGCCTTTTTCCTCTAATGTTTTAGCGATACCTGCAACTGTAGACGCTTTTTGTCCTACAGCAACATATATACAGAATACTGGTTTACCAGCATCATAAAATTCTTTCTGGTTAAGGATGGTATCGATACAAACTGTTGTTTTACCAGTCTGACGGTCACCAATTACAAGCTCACGCTGTCCACGTCCTACAGGGATCATTGCATCTACTGCTTTTACACCTGTTTGTAGTGGCTCAGTTACCGGCTGACGGAAGATAACTCCGGGAGCTTTACGCTCAAGAGGCATCTCATAAAGGTCACCACCAATAGGGCCTTTACCATCAATTGGGTTACCAAGAGTATCTACCACACGGCCTACCATTTGTTCACCTACTCTAAGTGAAGCGATACGCTGTGTTCTTTTTACTGTAGATCCTTCTACGATACCTGAAGATGTACCAAACAATACTACGCCCACATTGTCTTCTTCAAGATTCAGGACCATAGCCTCTAACCCATTCTCAAACTGTACTAATTCACCATACTGTGCATTAGATAGTCCGTGAATACGGGCAATACCATCTCCTACATTAAGAACTGTTCCCACTTCTTCTAATGTAGCACCCGATTCAAAACCGGACAATTGTTTCTTTAATATTGCTGAAATTTCAGCAGCTTTAATTTCTGCCATGCTTACTTTATAGTTTAAACACTTTCGTGCGATAAAATACTAATTACTTAACTCTCTTCTTAATGTTGTCAGTCCGTTTGCAACAGATGCATTAAACTGCTTATCACCTATCCTGATAATGAAACCGCCAATGATTGCCGGATCCACTACATTATTTATGGTAATGTTCTTGCTTGAAAACTCTTTTATCTTAGCCATTACTTTGGCCTCAAGTTCTTCGGTAAGAGGTATAGCGGTAGTTACCGTTGCAGTCTCAACACCATTAAGTATATCAAACTGGTTTTTATATTCTTCTGCAATTAGCGGAAGTATCTCAAACCTTTTGTTTTCATGCAGCAGGTGGAATAATCCCTGAGTGATATTTTGCGATGAAGCAAAAATCTCTTTAAGCGCCGATTCCTTAACCTCTGCCTTCACCACCGGGCTTGCAACAAAATTGCTAAGCTCGGCATTATCTTTAATAGTAGATGCTATAAGGGCCATGTCTTCATTTACCTGACCTGCAGCTCCTGAAGCCTGAGCCATATCCAGGATAGCCTTTGCATATCGTATTGCAGCTCTTGAACCT
The DNA here is from genome assembly GCF_033042555.1 of Flavobacterium sp. DG1-102-2. Classification (NCBI taxonomy): domain Bacteria; kingdom Pseudomonadati; phylum Bacteroidota; class Flavobacteriia; order Flavobacteriales; family Flavobacteriaceae; genus Flavobacterium; species Flavobacterium sp. DG1-102-2. The sequence continues at coordinate 291,566 of NZ_JAWLIK010000002.1, forward strand.
GTCATATAGCTATTAGTTTAATTTTACGTCTTCAAGCATTCTCTCAACAAGTGAAGTTTGAGATTCCTTGTTAGACAATTCGTTTTTAAGAATTTTTTCAGCGATCTCAAGAGAGAAACCAGAAACCTGGTTTTTAAGCTCAGCCATAGCAGCGTTTTTCTCGCTTGCGATAGCAGCTTTTGCCTGCTCGATAATTTTTTCGCCCTGTACAGCAGCTTCCGCTTTTGCATCAGCAATCATCTTTTCTTTAATCTCCCTAGCTTCTTTAATCATAGCATCCCTTTCAGCACGTGCTTCGTTAAGAATCCTTTGGTTATCTGCCTGAAGATTGTGCATTTCTTTACGCGCAGCCTCAGCAGATGCTAAAGCATTAGCAATACCAGCTTCTCTTGCAACAATTGCAGTCATGATTGGCTTCCATGCAAACTTAACAAGTAATATTATTAATACCAGAAGGATAAATGCCTGCCAGAAAAATAAACCGTATGAAAAATCATTTACTAACTTTTCCATTGTAGAGTGTATATATTAGTTTCTAATTTAAATCAATCTTTTAAAACAACACCTGCAGCCAACCGCTGCAGGTATGTGTTTAAATTTAATTAAGCTGCGAAAAGAGCTGCGAAAGCAACACCTTCAAGAAGAGCAGCGATAATGATCATCGCAGTCTGGATTTTACCAGCAGCCTCAGGCTGACGAGCAATAGCGTCCATTGCTGAACCACCGATTTTACCTAAACCAAGGCCAGCACCTATTACTACTAAACCTGCTCCAATAATTCCTGGAATTGTTGTCATAACTATTTGATTTATATTAATTAAGATTCTTTATTTTACTTATATTATAATTGGCTCTTCATCTGTATGGCCATCGTGATCTTCTTCATGGTGGTGATCCTGAACTGCCATACCAATGAACAGCGAAGAAAGCATTGTAAATACAAATGCCTGAAGGAATGCCACCAACACCTCTATAACAGAGATGAAAAGAGTAAGACCAAAGAATGATGGTCCTGCAATCCAGTTCTTAAAGAAGAATATTAGGCTTATCAAACTCATAACTACAATGTGACCCGCAGAGATATTTGCATAAAGACGTATCATAAGTGCAAATGGTTTTGTAAGCGTACCTAATATCTCAATTGGTATAAGAGCTATCTTCATTGGTACCGGTACATCCGGCATCCAGAAAATGTGTTTCCAGTAATCTTTGTTTGCGCTAAACTGTGTAACAAAATAAGTAAACAATGCTAAACATGCTGTAATTGCAATGTTACCTGTAACGTTAATTCCAAGCGGCGTAAGACCGATAAGATTTAATATAAGTATAAAGAAAAATACTGTAAGCAGGTAGCCCATGAACTTTCTGTATTTTTTTTCTCCAATATTTGGAATCGCAACTTCATCCCTAACAAAAATGATAAGCGGTTCTAATACCCTGCCCATACCTGTAGGTATAGGACCTTTAGTATATGATTTAGCAAGACCAACAAAAAGGACAAACATAATGATTGCAGTGATAAGCATGGTCACTACGTTTTTCGTAATAGAAAAATCAAGTGGCATTGCATTTGTTGGGTGATGATGCGCATCAAGGTTTAGTGTACCCGCTGCATCTGTCTTATAGATTTTGTTGTGGTGAAGCATATAATAGTTACCATCTACTTCAGCCGGTTTTTCTCCGTGCTCAAATTTTGAAGAAGAGAAAACTTTAAGACCTCCGTCTATAAGTACTACAGGAAGTGGAAAACCAAAATGTTTACCGGTAGCCTCGTCAGAGAAAAAAGTAAAATCATAAGCATCCTGAAGGTGGTGCTGTATGAAAGCTTTGTTTTTTGCCTGACCATCAAGCGGCTCTTGTTCAGCAGCGTGATGAGCAGCTTCAGCATGTACAGGTACAGCAGCATTCTCGCTATGAACTGTTACTGTATCGTTTGCAGAATTTGCAAATGAGATAAAGGGAACTACAGCAAAAAGGGCTGTTAATGTATTTTTGACTATTCTTCCTGGTAACACCATCTTATTAAATATCTTAATTTTACGGTCCTAAAATTTTGTGCAAAGGTACATTTTAAATTAATATTCCAACAAGTCTGCTGAAATTTTTTTTGGATAATTTCAGATTATTCGGCGCTTTATTGTTTATTGTTCAATAAACGAGCAGTATAATATGCTTCGATTGCCAAAAACAAAATGAAAATCACAAAAAAATTAACTTTTTCTGTAGGATTTCCGCCTGCTTGTGCTATAATTGGCCTGGCAAATACGTAGCTTAATGCCATCTTAATACTGGTAAGTAATAAAAATGCATAGCCCAATTGTTCTTTGTTTTTGGTGCTTATTTTAATAAGTATGCCTATAATGATCAAGGAAAATACACAGAAGAAAATATAGGTAACTGGTAATGGATAATAGAACTCCTGGTCAGGAATTAAAATGAACTGAAAAAAAAGAATATTTATAACCAGTAAGACACCAGTAAACAGAATTGTTTTGAAAAAGAAGCTTAAGTAATTTTTATCCATTAATTATTTATTGAGTTGATTAACCTGTCGTATTACGTTATATAGGGATATAAAAACTCCAGCCATGGCAAAGATGATACGATTTGTATTCTTTACATTGCCATAGTGGTCATCAAGCCAGCTGCCAAACCAAGCGAATAAAAAAATGATTACACCCATTTGTACAGGTATATTAATAAGTGCTATCCACTTATTACGTTGTTTTTTATCCGGGGTGCTGCTCATCTGGCTTAGGGGTTTGCTTTTGAGGAGTTCTCATAATACAGGATGCGCTAAACTCTGCTCCCGGTTCTACCGAAAGCTTTCCTGTTATCACTTCGCCTAATATGTGTGCTTTAGATTTTACGTTAAGCATTTCGGCAACTTCAATCTTGCCGTTAAACCTGCCTTCTATATCGGCGCTTTTGCATTTGATGTCGCCGGTAACGCTTCCGGCAGGGCCTATTACAATTTTGCCTCTGGTGGTAAAATTACCTACAAGTTCGCCATCAAGCCTAAAATCGGCCTGAGAAATAATATCTCCTTTTATTGTTGTGCCCTCTACTATCCTGTTGGTTTTACCCAACAGGTCAGTATACGACTTTTGCTGTTTTTCAAACATCCTTACTCTACGGGTGAAAATTGGTTGAAATTCTTTTTGATCTGTACTACCTTATAATCCTCGGCAGACATGATTACCGGCACTTCAGCAACCTTATATTTTTTATAATCCTTTAGTACAGAAACGGCATCCTCGGCAGCAAGTTTACTAATAAAGCCGTGCACCACAAGCATATTTTCTGTTAAGGTGTAAATATCGTTAGAAAGGGTAATAGTGTTATTAAGACCTTCTTTTATAAATTTTTCAATCTTTTCGGTAAGCGGTTTTATTTTAGGGTCATCGGCACTGTCAAATTTGAATACGATTTTCCAGCTTACCGAAGGACGTCCAAATGCTAAAGCTTCAAGAGTTGGTATATCGGTCTTTAAAATCCTGTCTGCTTCTTTACCCTCAGAACTATTAGGATAATTAAGCGCTACATAATTTAGTCCTTTTGCATATTCTTCAAGTCCTGTAAGCCTCGCTGTAGCCTTAACCTTAAGCAATTCAAATTTAGACACGATCTCTTCTCCTGTATAATTATCTATATAATCGTCTACAGCAGCATATACCTCACGAACCTGGCCCTGGTTATATCTTTTAAAAAGTTCAGCATACGCCACATCAGGCGACAGGTTCCTTGCAGCATCAGAAGCAGGGTTCTTAATGATCTCTGCATAACGGCTGTCAGGATATTGAGACAGTATTTGGTTTTTATAGGTTTCGGCTTTTGCCGGATCTATGATCTGGTATATTTTATACAGGTTGTATTTTGACGGAAGCACGAGCCTTTCTTCAGGATTGCTTTTTAGTAATGCTTCAAGTTTATCGGCAGCCAGCCTGTATTCTTTAAACTTTTCCTTATATATAGAACCTAATTGATAATAAGCAAAATTACGGTCTTTAGCAAGGCTGTCTATTACTACCTGAGAGGTAGGCAGCTGAGAGGTATAAAATTCTATTGTAAATCTTGCCTCTACAGGTTTATCTTTTCCTGATTTAGCTGCATCTTGCCCATCTGCAACCGCATCGTCTGTTCCCGTATTCCCTTTTTTAGACTGCTCTGCCGACCAGCGCCAGTTGTCAGATAATGTCCTGCTTCCCCATTTCCTTTTAAATTCCTGCTTGCCATATGACACGGTTGAGGCTGTATAAAAATAGAACTTACCTCCTGCTCCGCCCGGATTGTATCCCGGTACCGACGAACCCGAAGAAGAAGGCGCCGCCGATGAAATACCTGGCCTTTGTTTTAATCCGGTATCAAAAGCGGGTGCATTTAGCATCATGTTTCCTGAACCGCCCGAAGCTGAGGCAAGATTCTCTTGTCGTATCGCTTCGGCTTCAAGCCTTTTTCTTTCTATTTCTTCTTTTTCTTTAATTTTTGCTATATGGTCTTCATAATATGCTTTTCGGCCTGCCTCATCCATCGCAACAACTGTAAGTATACTGTCGTTTGCCTGGGCTATGGCTTCATATTTTATAACATCGGCAAGATTATCCCTTTTCTTCTTGATGCTCCTGTATTCCCTTGACCTGTTATCAAGAAAGACCATTGTACTGTCATAGTACATTCCGGCAGAAACATATTTAGCTTCTTTAAAATTAATTTCTGCAATATTCCTGTGGTTTGAAGCCATCAGGTAACGATCGGCAGAATTTTGGCGAAGTGATTTGTTGTAGTATTCTTTTGCCCGTACAGGATCTTTTTGTTTATCATAAAAAAGAGCCACCTGATGATTTATGATATCAAGGTATGGCCTGTTTTCCCTGTCCTTAAGCAGCTTCCTGTATTTTTCCATAAAGGCAAGCGTATCTCCTTTTGTATGGTCAAACTGGCCTGCCTGCATAGCATGAGCCTGTATTACATATCGCCTTGGCGATTTACGCTTCATGTCTATTACTCTTTGATACTCGACATAAGAACTGTCAGCATTTTTTTCTTTCGCATAAAGCTGGCCAAGTATGAAATGGTACCTGGCCTTCTGATCGTTATTTTTTGTGAACTGCGCGGCGCTTTTAAGCACTGTTATAGCGCTGTCATTTGCCTGCATTTTTAAATAGCCTTCGGCAAGAATAGCGTTGGCATCGGCAAATGTTTGCTGATCCATAGTGTTCTTCTTGGTTTCGATAAGTTCTTTAAGATTTTTTACAGCGACACCTTCATTGTCCAGGCGGATGTTTGTTTTTTCCCTCCAGATCTTTGCGTCATCTATACCATCGCTCGACGGATACTTTAGAAGTATATAATTAAACGCCTCCATAGCCGGCAGGAAACGGTTTTCATAATATCTTGATTTACCTAAAAGCATGTGCGCTTCATCAATCTGCGGATTCCTTTCGGTACCGCCTATATTCATAGAATGCTTTTGTATTGCTTTGGTTGCTTTTTCTTCAGCTCTTTTAAAGTTGGCTGTTTGTCCTTGTGGCCCTGACTGGGCATTTGCCGCTACCTGGCCTCCGGCTGCCCCTGCATTACCTTTCCCTCCTTTTAAAGCGTTAATGCCGCCAGGAGATTCACCCCCACCCAATTTACCGCCGTCTTTTTGAAAACCTCCTTTAGTGTCCGGCTTTCCACCTGCTTTAGATGGGCTCGATGGCAATGTTGAAGCTGATGGCGCCCCTGCTGCTGCAACCGGTTCCTCTTTTGCGGGAAGTACTGGCTGGGTACGCTCTACAGGAAGCACATCCCAAAAATTATCCTGATAGGTGGCAGAAAGTTCTGTTAAACCCGCGTTAAGCGCAATGTTGCCGTTATACAGCACATTGTACTCTGTATTAACAGCATGGAAGTTTCGGTTTACAAACGAGTCTTTTTTGGTCGAGCACGCAATCGCGAAACCTACCGTACCAAAAAGAATAACATATTTAGAAGTACTGGTTTTCAATGTAAAAGCTTTTTTATCTTTTAACTTTCAAAATCTCAATTTAGTATAAAAGAGGGTAAAAATACGCTTCTTTTTGTTATATGGTGCTTTTTTGGCAAAAAAAATCCCCCTTGAAACAAGGAGGAGAATATTGCATTAAACCGCAAAGAATTCTTCGAGTTCCTTAAGCGTTTGTTCAGATGTCCTGATGTCTTTTACGATTTCGCCTTTATGCATGGCCACAATCCTGTCAGACACTTCTGTAGTATGCGCCAGGTCGTGGCTGGATACCAATATAGTTACATTTTTATCGTCGGCCAGTTCCTTGATTATCTTCTTTAGCCTGAACTGTGTTGTAGGGTCAAGGTTTGCAAAAGGCTCATCAAGAATTATAACTTCAGGATTACCTATAAGCGTGGCAATGATGCCTACTTTCTTTTGATTTCCTTTACTAAGGTCTCTCAGGTATTTCTTTTTATTTAGAATTTCTCCGTTAAAAAAGTCTTCGTGTTTTTTTAGCAGCGCATTAACGTCGGCTTTGTTTTGACCGCGCAATTCGCCAATAAAATAGAAGTACTCTTCAGGTGTAAGATACCCTATTAAAAACGTCTCGTCAAGAAATGCTGCTGTAAATGGTTTCCACGCTTCGCTCTCATTTACTTGGACACCATTGGATTTTATATATCCCCTGGTTGGCTCTATAAGATCCAGCAGCAGGCTGAATAACGTAGTCTTACCTGCGCCGTTGTTACCTACAAGGCCAAAGCTCTCGCCTTTTTGAATTTCAAGGTTATTTATATTTAGTACGGTTACCCCGTTATATACTTTTACAAGATTATTTATTTGTATCATGATCGTTTAGTTGATGTAGTGGTTAGTTCTTTTGTTTGTAAGCTGCAATTGTTTCGTACTTCTCTGTGATGTAAACTTTTTCTATCAAGGAGAATACTTTATTTCTCAAGGCAAATCCAAGTAATCCGGCAATGGCTACAAATGCAATACCTGCCATTGGGCTGATTGCGTAATTGCCAATAGCATAAAACATCATAGGGAATAAAAGTTTAGGTATTGTAAGCATCAATGTTTTGAGGTTAAATGCTTTTTTGTCACCAAAGGCCTGCTTGGCACTGGCAAGGTCTATTGGGGTTTTTATATATGCTCCGCCCAATAGCACAAGATGAGAATTTACACCTATATTATATACGGCGCCCGCTAAGATTAGAAGGTACATCTCTAAACCAAAGTAAAGGTAAAAACTTGCAACTACTGAACTTGCCAGGGTAACCACTACTATTAGCCACCATTTAGCGGTAATGTATTCGCGATACTTTATATTCTGACTCATCATTAACGGATAGTAAGCGCTATCCCAGCTAGGAACAAACTGTCCAAATGTAAACATGAAGCCCCCGGTAACAAATATTCCGCCAAATACTTTCCACATTGGCCCCTCATATACTTCTAATGCGCCGCTGCCAAATAACAATGCATAAAACAGGAACATTACGGTTGCAAGGATAGTCTGCTTAGACCTTTTGTTCCTAAGTATAAGTTTGATGTCATTTTTAATGAACGTCCCTGTAACGCCAAACCTGTTTAGCCAGGTGTAATCCTGTGTCTGGGCAATTTCGTGTTTGCCTTTAAGGCCGGTATCAAGGTACAGCGCTTTAGAAAAATATCTGAAACAAATGTAATACAGCCCGGCAAGTGCTGCTAACGGAATTAAAATCATATAATAGGTAGCATACAGTCCATGATAAAATACAGATGTTACCATTGTAATATCAAAATAGCTGTAATACTGTATAAAGCCAAGCCCTCCTAAAATTATAGCTACGGTCCAGAATACCCAGTCTTTATCATTTATAAGGATATTTATAAAGTTATTGCAGTAGATAAGCGCCATCATACCTATGTGCCAAAGTACCACACTTACAGGGTCATACCCCTCAATCAGCAGGACTACCGAAAATGGAATGAAAAAGAAAGAATGGATAATGTTGAAGAAAGACGTCACGGTTTTGCCCAACGCAAAATTGACTATCGTTCCTCTTTTTATGGGCAATACAAGCAAAGGCCTGATGTTGATTACGGGTATCTTCTGGATAAAGAAGCGCATAAGCAAATCTGCCACCATGTAATAGATCATAAATTTACTTACCACCACCAGCGGATCCTGATTAAGTCCTTCTTTAATAAGATAAAATGCACCTACACCAAGGGCAAGAAATGCGACTCCAAAATAAATTGCCCCAAGGATCATGAAAATCTTAATAACCACATTGGCCGTAAAAGACGATGATCTCCTGAATGCCTTCCATTCAAGGCTGATAAAACGTTTAAACATTTTAATTGATTGTTGGTTCTATACAATAGGTAATCAAAAAACCGAAAACGTTACAGTTTTTACTATGAAATCTCAAAATTATATTCAGGATACGTTTTTAACAGGTGTTCTTCGGCTCTGCGGGGTATAACAAAGAGTGTTACATAATTGAACAGCGCAAAAACAACAAAAAGTGCAGCCATGATCCACAGTAACAACATGGATGGCTCTTCCCTATAAAAATAATAAAGGATATGGTAAGGTGCAACCATGCTTCCTCCGGTTCTCATTAAAATGCTTTCCAGCAGCCATTTTTTACCTGTCTGCTTTACTTTTAACCTGTGCTGTATATTAAGCTGTATAAGCCTGGCTAAGCTAACCACTATTACACCCATAAGTAGTGTAGAATAAAGATCCATGCTATATCTCCCTAATTTATAAGCACATATAACCAGCACTAAAGTAAGTATAACCTTAGGCAGACTTAGAAAATCCTTAAGACAAGTCCATATTAGCTTTTCATATCTTTTACCTAATGCCAGTTGTCGTTTTTCTACAATACCTGTAAAGCCAAAAATACCAAACTTTTTGAACTCAAAATGAAGCGCTTCGTTAAAGCCAAGGTTTGGCTGCGTTTCCCAGCGCTCTTCAATGGCATTGGCAAGGTGGTCAACAAGTTCGCACTGCACATCATAGTATTCTACATAGTGTTTGCGGGTAAACTCAAACAACATATCCATCTGTTCTGCCGTAACTTTTTTAAGTTCCCGGTTCAAAGTTGTCACTTTCATTTGTGTCTTTTAAATATATTGTTTAGCATACTGTTTCCTGTAGCGGTAAAGGCTTATTAGCAACACAAGCATAAGGGCAGGCGTTAATGACGCACTAATCCTTATTAGTATTGTTCTAACGACTCTGTTGCCTATGCTGTAACTTGCAATTATGACGGTTTGGTAGGAAAAATAAAATACAGTCTGCAAAAGTACCATAGGGCGGAGAACAGAAATTTTTTTATGATCCCTGCCCAGCCAAAAAAGCGGAAGCGTCATTATAAACCAAACTAAACTTCCAAACATTGTAATATCTCTGTCATCTATATAATAAACAGACCCAAAATACAAAGCCAAGAACAACGCAGAACCAGATAAAAAGGCTACGGGGCTAAGCATCGTTTTAAGGTAAAACTTTATCGCGCTTACAATCGCAGTTAGCTTAGCGGCACGGTACTGTTTAATCAATTGTAGCCTATTCATAATGAAATATTCTTCAAAGTTATCTTCGAAATCGCCCTGCTTTTCTTCAAGAACAGAGGCTATATGGTCTACCATCTCATAGCGTATGTCAACATACTCGATACCTATATAGAAAAGTTCGTCATCAATATGTTCTATTTGTTCTGGCGTTAACTTCTTCATATTAAACAACCCTGTATCTTGATTTATAAAATTTTGTCAAAAAACTGTATGTAAACCAAATAGCAATATAAAAACTTATTACAAAGGCGTAATACAGCAATTTAACAGCATCGTTGATTTCCAATTTATCTATTATATCTCTTAGGGGAAAGGCCATTAGAAATATAATACCATTAACCCTCATTAAAAGTCTTTCAGCAGTAGAAAATAATTCTGTACTCCTCGTAAAATTTATAATTCCCCAGCATATCCAGAATACTGATATAGATACACAACAAATTATCAAAAATATATTTGTAGCATCCTCAAACTCCTCATACTTATACTCTGCAAATAGTAGCGCGTATACTGATGCCAATATCATGAAGAAACGAACCGTAAACATATTGCTTATCAGTAGTTTGACTGCCTTTATAGATGCATTCATGCTAAACTGGCGATAATTTTTTTTCAGTTCTTTTTTGTTCTCAAAAATGTACTTTTTAAGCCTTCTCTCAAAACTGCCTTCCATTGATTCTATTGTGGCAGCGGCATGATCTGTCATTTCTATACGGATGTCAAGGTATTTTATACCTATATCCCACAATGCCTTATCAACGGCGGTTATCTGTTCCTGTGTAAGCTTTTCCATAACTTATACTGTATTAAAACTGAAGGTCTGGTTTAGGAGCGGGGTTCACAAGATTCTGCATATTGCGAATAAATTCCTCAAGCTCAGCAAGGCGGTTTACCGTTTCTTTAGTGCCGCTTTCGGTAAGCTTATAGTATTTACGGAGCCTGTTATCTACCTTTTCTACCTCTACATCAAGAAAGCCGTCGGCTTCGAGTTTATGCAGCGCAGGGTACAATGCACCCTCAGTAATATTAAGTTCGCCGGCGGTTATAAGTTTTACCTTTTGGGTGATCTCATATCCATACATCCTGCCGTTCTCTTCCAAAAGCTTCATTATGATGGTGTTAAGACTGCCCTTATATAGTTGAGAGTTTTTCATCTTGTGTTTGTTCGTTAAAACAAATGTATACATAATTTTCTTATGCATAATAATTTGAGGTATTATTTTAAGTCAGGTAATTTTATAAACCTGTTTGGAATGCTTATTTTTGCAGTCAAATTAGCACACATGTCAACATTTCATACGCTTAAAATAAAGGAAGTAAGGAGAGAAACGCCCGATGCTGTCTCTATCGCTTTTGAGATTCCTGATAACCTGCGTGACGATTATAACTTCGTAGCAGGCCAGTACATTAATATAAAAACAATATTTGAAGGGCAGGATATCCGCAAAGCCTATTCAATATGTTCTGCACCGGGGAGCAATGAGCTTCGCGTTGCCATTAAAGCGGTAAAAAATGGAGGGTTCTCTGTTTATGCCAACGAAAAACTTGCTGCAGGCCATACTATGGAAGTAGGCACGCCAGAAGGTAAGTTTACATTTGAACCAAAGCCGGACCGCCAGCGCAACTATGCTGCATTTTCGGCAGGCAGCGGTATCACGCCGGTGTTATCTATCATACAATCGGTATTGCAAAGTGAGCCGGAAAGTACTTTTGTTCTTGTTTATGGCAATAAAACGCCACAGGATACTATCTTTCACCAGTTCCTGCACGATCTTCAGCAGGAGTATGTAGGCCGCTTTTTTGTGCATTTTGTGTACAGTCAGGCAAAAGCCGAAGAGGCATTATTTGGCCGAATAGAACGCGCTGCAGTAAACTTTGTAATCAAGAACAAGCATAAGGAAAAGGAATTTGAGAAATTTTACCTGTGCGGCCCTGAGCAAATGATACTTACTGTTAACGAAGTGCTTAGAGAAAATAACATTCCTGAAAAGAATATAAAGTTCGAACTTTTCTCTACGCCAATAGCCGAGAAAAAAATTGAAGAAAACCTTGACGGACAAACCAAGATCACGGTATTAGTAGACGATGACGAAGTTACTTTTGTAATGTCTCAGCAAATGACCATTCTTGATGCAGCCCTTAAACAGGGTGTAGATGCTCCTTACTCATGCCAGGGCGGTATTTGCAGCAGCTGTATGGCAAGGATAACTAACGGTACTGCAGAAATGAAAAAGAATGCCATCCTTACTGATGGCGAAATTGCCGAAGGCCTTATACTTACCTGCCAAGCACACCCTACATCTCCTGAAATTTATGTTGATTTTGATGATGTATAATCGTTAGTATATATGACTAGTCCTAAAATAGGTTGACTATTTTAGGACTAGTCATGTTTAATCTATCATTCTTATTACAGCGGAGCAGAGGAATCTCTAATTTATTTCGAATCAAATAACCTTCCTAAAATCCCACTTATCTTACCTACAACAGTCTGTGGTGTAATAGTGCGCATGGCATCTTCATAACCTTCTACAATTTTGTTACCGTAAATAGATGTGGGCAATAGCGGATATTTTTCTCTGTCGGCCGTCAACGTATAATCTAACGGCTGGCCAAAAGGCGCAAAACCGGCATAAGGATGTGTCGCGCCCCAAAGCGTAATAACCTTTATCCCAAAAATGGCGGCCATGTGGGCATTACCGCTATCCATACTCAACATAAGGTCAAGGTGGCTTATAAGGCTAAGTTCCTGCTGTAGTTTTAGCTTTCCTGCCGTAACGATTACATTGGCACGCCCTTGCGCAAACTGTTCCAGTAATGCTGTTTCTGCTGCACCTCCACCAAAAAGGAATAATGTATAACCCGGCCTTTCCGCCAGCAGATCTATTACCTCCTGCATTAGACCCTGAGGATATACCTTTCCCTGATGTTGTGCAAATGGTGCAATGCCTATCCAGTGTCCCGATTTGTTTCCTGCAATAACAGCAGCTTCGTTGCTAAGAGGTTTCGGGTCAGGAAACAAAGCTTTGGAAAGGTCTACAGGATAGCCTAATTTTGTTAACGTCTGCAAATGGCGTTCTACAATAGGTGTCAGTTGCCTGAAAATTTTATTTTCGGCTCTTGTAAGCGTTTTTTTCTCTTTACGTGCCTTATCAGTCGTCGCAGTGCGCTTTCCGGTAAGTGCAAACAGCCTAGTGATTATTTTGGAACGCAATACATTATGAAAATCTGCCACAGCATCAATATGCAATGCTCTCAGTTCGCCAAATAATTTTAGCAGCCCAAAAAAACCTTCGTGCTTTCCGTTTACATCGGCAGCAAAAAAGGCTGTGCGTGGAATATCGTCAAAAAAAGGCTTAAAGAAAGCTTTAGACAGTACCGTAACTTTTACGCCTGGGTATTGAGCAACTAAGGCTTTCAGCAGCGGAACCGTCATTGCGACGTCTCCCATTGCTGAAAGCCTTATAATCAGTATATTTTTAGTACCTGACATAATGATCAGGTATTATTTTTTGTTTTGGTACAATACCGGGTTTAGTTCCTCGTCATTGTACATTTTCATTTGCTTATACACTTTCATGTACTTATCACCATTCTCAATGTCAGTAATAAGATCATCAATAGCAGTCGTAAGGTCTTTTTTCTGCTCAAGCAATACATTCAGCTTCTCGCCGCATTTTGCCCTGTGCTCTTCAGATGCTTCTGCGCGGTTTGCCTCTTCGTCCATGTGGAATATCTTAAGGGCAAGAATAGAAAGCCTGTCTAATGCCCATGCCGGACTTTCAGAGTTTATCTTAGCATCTGCATTAGGCGTTACACCGCTGTATTTTTGCAAAAAATAGCTGTCTATGTATTCTACCATATCGGTACGCACCTGATTAGAAGCGTCTATCTTTCTTTTAAGTACAAGTGCCTCAACAGGGTCAATCTCCGGGTTACGGATAATATCCTCGTAATGCCATTGTACAGTGTCTACCCAGTTTTTAGCATACAGCAGGTGCTCTATCTGGTCCTTTGCATACGGATTGTCTATAGGCTGGTCTACGCTGTCATATTTATGATAGTCGTTTATGCTCTGCTCAAATATTGGGAAAGCGATTTTAGAAAACATAGTGTATGGTTTTAATTGTACAAATATAAGTTTATTACTTGTAACCTGCTAACAGGTTAATTCGTGTTATAACTGCGATGTAAAGAGCAGGAGTGCTATTGCTACGAAAAGGCCAAGCGCTATTTCTTTGAACCAATTATTCTCCTGGCTCTCAAAATAGTTAGCTCCCATTATTGCCAATGGCGCAAACGTAAAGGCCAGAAAGCTATTGTTTTTGTTAGCCGAAAGCACATAAATTGCCACGCCTATCAAAAAAGAATAAATTATCTTTTTGTGTGACGACTGAAGGTTAAGCGGTTTGCTGGTTATAGAAAAGATATATGGAAAAGCAAACAATACCGCAATTGCAGAGAATACTGCAAGGGCAATATTTTGGTAAATGTTCTCAAAATAGGTAAAATCAAAGCTGATTGCGATATTTTCTGAAATAGTTTCAAAAAATCCTTCGCCCATCATAAGGCCTGCCATAAGGTACAAAACACCTACTGCAAAAAAGGCTATAAAAGGTATAAGCCAGTTCCTGTAATCGCGCGATACGTGAAACACAATAGAGATGAAAACCAGCACGATATGAATGATGCTCCAAAAGTGAAATATAGCCGCAGCAAAAATCCAGAACGAGGCATCAAATATTTTTTCTTTAGGCGTGATAAGCGACTGAAGCGATATTAACCTCCTGAGCGCCAGCAATAAGAAAAAATTTGAGATTATCACATTAGTGTTAACCAGCGTGGTAGGCAGTAATATTAAAAACACCATAAAAAGGAACATGGCATAGGTATTTGCCTTGCTCAGCGTGTTGCGGCGGGTTATAAAATTTGTAAGGAAAAGCGCTCCTGCCAATAGCAGCAGGAGACCCGCCTTTTGTAGTATAAGAAGATAACTGTTTGTCCAGGAAGTGTCTTTTGTCAGGTACAAAAAGTAGCTCAAAACCAGGATAACGCCTATCAAAATATAATTTACAGGCCTTGATTTATTAAAAACACTTGCTAGCATGTGATTATTTTATATTTTTGTGACTGTAAATATAATACTTGTTTAAAAATGAAAGCATTTTTCGAAGCGATAGGCTACCTGTTTACAGATATCCTGTTTTTACCACTAAACTTTTTCCGCAGCCTTGAGCTTCAAAACTGGTGGCTTGCGAATATCATAACCTGGATCTTTATCCTTATCTGTATCGCTGCTAATGTATATTGGCTAAAACAGCTTAAGATCTTTAAAGAAAATAACGAAGACGATCAAGATACAACGGCACACTCTTTCTTATCATAAGTCAAAGCCGATATCTTTTCTAAAATACATCTTATCAAAACTTAGTTTATCTATGTTTTGGTAAGATTTTTTTATGGCTTCATTAAAGTCACTTCCGTATGATGTAACTGCAATTACACGGCCTCCGCTGGTTACAACATTTCCGTTATCAAGCTTTGTACCTGCATGAAAAGCTATAGATCCCTCTACATTTTCAAGGCCAGATATCACCATCCCTTTATCATAATCTTCGGGATATCCGCCAGATACAACCATAATTGTAGAAGCTGTCCTTTCGTCTATCTCTAAATTTACTGTATCCAGCTCCTGTTTTGCAACCGCCTGGAAAAGTTCCACAAGGTCAGACTTTAATCTTGGTATAACAACTTCTGTTTCGGGGTCACCCATCCTTACATTATATTCTATAACAAGCGGGTCGCCGCCTACATTAAACAGGCCAATAAATATAAAGCCTTTGTAATCTATATGGGCATCTTTAAGACCTTCTATTGTTGGCTTAACGATACGGTTTTCTATTTTCTCCATAAACGCAGCATCAGCAAAAGGAACCGGCGATACAGCACCCATACCACCTGTATTAAGGCCCGTGTCTCCTTCACCTATGCGTTTGTAATCTTTTGCTGTTGGCAAAATTTTATAGCTCTTGCCATCTGTAAGTACAAAGCAGCTAAGTTCTATTCCGTTAAGGAATTCTTCTATCACAACTTTAGTACTTGCCTGGCCAAATTTTTCGCCTACAAGCATGTTTCTAAGTTCGTCCTGGGCTTCTGAAAGGTCCTGGATAACAAGCACACCTTTACCGGCGGCAAGTCCGTCTGCTTTTAATACATATGGCGCCTTAAGCGTAGTAAGGAACGTACATCCCTCTTCTAAAGTTTCTTTAGTAAAACTCTCGTAAGCAGGAGTAGGAATGTTATTTTTTACCATGAACTGTTTTGCAAATTCCTTGCTTCCTTCCAGCTGTGCACCTACTTTAGATGGACCTATTACAGGGATGTTCTTAAGCGCTTCGTCTTTTTTAAAGTAATCATAAATACCTTTTACCAGCGGATCTTCGGGCCCTACAACAACCATGTTTATTTCTTCCTGCAGTACAAAGCCTTTAATAGATTCAAAATCCAGCGGATTGATATCTACATTTGCCGCGATGCCGGCAGTACCGGCATTACCCGGCGCAACAAACAGTTTATCGCAAAGCGGGCTTAGCAGCATTTTCCATGCCAGTGCATGTTCTCTTCCTCCAGATCCTAATAGTAAAATTTTCATGTCGCTATGTATTTCAGGTAAATATTAATAGGCTTTCTCATCGCCCATAAAAATATTTACAACAGTTTGTATTATAATTTTTATATCAAGCAAAATAGACCAGTTATCTATGTAAAATACGTCATATTTTATCCTGTTTATCATGTCTTCATCGGCATTTATCTCGCCACGCGCACCCCTTACCTGTGCCAGTCCTGTAATGCCCGGTTTAACCCTGTGTCTAAGCACATATTTCTTGATCCTGTCGCCGTACTTAGTATTTATGGGACCAATGTGCGGCCTCGGCCCAACTACCGACATATCGCCTAAAAACACGTTCATGAACTGTGGCATTTCATCAAGGCTTGTCTTTCTTAAAAAGCGCCCAACCTTAGTAACCCGCGGATCGTTTTTAACTGCTAGCTGGTCTGTATTATTGTTTACCTGCATAGACCGGAACTTAAAACAACTAAAATGATCTCCATTTATACCCGCCCTGCTTTGTTTAAAAAATATAGGCCCTTTAGATTCTATTCGTATAAAAAGAGCGATTATCGGCGTAAGCCAAGATAATAACAGCACGATTACTAAAAAAGAAAAGACAATATCAAACACCCTTTTTACCAGTTTTGCAATGGGCTCATCAAACGGACTTTTTTGCAAAGATAGTAACGGAAAAAATTCATAGTAGTCTATTCTCAGATTTTTTGAAAATATCTCGTTGCTGTCAGGAATAAATTTTATAGTCTTATTATTCGCCTCGGCATATGCAATAAGATCTTTTAAGTGTGTGTTGCTTATATCGCTTAGTGAACAGTAAATATCATCTATGTTATGCAACGTAGCATAAGCGGCAATATCCGCCGTTTTGCCTTTTACATCAATATTTGTTTTTTTGTCTGAAAAGAAACCCATAAAATGATAACCATAGTCTACCCTTGTTTCAAACAAGGCTTTTAAACGTAAAGCCTGCGGTGAACAACCTATAATTATTACTCTCCTTAGGTTGCTGCCTGAAACTATCCTGTGCTTTTTAAGCGCATAAAACGTTAAGAACTTAAACATTATAATAAATACAAAAGCAGTAACTAAAAATTCTGCTATGCGCTGGCCGCTAAAAACGGTATGTTTGGCAAAAGGGAAAAAGGCAATAACAGACAACAGGAAAATTGTACCCTGTTTCACTATTTTAGATAAAATAGTTATAGGCTCTGTATATCTGTACACTTCATAAAAGCCCGAAAAATAAGATATTACAGACCAACATGCAATTTGGTACATGGTATAATGAACATATTGCACTCCCAGTTCTTTAAAGAAATAGTGTGGCAGGATGCTTATAACCACTAAATCAAAAAGAATAGTGACTGGCCTTAAATATTTTGAATATCGTCCTCTACCGGATAAAATCATTTTATAAATCCTGAAAAGTCTTTATGTTCTTCTTTTAATAACTCTTCTTTAGAAAGCGACCTGAAATAATCGTACGTAATCTTCATTCCTTCCGCACGTCCTATTTTAGGCTCCCATCCCAGCAATTCTTTTGCACGGGTAATATCGGGCTGCCTTTGCAGCGGGTCGTTTACGGGAAGCGGCCTGTAAACCACTTTTTGATTCGTTCCTGTAAGCTTTATTATTTCTTCGGCAAAATCTTTTATCGTGATCTCGTCGGGGTTACCTATGTTTACCGGCTGTGTGTAATCCGAATGCAGTAACCTGAAGATACCTTCTACCTGGTCATCTACGAAACAAAAAGAACGCGTTTGCATACCATCACCAAAGATGGTAAGGTCTTCTCCACGTAATGCCTGGCCAATAAACGCCGGTATTACACGGCCGTCATTAAGCCTCATGCGCGGCCCATAGGTATTAAATATCCTTACTATCCTGGTTTCAACGCCATGAAAGGTGTAGTAGGCCATTGTAATGGATTCCTGAAAACGCTTTGCTTCGTCATACACTCCCCTTGGCCCAATGGTGTTTACGTTACCGTAATAATCTTCGGTTTGTGGATGTACTAAAGGATCTCCATACACTTCTGATGTTGAAGCTATAAGTATCCTGGCTTTTTTTACCCTTGCCAAACCTAAAAGGTTATGTGTGCCAAGGGAACCCACCTTCAGGGTTTGTATAGGTATTTTTAGATAATCTATAGGACTTGCAGGTGATGCAAAGTGCAGTATATAATCCAGCTGTCCCGGGATGTTTACAAACTTTGTAACATCATGGTGGTAGAACTCAAAATTTTCAAGCTTAAAAAGATGCTCAATATTTTTAAGGTCACCCGTTATAAGATTATCCATCCCAATAACAAAATAACCTTCTTTAATAAACCTGTCACACAGATGCGACCCCAGGAAGCCTGCTGCTCCCGTTATGAGTATTCTTTTCATATTTTTCTTTTTTAGCGCCTTTTAGCAATATTCCATTAAAAAGGCAATAAAATATTGTAAAAAACACTACACCTCTTTGTCTCCATAAAAAAGATTCGGTCAAAAATAAGGCTATCATAAGAATTGCAAAAGCAATATGTATAAAATCTTTGTTTTTAAGCGAATTTTTAAGGTTAACACCCAGCATTACAACAATGATCAGTAATCCAAAAATGCCAAGATCTGCAAATACCTCAACATATTGGTTATGAAAATTCATTTTGCTGTACGTCATCTGCTCATCATTAGACTGATAAAGTGTATGCTCCTCTCCTTTTTCAGTAATTTTCTCTAACGATGCATTAAGCCCATAGCCGGTAAAAAGAATTCTGTCGCGCTGCAGCATTTCTGTAAAAATACGTATCTGGTATACCCTGAAAGCTATGCCGTTAAAATAATCGTTGCCTTTAAAGTTTTGTTTTGTCCATGCCTCATGTATGGTTACATTATGCAACTCAGTTTCATCTACAGCTTCTGTTTGTACATTTGGCGTAAACTCTTCCACAATACGATCTTTAATCATACTGTTATACCCTATAACGCCAACAAACGCAAAAAATAAAACTACCGATGTTATTTTTGCTTTTACCGTTAATGGCGAATAAAATAGATAGTAGGCAGCTATAAGCAGCACATTAATTATGATTATAGTTTTTGACGATAGCAGGAATATAAAACCTAAAAGAAACAAAAATGAAGCATATCCCCAAAAACTTCTATGCTGCTTAACCAAGAACCAAAGCATTGCCGGAGAAACTATTGCCGAAAGGTATATTGCATTAATGGCATTTGTAGCCAGCTCATGATAAAAAAACACGTTAGCACCTTCGCCTCCAATGTATCTTATATAGGCCCTGATTAAAAAATATAGCGCGTAAACGCACATGCCCAGGCTATAATTGTTAAGCACCTGCAAAGCAAGTCGTTTTGTGTAGTGTCTGTTCAGGCAAAATGCAAGCGGAATAAACAGTAATGAAGCTTCTTTACTTAATGCTTTTGCAGAGCTCTTAAAATTTATGCTCCAAAAAAGCGATAGTGCCATCAAGACAAATAGCAGTATTGGTAGCAGCAGTTCCTTATTAAACGTAATGTTTTCTTTTTTTGCAGCCAGTATAGAGTAAAGCACAAACAAAATTATGGCTATACTGTTGTATGTGTTACCAAGAGGTATTGTAAGCATTACAGCCGATATAAGAAATACCAAAAGCCTTTTACCTGGTGACAGCCCTATTTTTTGCAGTAAAGCATTCCTTGAAAAATTGTAGATAGTCGCCATTTATTTTTTCCCAGTTAAAATCATTTTGTATTGCTTCAGCGTTATTCGCAATCAGTTTCAGGTTATCATTTTTAGTAAGGCTTGTAAGCAGTCCGGCTGCTTCTTTAGCCGTTTTAAAATAGTATGCATTGTCCTTAAGAACGCCCCGGTTAAAATCGTTATTGTGGGCAGCGATAAGCGTATTAGATGCCATTGCCTCTAACAATGAAGGATTTGTACCGCCCACAGAGTGCCCATGAAAATATATTTTAGAATAATACCTAAGGCTATTCAAGTGGTCTATATTATACAGGCCGCCAATAAAACGTATGTGCGGATAATCTTTAAACTTGTTTTTAAGATAAGTGCCATATTTGGTTTCATGTTTACCAATTACCAGTATAGGAGTTGTATCACCGCTTAAGGCAACCCCATCTAAAACCATATCGATGTTGTTCTCGGGCTCAAAGCGGGCCATAACCATATTATAGTTTTCCTTTTCAACACCGTACTCGGTAAGGATGGCATCATTTGGCGCAGTAAACAGGTTAGCGCCGTAAGCAATATAACGCGATTCTTTATTGTAGAGCTTTTTAAGCGATTTTTGTATACCTAATGAATCGGCTACAAGATAGTCACTGCTTTTTGCGGCTAGCCATTCGGCAAATCTTAAAAATTTACGCATAGGCCACGGGTATTTTGACCGTTTCCATTCCAGCCCGTCCATATTTGTAATAAGAACCGGTTTTTTAGGCATCATGTAGAACCATACCGAACTACTGGTATAACCTAGCTGAAGTATAATGTCAAAATCCCTTTTCCTGATGTCTTTAATGCAATTTCTGTCGTAGATAAATTGCCCAAACGAACCCATTTTATATTCGGGGTCATATTGATGAAGGATATTTACTCCATTAAAGGTTTTTTCCTGATACGGGTGATTGTGCGAGTTGTATACATAAACATCGTGCCCGTTGTCATGCAGGTAAACCGAAAAGTATTCGGCAAACTGCTCAAAGCCCCCATAATAATTTGGCACTCCCCTCGTACCTAATATAGCTATCTTCATTAACCTTTAGTTCTTACTGAACAACTCAGACATCTTTATTTTAAATGATACCTAACGCCAGTTTATATCCTTTAATTGTTTCTTCGGCTGTTTTTTCCCATATATAGTTTCTCAGCACTTTTTCTTTCAGCTCAGGATTTACATCTGCTTCATAAGCCGCATCTATTGCCATGCGTATTGAAGGAACATCGTCTGGCTCGCAGTAGTAAGCATAATCGCCAAAATAATCGTACGTATCGCCCTTTGGTGTAACCACAATATTGCAATCCATAGCTGCTGCCTCTAAAGAAGATAATCCGGGTGTTTCCATCCAGCTTATAAGCGCGTGGACTTTAGCAACATGGTATAACTCTCTCAACTCATTGTGCGGAAGTACTCCAAGAAAATGGATATTTGGCCCGGCCTCTTTGTGTACCTGCTCAACAAATTTCTTTTGATTAGTTGATTCTTTACCCACCAGTACAAGTTTATAAGGTGAATCGTTTACGGCTTGTACAAGGGTAAGGGTAGATTTTCTGCCCTCTATCCTTGCGGCGCAAATTATGCAATCTTTATACTTGTCATATTTACCTGAATAACCGCCCTGCATATCAAAAACACTTTTATCTATTGCATTTGGTACGCTAAAATAGGCTGGTTTCTTAATTTTAAATTCTGTAGCCACCCTGTTCATCTCAGAGTGCGAATTGGGCAGGAACACGCTCGTATTGTCTACAATCTCCTTCATAAGGCCGTAGTAGCCTTTAAAAAGCATCTTGTATACTCCTTTATGCATTTTCTTATCAGAATAGCTTTTTACCAGCGTTTTTATATAGCCTATCTGGTAAGGAGAGAGCACATTTGCAACACGCTGAAAAAGACCGCCCCTGGCTTTTCTTTCAAATTCGGTATAAAGTCCGTATATCGTAGAAAGCACTACTTTTTTTCCCTGTCTCTTGGCATTCATTACCTGTAGGTAAATGTCCTGGGGCTCCATAAGGTTAAAAACATGTACCAGGTCGTAACCTGACAAATCTGGTTCATAGTCTAAAGATATATCTACCTTCACACCTTGTTTTTCCAGATATTCGCGGGTTTTTTCCATTTGGACTAAATCTCCGCCCGGCGCACTGTAAAGGCTTGTCCTGGATTGAAAAAGTACTTTCATTCAAGCTTTTTTTTAAAGTGTTACAAATATAGTTTTTATTAGTAGTTTTACGCGCTGTTAAGCTACTTGTATATCTTTTGCTATGAAAAAAATACTGTTCCTTTTTGGTACCCGACCTGAAGCTATAAAAATGGCCCCACTTATTAAAGTCTTTTCGCAGGACAGTGATTTTGATGTCAGAGTAGGTGTAACTGCGCAACACAGGGAAATGCTGGACCAGGTGCTGGACTTTTTTAAGATAGATATACATTACGACCTAAACATCATGATGCCTAACCAAACCCTGCACGATCTTACTGCCGGGTTAATTTCCAGAATAACAAACGAAATATTGCTTAAGGAAAAATTTGACCTCGTTTTTGTACAGGGCGATACCACTACGGTACTTGCATCTGCGCTAGCGGCATTTTACCAAAAGATTAAAATAGCGCATATTGAAGCCGGATTGAGAAGCCATGATATGCAGTCTCCCTTTCCCGAAGAAATGAACAGGGTGATTACCTCAAGACTGGCTGATTTTCATTTTTGCCCTACCGAAAATTCTCGCGATAATCTGATCAAGGAAAATACGGCCAATGATGTTTATGTAGTGGGCAATACTGTAATAGATGCCCTGCTTGAAGGTCTTGCTATAACAAAACAAAACGGTGACGAACCGCTTTCCGAAAAATTTTCATTTATAGATTTTACTAAGAAAATAATATTGGTTACCTGCCACCGCAGGGAAAACTTTGGAGAACCTTTTTTGGACATATGCAATGCTTTACTTGAGATTGCAGACGAATATGCCGATGTGGAAATCGTTTATCCTGTACACCTTAATCCTAATATAAAAGAGATTGCGCATTCTACTCTTAAAAGAGATAATATAAAACTTATTCATCCGCTGGATTACAACGAGCTAATATGGATGATGGATAAAAGCACCATTATACTTACAGATTCGGGCGGAATTCAGGAAGAAGCGCCAAGCCTTGGTAAGCCCGTACTTGTGTTAAGAGAGGTTACAGAACGCATGGAAGGGGTAGATGCAGGAACAGCATTGCTTGTAGGCCATAATAAAACTACAATAACAGACGAAACAGCAAGACTGCTAAATGACACCGTTTACTACAGTAAGATTGCCACAGCCATAAATCCTTATGGTGACGGAACAACCGCTCTTAAAATAAAAAATATTATAAGCGCTACGCTGTAACTAGCGGTATATCTTCTTCTTGTTTTTGCCTTCTTATAAGTATTTCGCGATAGGCTATCATAAAGCCCACAACAATTGATTTGGTATCGGCAGAAAAATAGAAGCCCAAAAAAACCCAATAAGATAGTATCATATAAACGCCGGTTCCTAAAATAAGGTAATTAAGCGTTTGTATGAGCGGGTCGTTGTTTTTCTTATTCCTGAAAAAAAGCGATATTGAGTAGAGTAAGACCAGTATGCCTATTATCCCTGATTTCAAAAATACTGTCATAAAACCATTGTGCATAAACGGTATGTATCTCATATAACTCGTTTGCAGCCACACCTTTTTATGAAGATCTATAGACGATCCCGCCCCTTTACCAAAAATAACTGCTTCGGTTCCTGCCTGCGGCACCTGCCTAAGGGTTAGTATGGTTTCGTAAGAACGGTAATTGTCATTAAAGTCTTTCCAGTTATCTACATTTATCTTTGTCTTAAAAGGCTCAATAGGAGCATTTTTTATTTTATATAAAAGCGCTTCAAGGCCGTGCACACTCCTTTGCGGATTATAATAATAAATAGCTCCATACGCGCTGACAGCAAATATCACAGTAGCTATTAAAACTCTGACCGCCCTTTTGTTTAAAACAAAGTATCCTTTAAGTGCCATGAAAAGAAGCCCAAATTGTATAAAATTTGTTCGTGCAAAATAGAAGAAGATAGATATGGATAATAGCACCACACCGATAAAAAATAATTCATGAGATATCTTTAATCTAAAATCTTTTCTGAAAAGCAATACTATTATGGCATATACTTCAAAATCACTAAAGTAACCTGATTCTTCTCTTAAACGTGGCATATTAGGCACCCTCATTACAAATACCGCATATACTATTATGAGCAAATGCAGGATAGCAATAAGTAGTCCGGTATAGACAACAAGCTCCATGGGGTTCTTTAGATAATCTTTACAGAGCTGATATCCTGCAAGCAGCCCAACAATTGGTTTCAGCAGATAGGTTATGTCTTTTATAAACTCATACAAATGGGTTTCCCTAAACAATCCCACTATTAATGCAATTATTAAAATTGCCATAAATGAAGCCAACATCTTAATTAGCGTAACCGAATAGCTGTTTCTAAACGTTGCTAAAACCGTTGTAAGCCATATTGCCAGTGTGGCCTCATAAGTATCCAGATAAGGCACAGCAATACATGCAAAGAAAAGTATCTTATATATAATCTGCTTTTGTAGCACTACACTCATTATCTCGATTTATTTCTGTTAAATTTAAAATTATACTGTTTGGGCAGTTCCAAATAACTTTTCCCTAATCCCGTACATATATAGCAAGGCTGTTATGCCCTCTGTTATTATAAGCGAAGCAAACACTCCGGATATTCCATAAAAATGCAGCAGTGCTGCCATAAGCAAGCCGTTAAAAACAACTAATGCCATGGTTAACCTAACGTATAGTTTTTGATGATCCCAGCCAAGCAGTAATTGTCTTAAAGGCATAGAAATGGTAAGCATCACGGGTAAAGGGACCGCAAGGCGCAACAGCTTTGCAACCTCATCAGGATTTTTAGGGCCAAAATAAGCAACCACCGGTACTGCCATAACGTACAGTGTACCCATTGCTATAGCAACAAATATAAAATTTGCGCCATTGTATTGTTTCCAGAAACGCATGCCGGCTTTTAGGTTAACCTCTAAAAGGTAGCACACCTTTGGGTACACGTAGTTAGAAAACAAAATAATATACGTTTTAAACATACCCACTATCTGCTCAACTATTCTAAATATTCCGGCCATAATGCCGCCGCCCATAAAATTTATCAAAACGATTGGGAAATAAAGCTGTGCTGATACAAAAAGCTGCGAAAAGGATAGCGAAAAATTTGCCTTTATATATCCCGCTACCTTTTCTTTAGATGTGTTTCTTAAAGAAATATTATATTTTGACCTCAAGTAGATAAGCGATATAAGGTTTGCCGTTATAGTTCCCGCTCCCCACAGTAAATTAGAATAAATATAATCCCCGGAATCGTGTATGACTATAAAAACCCCGGCAGCATATAAAATCTTTGACAATATGTTCAGGATCGTAATCCACGAAAAGTTTTCTATCCCCTGCAAAATCCAGGTTGGGTTTATAAACTGCCCTATAACAATGGGAAGGCTCAGGAAATAAAGCATTTTTTCATTGCTAAAAAAAGGAACTATATAAAAAAGAAATGAAGCGATCGCTAAAATCCCTGTCAAAAGTAAAAATCGCGATACATAGGCAGTACTCATTATTTCTTCCAGTTTGGCCTTATTATGCCTGTTAACCGAAATATCCTTAACCCCTGTAATATCAATGCCGTAGTCTACCATGACTATCAGGAAAAAAGAGATAGCCATTGCCGTACCTATTTTTCCGTAGCCGTCTACCCCGCAAACATATACTAGGTATGGAGCGACTAGTAATGGTGTGACCAAATTAAATCCTTGCCCAATCCCATATATCACGAGATTAGAAAATTGTTTGTTTGATTTAATTCTGGTGAAATTAAGCATTATTCAATCTTATTAATCTTCACAGAATAAAGCGTTGCATTCCTATCCTGATTATTTTCGTAAATATCATTGTCATATATAAGTTCTATTCTGCCTTTTGAAGATTTTAAACAGGTAAATGATATAGTCTTTTCCGGCTTTTCCGGCTTCTCACTCAAATAAACCCTTCCTATAACATTACCGGCAAATTTTACTGTAAAATGAGCGTTTTCGCCTTTAACCGGAACTTCTGGCGTACTCACACCGCTTATCTTCAAATTATATAAACCTTTTTCCAAGCTTATCTTTTTTGATTTAAAAACGCCATTTTCAAGAAATACCTTAGTCCCTAAAAAAACATATTCTGATCCGTCGGGTTGTTTACCCATTCCCTTATATGATTTTGGCACATAATAATTAGCCCAAATATCGTACTGATTGAGTTTTTTAACGGTTATAAAATTAGCATCGAGATACTCCTGGCCCTGAACACTTAGTTCATATGGCCTTCCATTAAAATCAACATACCAAAATGGAGTTGTAGGCAGCTTTCCTTCCTTGATACCTTCAACCTGCTGTTCTAATGTGTTATTTATTATTTGCTGTTCTGGCAAATCGCTAAAATAATAAGGCAGTATCCAGCTGTAGAACGTAACTATAGTGGACATTTGCGAATTATCTTCTTTAAGCTCTGCTGCAAGTTCCTTGTATTGCGTCTTTGTAATTTTATTATAATAATCTGTTACTACAAACAAGTGTATCAATGAGAGGCTAACAATGGTGAACAAAACCGTTAACTGTAATAACCTATTTTTTATTAACACAACTCCAACTGATATAGTAATAATCAAAGCAGCGAGCACACTAATAAAATATCGGGTTACCATCATAGAAGCACCCAGGTAAGATTTGATTAGGGGCAATATCAAGGATATAGAAAGCCATACTAAGAGAAAAATAAAACTAAATACATTTTTATTACCCGCAATAAATGCAAAGTCATATCGTTGGTGTTTTTGCCCAAAAATCCTAAACATATAATATAAAACTACACTATTTAAAGTGAAAAGCAACATTTCAGACTGGCCAAAAAATTCTCTAAACATAGCGGTATAAACCGATGCATCAGGCTTTGTCATCCAAAAGGATTCTATTTTGAATACCCTTATAAAAGGTTCTGTGGCAGGTAATGCCAGTAAAAGCGCAACACCTGCTGAAATGAGCATATTTTTAAAGAAATGTGCCCTTTCCGCCTTAGGTTTGAGGCTTAAGAAATACAATAGAATGAGACTTTGAGAAAAGATAGTTATAACACCAAAAAAATGTGCGTTAAGTATTAGCCCTGTAAATATACCGTAGTAAACTGCATTTTTAATCGAAGGCACTTTTATAAAAACCGCCAGCCTATAGATTGAAAGTGTAGTAAATAGAAACAACATTCCGTAAGGCCTTATTTCCTGAGAATAGGAAATATGATATATGTTTACTGCCAGCAGTGTTGCAGCAACGAGACCCGCTTTTTTACTAAACAGCTCTTTGCCTAAAAGATAAATGGCATAAACTCCTATAACACCTATAACGGCCGAAAATAGTCTGGCAACAAGACTTGTATATCCAAAAATATCAAAAATTAGCCTGTTAAGAAAATAGTAAAGATGCGGAATATATTCCCAAAACATCACACTCCTATAAAATTCTTTTAAGCTTAGCTTAGGATTGGCAGAATTCATGGTTAGCACCTCATCCAGCCATAAATTTTGAAAGTCGCATTTATACAACCTCAATACTGCAGCGAGTATAAGAATTAAAGCTAATAAAAATTTCGTATTGCGTATAGGTAATTTCATCGACTGGTTTTGTATCGGTACTTTATTTGTACACTTATAATGTAGAATTCTGCTTTTTTATCTCTTTGCCCTCCTGCAGTAATTTATCTACTATAAACAAAGGCCTGTTTCTTACCTGGTTATATATCCTTAAAACATATTCGCCTATCAAGCCTAAGGAAATCAGCTGAACGCCACTAAACAGTATTATCGCCATAAGAGTAGCTGTAAATCCCTGCGGAACGTCGTCAAACACAACTTTTCTAACGATAATGTAACACAAATACAGCAGTGACAACAGTATTGTAAAAAAGCCAAGGCGCGTAATTACCCTTACAGGAAAATCGCTAAAATTAAAAATGCCGTTAAATGCAAGCTCAAATAACTTCTTCCAGCTATATTTTGTCTCGCCGGCCTGCCTTTCGTCCCTATTATATTCATATCCCGTCTGCTTAAAGCCTATCCAAGAGCGCATACCCCTCAAATAACGGCTTTGCTCAGGCATATCGTTCATGTGGTCCACCACTCTCCTGCTTAGCATAGAGAAATCGCCACTATCTATAGGAATATTAAAGTTTGATATTTTCTTCTGCAGCCTGTAGTATATCCAGTATGCAAACCTCTTTATTACGCTTTCTTTCCTGTTTTTTCTTACGGCATAGATAACATCATAACCCCGCATAAGAAGGTTATGAAATTCTGTTACTAATTCCGGCGGATCCTGCAGGTCACCATCAATGACCATTACACCCTGCCTTCCCCTTGTATGCGCAAGGCCTGCTGTAACCGCCAGCTGATGTCCGTGGTTGCGCGATAACAGCACACCGGTAAAGCGTGTGTCCTTATGACACAAATCTTCTAATAAATCTGCCGTCTTATCAGAGCTCCCGTCGTTTACCATAACTACTTCGCAGCTAAAAGGCACGCTATCCATTACATCTGTAAGCCTTTTGGCCAGCTGACTAAAAACCTGTTCTTCATTATAAAGCGGTACAACAATTGAAATATCTATCAAAACCGGTATTTTTAAATGTTTTATGCTTCTGTGATAACTATCTGGCGTTTATTAACCTGGCTTTTATAGTAATTTTTAAATCTGGCTGCAACGACAAATAGCAATAAAAATAAAATTGGCATTACGAATTTCATTTTACCATTCAGAAAACTATCATCACCTCCGTTAAATACTGCACTTGTATCGTTGATAATCTTATTAAAATTTACTTTATCTATCTTGTTTCTGCCCTGCTCTTTTACCAGTTTATTTTTTTGTTTTAT
The DNA here is from genome assembly GCF_033042555.1 of Flavobacterium sp. DG1-102-2. Classification (NCBI taxonomy): domain Bacteria; kingdom Pseudomonadati; phylum Bacteroidota; class Flavobacteriia; order Flavobacteriales; family Flavobacteriaceae; genus Flavobacterium; species Flavobacterium sp. DG1-102-2. The sequence goes on from NZ_JAWLIK010000002.1 coordinate 320,476, forward strand.
AACTTCATCAAGGCTTGCATTATCATTTAATACAAGATTAGCTCCAGATCCTCCTGCTTTTGCAGTGCTGTTAAGAATGCCATCAATCTGCTTTATAAGCGTGTCATTAGCAGCTATCTTAACATCAAGATTTTTTATATATTCTGTCTGAAGCGTCTTATAATAAGGATTAGCGTTAAGGAAATCCATAATAGGCTTTATATCATTTTCAGATATAACCTTCTTAGTCGTTATGGTAAGAGTATGTAGTTTATAATTTTTACTCGTAACCTCATCCTTAAGCATTTTTGACATATCGCCATTTTCACTGATAAGCTTAAATAACTGATAATTCCTGTCATTTTCATCTATTTCTTTAGCAGGGTCGTCTATAAAATTATAGATATCAATTACAGGCTCAATCTTTAAACCTGATAACTTTTTATCCGCATTAATTCCTGTTTTTTTTCTAAATTCAGGGTTGTGCATTTTAGAACTCAGGTTTTTAACCTGATTGTATAGGTAATCTGTACTATTAAAATTAGGGGCTAAAAAAACCTTTGTCTGATACTTATAGCCTGTGATGTCTGCATAAAATCCATAAGCGGCACCGGCTATAACTACCATAGCTAACGCAATACTATTTCTTTTTATAAAAAGTATACCGTCAAAAAATGAATCGTTAACGCTTGAAAAATAACCTTTTACCTTTTTGGAAACATGTGTAAGATTAATTTCCTGGTTTTCGGTATTGTTTGTTTGGTTTGTCATAACACAAATTAAATGTTAAATATTTGTTCTAAAATTTTTATAGTAATTACGTATGTTGGTTTTACTCCTGTGGTACCTAAACCTCCCGAAGCAAGCGTGCTGCCTGTTTCAAGCGGATTATCTGATGCGTAATATGCATAACGCACCTTAACATTGGGATTGATGCTCTTTCTAATCCTTGATGCCGACTGCACCGCTTTTTGATAATGTGAGCCTTCCATTTCCAGGCCTATCACTCCCCAGCTCGATTCATTAAAGAATTTAAGAAGGTCTTTGTTTTGCAGTGATGTTCCAAGCACCGTTATCATGGGGCCGCTATATATCGGAATACCCTGTCCTTCAAACATCTCAGCTGTAAGCTCGTTCTCAAAAGGATAATTATCGCCTGTACCCTCATTTATATGAGCCGAAGGTATCATTATATCGCCCTTGCCGCCTTCAAGAATACCCGCTTTACCCATTATAGAAACCGATTCTACATTAAGCAGCGTCCTCAGTTTTCCTTCTTTAAACGGTTTCAGCAGCTCATCTATTGTTTCATATGCCTGCTCGCCAAAAGCATAGTCCATAACAACAATAACCGGTTTTTCTCCTGGTGGATTTGCATTTGGAAACGCCGTTTTGGTAAAATCTATTTTAGCAGTGTCAAATATCTGTACGTCTATGTTTGTGCCAGATGTATCGGGCATTGCAATCATACCGTTTGTAAGCGCCACCTCTTCTACCTTATCCCTAAGAGGGCCATTATTTGTTTTACTCAGATCTTCATAGATGCCAAAATCACTTTTGTCCTTGTACTTTCCCTTTAACACATGCGGGGCAAAAACAGAGTTCATTACACTGTGCATATTTGCACTAATAATGTGTATTGGCCTTTCTAAAAGCCCATTTTGCTTAAGCACCATCTTAATGTTATCTGCCCATATCTCACCGTGTATATGGTGACCCAGCCGCTCGCGAAGTATAGGGCTAAAAGTTATTGTACGTTTTGCACCTCCTGTAGCCTCATCCAATGCGAGTTTGCCCAGCCAGTAGATTACATGCAAAAACCGGTCGGGCTGAGCCGCAGTCGCAAAAGCATCATAAATATCAGTAACCTCTGCAAAAGAGCGGCCCAGTATGTTAGACGTATGCGATATAGCCTGTTCCCTTTCTATAAGATTAAGTTTTGCACCTGCCTGGATAACCTGTTCTAACTTTACCCAGTCGCGGGTTATTTCACCATTATCGTCTATTAAAATGCGGTTCTTTATCTTGTGCGATTCTATGTAAATAAACGTAAGATGGGTTAGAATATCGTAGATATCAGATCTTCCTCGTGTAATTTCAACGTTCATCTGCTCATCGTCTATCCTGTAACAGTTCCTTTTTCGCTTAGGCGGAACAATGGCCTTAAAATGCGATTTAGAATAACCTTCGTCTGACGTTAAATTTACAAACCGGCATTCTTCTATCCCCACAGGTAATCGCTCTATGACATAAAGCAAGCCGTTAAGCTCTGCCTTCTCTTCGGCGATAGAACCATATATCTCAGGGCGTAAAGACAACAATGCTTCGCGAAGCGAATCGCCCGACACGCCCATAGGCTTATAGAAACCCCTGTTAAAAAGGTGCCTCATGGTAATGTATAATCGCTCAATTGCCGCCGAAGATTCCTGCGCCCTTGATCGTGAAATATTTTTAGTGCCCTGCATAACTTTAAGTGCCTACGGCAAATGTAGGACTTTATTTTTAGTCATTATCGTAACCTAATTCTTCTTCTTAAGGATGAAAATAACCAACAATAGTTGCTTTTACCTATGTAAAGAAATCTGCAATTTTACGGTCATTGGCTAATCTCGGCAGCTTGTTCTGCCCCCCCAGCTTACCAATAGATTTCATATATTCCTGGAAACCGTTTTTCTGCACTTTCGTTATCACAACCGAACGCAACACACTGCCTACTATTAAATCATCATAATACACGTTCTGTTTTCGCATAGCTGTATCTATCTTCAACGCAAACGCATCCATGTCGGCCGGTTCTCTTTCAAACTCTATCAGCCACTCATGATATGGCAATCCATTATGCGGATTGATCTGAGGGGCAACGGTAAATTCGTTTACTGTAATTTCAGTCCCTTCCATCGCTTCTTTAAGCGCAGTCTCCACTTCTTTACCTATTACGTGCTCGCCAAAGGCTGATATGTAGTGTTTAATCCTTCCGCTTACTATTAACCTGTAAGGGCTTAATGAGGTGAACTGTACTGTATCACCTATGTTATACGCCCAAAGGCCCGCATTGGTAGAAATGACAAGTGCATAATTTACTCCTGTTTCCACCTCGCCAATAGTATATCGGCGCGGGTTTTCGGTAAAAAATTCATCGGCTTTTATAAATTCATAAAAGATGCCGGAGTTAAGCAGCAACAGCATACCTTTTTCTGTCTGTGTATCCTGGTAGGCAAAAAACCCTTCAGATGCGGGAAACAGCTCAATGCTATCTACCTTACGCCCTATAAGATTTTCAAATTTGGCCCTGTAAGGTTCATAATTAACGCCACCGTAAATAAAAAGGCTGAAGTTTTTAAATATATCGCCAACTTTCCTGCCTTCTTTTTGCTGCAGTTTTTCAAAATACATTTGTACCCACGACGGTATGCCAGATATTACAGCCATATCCTCTTTGTAGGTTTCTTCTACAATGGCATTTACTTTTGTTTCCCAGTCTTCAATGCAATTGGTTTCCCAGCTTGGCATGCGGTTTTTTTGCAGATAGGCAGGAACAAAATGGGCAACTATGCCTGATAGCCTGCCAAAGTTGATACCGTGTTTTTCATCAAGTTCAGGGCTTCCCTGTAGGAATATCATTTTACCGTCTACAAAGTCGGCATTGCCTGTTTCATGTACATACGAAAGTATGGCATTACGTGCCGCCTTAATATGAAAAGGCATAGACTCTTTTGTAAGCGGAATATATTTAGCCCCTGATGTAGTTCCCGATGTCTTTGCAAAATACAGCGGCTTTCCGGGCCACAGGATATCTTCTTCCCCATACACTACTTTATCTACATAACTTTTGAGCGCTTCATAGTCGCGTACCGGAACTTGTTTTGCAAAATCAGTATATGTATTTATAGACTCAAAATTATGGTCTTTTCCAAACTGGGTTGCTTTGGCAGCTGCCAAAAGTTTTTCAAAAACCTTTTGCTGGGTTTCCACAGGATGCTGTGCCCACTTTTGGGTGCTTTTGTGAATTATACCCGCGAATATTTTAGCACCGAATGTTTTTAAAGACATTGCCTGTGTATTTAATTCTTAAATCTTTTTTTTAATGCTGCTTCGGTAGTACCGTACATGTATCGTATAGCAAATACCACTATGAAAATTGAAATCCATAACCTAAGATCTTTGGATTCTGGAAGCCAAATTCCGATAATTGAAAAAGCTGCTACCATTATGGCTGCTTTTGCCATTTGTGTGGCAAAGTATTTCTGCGAAAAATCCCATTGCTCCTGAGATCGTATAGATCGTGGGGTACGGTATCCATAAAAATGATTCACTTTCTTTCTTGGAAAAAAATACAGTATGCCTGCCGTTACTAAAAAACAAACAGCAAACATAAGACTAAGCAGAAATGTATTATCTAAAAATGCTTTCATTATTCAAAATCAATAAACTGGGTTGGATTTATAGGGTATCCGTCTTTCCATAATTCAAAATGCAGGTGCACACCCGTAGACTGCGTTCCTGTAGAACCGGCCATAGCTATAACCTCGCCCGATTTTACAATATCACCCTGCTCTTTAGTCAGCGACGCAGCATGTTTATAAACCGATATGATCCCGTCATTATGGCGGACTATTATCACGTTGCCATTAGTAGGTGTCCAGTCGGCCAGGATAACTGTACCCGCCGCAACCGATTTTATAGGTGTGTCTTTTGCCAGGGCAATATCTACTGCAAAATGTTTGCTCTTGCTGCTGTAAGCGTCTGTGATATGTCCTTTAACCGGAGGGAAAAGCACAAGCCCCACTTTAGGTTTTGCCTGTTCAAAAAGATTATATTTGTCTTCAAGAGCTACCTCATCACGCAGTTTTTTATCCGCGTCAGACGGTCCGGGGTCTACATTATTCAAGTCCTTTTGTTCGGCAGGCTGTATGGAGTCACGGCTTAGCTTTGTGTGTTCAAGATCGCCGGTAAGCACTTTTTTTATGGATGCAAGGTAAACACCATTCTCATCTATAATTTTTTGCAGGGAGTCGCTTTTAATAGCATTTTGGGTGGCTTCGCGCTTAAGCTTTGTAGAAGCATACCCGGGAATGTATTCCCTTAGCGGAGTGAAGGCAATAATATAGGTGGTAAGGGCAATCATAACGATACTTATAGATGTTATGGCCACAAATACATTCATTAGGTTTAGCTTAAAAGAAAAAAGTTCTTCAAAAGTGTCTTCGTTCAATATAACCAGGCGGTTCTTAGTGAACAATTTTTTTTTGATTATCTGCCTTTTAAGCCTTTTTGCATTCATAGTAACTCTTTAATTGACAAATATAGTAATACTGCCCTATTTTATGATTTTATAAACAGTAAACATTAAGTCAAATCAACATGTTAAATTAAATTATCTTTATTTAACGCAAACCAAACTTAAATATTTGACGTAAATAGTTGCTGTAATTAGTTTTATATTTAACTTTGCCTTAATAATTTAAATTTGTTGTCATGGGAAAACTTGGTTTAACAGAAATACTGGTAATATTAGTGATTGTTGTACTGCTTTTCGGAGGAAGAAAAATTCCGGAACTAATGAAAGGGCTTGGTACCGGTATTAAAGAATTCAAGAACGCAGCTAAAGACGGTGATGACCACCAGACTTCTGCGCCAAGAAAGCAACAGTCACACGACGATAACAAACTATAATATTTTATATAGTATGACAAAGCCCGCTAAGATTTAGCGGGCTTTGTGTTTTATTAATGAACTGATTAGTAATTCTCTTTACCTATATAATCCATTTCGTTTGTATTGTTGTAAATGTATTGTGTCGATTTGCTAAAAGCCAATATAGGGTAAAAGATATACGGCAGGAACAATACTCCTATAGTAAAGCCCTCGTCTTTACCAAAACTTTTTACAAACAGGTTAACAGCCCATATTGCCCACACTATACCTGCAAACGGTATCATCATCAGCAATAGCCACCACCATGGTTTTCTAATGATTTCAAGCAATACCAGGGTACTGTAAATTGGCACAATTACTGCCCATCCCGGTTTATTTGCTTTTGTATACAGTTTCCACATACTTACAGTAATAAGTATAATGAATGGCAATGTTACTAAAAACATCATTAAAAAAATCTCTACAAATCCGATTCTGTCCATAGTATAGTTGTTTAATTGGTTGCAAATTATAAAATCATTGTAAGCGCTATCCTTTTCCTGGCCTCATCTACTTCGGTCACTTTTACCTGAACGTGCTGGTGCAGTTTTACCACCTCGTTTACATCGCTTACAAAACCTTCCTTAAGTTGAGAAATATGCACCAAGCCGCTTTCTTTAACCCCTACATCTACAAAACAGCCAAAGTTGGTAATGTTATTAACTATACCCGGTAATACCATCCCTGTACGCAGGTCGGCAATGGTTCTTATATTAGGGTCAAATTCAAACACTTTTGCCGCTTTACGAGGGTCGAGCCCCGGTTTTTCCAGTTCCTTCAATATATCTTTAAGGCCAAGAAGCCCAATAGTATCGGTTATATATTTGTCGGCAGGCACTTTTGCAATGGCTTCTTTGTTTGATATCAGGTCAGCCGGTTTGAGTTTCATGTCTTTCGCCATCTTTTCTACTACGGCATAAGCCTCGGGATGTACGGCAGAATTATCAAGCGGGTTCTTAGCATTCGGAATCCTTACGAATGCCGCTGCCTGCTGATAGGCCTTCTCCCCCAGCCTTGGCACTTTCTTTAGCTGCTTGCGGTCTTCAAACGGGCCGTTCTCGCTCCTGTAAGCTACAATGTTCTCTGCCAGCTTCTCACCAATGCCCGAAACGTAGCCCAGGAGCGATTTACTTGCCGTATTGATGTTAACACCCACCGAGTTCACACAGCGCATCACCACGGTGTCCAGTTCGTCTTTAAGCGCGCTTTGGTCTACATCGTGCTGGTACTGCCCTACACCTATCGCTTTCGGGTCTATTTTTACCAGTTCAGCTAACGGGTCGCTCAGCCTTCGCCCGATAGATACCGCTCCCCTAACCGTTACATCATAACTGCCAAATTCGTCCCGTGCTATTTTTGATGCCGAATATACCGATGCCCCGGCTTCGCTCACCACGAATACCTGAAGCGGTTTATCGAACGCAATTTTTTTGATGAAATGCTCTGTTTCGCGCGATGCTGTTCCGTTGCCTATAGATATCGCATCAATCTTGTAGGCATTCACCATAGAACGTATCTTTTTCATGGCGATAGCCGTTTCGTTTTGCGGCGCATGCGGAAAAATGGTTTCGTTGTATAGCAGGTCGCCTTTTTCGTCAAGGCATACTACTTTACAACCTGTTCTGAAACCCGGGTCTAATGCCAGGATACGCTTTTCGCCCAACGGCGGAGCAAGCAATAGCTGACCTAAATTTCCAGCGAATACCTGTATGGCAACAGCATCGGCTTTAGCCTTAGCTTCCTGCAATACTTCATTGCTTATGGCCGGGGCGAGCAGCCGCTTGTAACTGTCTTCTATTGCCAGCTTTAGCTGGCCCGCGGTTTCGCGGTTATTTTTTATGATCGATTGTTCTACCAGTTCGATGGCTTCCTCGTTCTCAATCTCAACCTTAAATTTAATGAAGCCTTCGTTCTCGGCGCGCAGCATAGCCAGCAGCCTGTGCGATGGCGCTTTGGCAAGATTTTCTGACCAGTCAAAATACTGTTCAAATTTCTTCGCCTTTTCGTCTTCCTTGCCGGCCTTTGTAATCTTGGTTGTTATTGCCGCTTTGCGGCCGAAAATCCTGCGAAGCGATTTACGCACGTACACATTTTCATTGACCCATTCGGCAATGATATCGCGTGCACCCTGAAGCGCAACATCTTCATTAACTACCTTATCATTGAGGTATTTTGAAGCGATAAAATCAATATCATCGGCATTTTGTGCCATAATTATTTTTGCCAGTGGCTCAAGCCCGTTTTCACGTGCCGTGTCGGCTCTGGTCTTCTTTTTCTTTTTGTATGGCAGGTAAAAGTCTTCCAGTTCGGTAAGGTCAAAGCTGGCGTTTATCTTAGCCGATAATTCACTCGTAAGAGCGTTTTGCTCAGTAATGCTTTTAATGATAGCATCTTTACGCTTTACAATAGCATCAAAACCCTGGTTTAGTTTTGCTATCTGTTCAATAATCACCTCATCAAGATTGCCGGTGGCATCTTTTCGGTAGCGTGCAATAAACGGAATGGTACAGTCTTCAGAAAGTAATTTCAATGTGGCTTCAATGCCTTTTTTTGGAGCAGTTACCTGTCCGGCAATGTATTCTAGGTTTGTCATCTGGATTTAAAATAGGAACACAAACATAGTGTTCTTATTTTATAAATCTAAACGCCGCAGGGTAGAAATTTTTAACCTGGCCCCTATTTATCTTTATCGCAATTACAATAGGATAAATGAAGTTTATACTACATATAAAGAAAAAGATATACATTATTAAATTCGGGTTTTTTAATGGCCATACCGAAAACATGTGTGTAATTTTAATCAACACATAAGATATAAAAAGCACATTGGTTATTATTGTCCAGAAGATTTGATAATTCAAAATATTGGCTCCCTGCTTTTGGACCTGCATTATTTTGTCACGTTTGTTAAGCCATAATATTAACGGCAGTATAATGTTTCCAAAAGGTATAACGGGAAATACAATTACCGAAAGATGCAGGTACATAAGATAGTTCTTATCCTCAAATTTACCATAGTCAACGATATCCTCTATGTTTATATGCAGGGCGTCACATATTCCTTTCAGGCTGTTACCGCGGGGTTCGGTTTCCCCTTTTTCGATGCGCTGCAATGTGCGAAGATTAATTTTTGCCTGCTCTGAAACTTCTTCCTGCGTTAAGCCTTTTTGCTTCCTGATCTCTGCAATTTTTTTACCGATGGTTTCCATAATTTTGGTTTTGATTTATGGGTCAAAATTAGCCGTGAAGATAGGCTTTTGATAACGGTTTTGCTACGGCATTTTTACGGCATTCGTGTCAAAGGGCTGAATTTATTGATGTTTGGAAGAAAACGATTTACTTACAATTTTTGTTTTTGTTTTATCTGGGATTTCTCCACTCCATTTCATTTCGGTCGAAATGACAGTGATGAACGAAAACTAAATCAATCCTGCACGATAAAATCCTTTGGGTCTTCTTTTTTAAATTCCGGCTGGATGTTCACGTGATTGATGCTGAATTTTTCATACAGCACATCTTCAATTTTGTGCAACAGTATGTTAAATTGGGATAGTGTCATATCATCAGAACAATCAAGGTGGGCCTCCAGGTGAAGTTCTTCTTCATTTAAATGCCACACATGAATATGATGCAAATGGGCGCAGCCCGAAATTTTGTGGACTTCGGAGATAATTTCTTCTATATTAACCTCGTCGGGCGTAAAAAGCATCAGCATGTGTGTTGATTGTTTTAGAAGGTCAAAGGCTACTACAATCAGGTATATCGCTATGCCTAATGTCATCACACTATCTATCCAATAGATTTGAAAATACTTCATAAGAATTCCTCCTATCAGTACAGCTATAGATGCCAGCATATCGGTAAGCAAATGCAGATAGGCCGATTTCATATTCAGGTTATGGTCGGCATCTTTCTTTAAAAGCACCACGCTTAATCCGTTAGCCACTATCCCCAAAGCCGAAAGCCATATTACAAGCGTTGGCGCAATAGCAACCGGATTAAAGAAACGCAGTGTAGCTTCATAGATAAGTATAATGGCGACAACTATAAGCGTAAGCGCATTTACAAAAGCGGCGATCAGCTCTGCTCTTTTTAGTCCGAAAGTTTGTTTAAGTGTAGCCGCCCTTTGCGAAAGCTTATGAGCAACAAAACTAATAACCAGCGACAACACATCGCTAAAATTGTGCAATGCATCAGACAATAGCGAAAGACTTCCTGATATGATACCTCCCACAACCTGTGCTGCAGTTATGATTACATTCAGAAATATAGAAACCAATAGGTTTTTTCCCTCTACGGTATGTTTATGAATTCTTGGGTTTGACACGGTATAAGCCAGTTGGATAAGCCGCCAAAGTTATTAGAAAACAATAACGGGCATATTACTTAATTGTTAATAATTTTTGCCAATGAAAAGGTATAAAAAAAGCTGCAATTACTTGCAGCTCTGTATATCATAATGCTTTTTAGCACGGAATCTTGTTTACCCTTTTCTGGTGACGGCCACCTTCAAAAGGAGTATTTAAAAACGTATCTACCATTTCTATACACTGCTGTATAGAAGTATATCTCGCAGGCAGGCTTATTACGTTAGCGTCATTATGCTGGCGCGCTAGCGCCGCGATTTCTTTTATCCAGCAAAGTGCTGCCCTAATCTTTTGGTGTTTGTTAACCGACATGGCTACTCCATTTCCGCTTCCGCAAATGATAATGCCAAAATCTGCAACACCGTTCTCTACATCATTAGCTACCGGGTGAACAAAATCAGGATAGTCTACGCTGTCAAAAGAATCAGTTCCGTGGTTTATCACTTCTATACCTTTATCTTCAAGGTATTTTACAATAGCTTTTTTGTAATCCGGTCCTGCGTGGTCGTTACCGATAGATATTTTCATGTAAAAATAGTTTAGGCTGTAAAATTATAAATAATTGCTTTGTACATAACTATAAACTTATATAATTGTTCTGTTCAATGCGATAAACAGTTTAAAGGCTATCCTGACACAGACTAAAAATAAAGGTTTATAAACAATGTCTGGACAATCGCATTCCTAAAACAGTTTATTCCTTAAAAATCAATATTTTACATTTTTTAAGCACTTAAAATATATCGATAAAATTGTTAAAATGCAACGATGTTGATAACATTCCTAATCTACTGACTTTAAAGGGAGTTGAAAATTAACATTATTTGTTGATAACTAAAGATGAAAAAAGAGAACATTTTTTAGAAGTCAGCGATATTTTTTCTAATCCAAAACCCAACTTAGAAATCCAAATTTATTTTTTACTTTTTTACAAAATGTTATGAAAACATTAAGAAGAGTTATTAACAACAATTAACAATGAAACTTATCAATAAAAGATATAGAAAAAAGGTAATCAACCATTGTTAATAACCTGTTTCAAAAAATACAAAACATACTGATTTCTAAAATTTTTCATTTACTTAACATTGTTGATAGCTTTGTATAAAATTGTATAACTCTAAAATCGGCAGTCTCAAAAAAAAGTTTTCGCACTTATCAACAAGCTATAATAACCATCAAAAATTTTAAATTTTTAAAAATCTTTTTTTGTTGTTTTTAATAACTGTTGAAAACCTTTTTTCTGATAAGCTTGTTTTAAACTATTTTTAGGTGTGTAGTTGTATTAAGTGTATCCAGAATTTCTTGTACAGTAGCTAAATCGTTTGGATGAACCTTAAGCCTGATACCTCCCATTGCGTAAGAATACATTGGAAGGAGATCTGCCATGGTTTCGTTTTCAAAATAGTACTGAAGTCCCTCATCCTCTAAAAGGTGTCTTAGAATTGTTATTTCATGTGGATAATTAAATACGGCAGCGGTAATAAAGTGTTCCATATAAATGAGTTTCAGTATTATCTGACTATAAAGTTATATACTTATGCGTTATTATTTCATTAAAAATTCTATAATATCTCCCAGTTATTTGTAATTTTCAGCATTATTTTAAGATTATATGAAGAAGAAGAACGGAAAACCGTCAGCAAAAAAGGAAAAAGATTTTTCCGCAAAAATTTACAAGATACTTTCTAAAGACCCTAATAAGTCGTTTAACTATAAACAGATAGCTGCTATATTATTGCTTGATGACACTAAAAGCAGGAACGAGATTATAAAAGAACTCAAGATACTTGCATCTCAGGAAAAGATAGAAGAAACCGAAAGAGGCAAGTACAAAGTATTGGCAAAAGCCGATTATGTAGAAGGGACAATAGACATGACGAGCAGGAAAACTGCTTATTTTGTTTCTCCTGAACTTGAAGATGATGTATTTATACCTACCAACAACCTTAACAAAGCACTTGATAAAGACAAGGTTAAGGTATATATCTATAACCGTAGAAGAGGCAGGAAGCCTGAAGGTGAAGTTGTTGAAATTATAGAAAGGGCTAAGACAGAATTTGTGGGTGTTATAGATATCCAAAAGAATTTCTCTTTTGTATCTACAGCTAACCCTAAGATGTACACTGATATCTTTATTCCTAAAGGAAAAGAAGGCAATGCAGAAAATGGCGATGTCGTACTGGTAAAACTTGACGACTGGCCGGCTAAGGCTGACAGTCCTTTTGGAGAAGTGATACGTGTTCTTGGTAAACCCGGAGAACACAATACAGAGATACATGCCATACTTGCAGAATACGGACTTCCGTATGATTTTCCTATTGATGTAGAGGTATATGCACAAAAGCTTGATACTGCGATACATCCTGAAGAAATAGCAAAAAGGAGGGATATGAGAGATGTACTTACATTTACCATTGACCCGCGTGATGCAAAAGACTTTGATGATGCCTTATCATTTCAAAAGCTTGATAATGGCAATTATGAGATAGGCGTTCACATTGCAGATGTTTCGTACTATCTGGAACCGGGAACTATTTTAGATGAGGAGGCTTATAACCGTGCAACATCGGTTTACCTGGTAGACAGGGTAGTACCTATGCTTCCTGAAGTGCTTTCTAACTTTGCCTGTTCGTTACGCCCGCATGAAGAGAAATATACATTCTCTGCCATTTTCCAGCTTAATGATAAAGCAGAAGTGGTAGAGCAGTGGTTTGGACGTACCGTTATTTATTCTGACCAGCGTTTTGCTTATGAAGAGGCACAGCATATTATTGAAACCGAAGGAAATGTAATTCCGGAAGAAATTTCGATAACAGGACAGGAGTACAGTGTCAGCGATGACATTCGTACTGCTACGCTTAAAATGAATGAGCTTGCTAAAATACTGAGAAGGAAAAGAATGGCAAACGGTGCTATTTCTTTTGATAAGGTAGAAGTAAAATTCCATCTTAACGAAGAAGCAGAGCCTACCGGTGTTTACTTTAAAGTAGCTAAAGATGCCAATCATCTTATCGAAGAATTCATGCTATTGGCTAACAGAAAAGTAGCTGAGTTTATTGGTAAGCAGGATAAGACTTTTGTATACCGTATTCACGACGAACCGGATGAAGACAAGCTTATGAACCTGCAGGGTGTGATCTCTAAATTTGGTTACAGCATTAATTTCAGGGATAAGTCATCAGTATCAAAATCGCTTAATAATTTATTGACCGAAGTACAAGGTAAAAAAGAACAAAACCTTGTAGATACACTGGCGATACGAACAATGAGCAAGGCAAAATATTCTACTCATAACATTGGGCATTATGGTTTGGCTTTCGACTATTATTCGCATTTTACATCGCCTATACGTAGGTATCCTGATGTTATGGCACACAGATTGCTTCAGTATTATTTAGATGGCGGTAAATCTGCCGACGAAGAGGTACTGGAAGAACAGTGTATGCATTCGTCTAACATGGAGAACCTGGCTGCAAATGCAGAGCGTGACAGTATTAAATACATGCAGGTTAAGTATATGTTAGACCATAAGGATGAAGAGTTCTTAGGAGTGATCTCTGGCGTTACTGAGTGGGGTATATACGTAGAGATCGTATCTAATAAGTGCGAAGGCATGTGCCGCATTCGCGAAATTAAAGATGATTATTACACCTTTGACGACAAACAATATGCACTGGTAGGAGAGGTTACAAATAATATCCTTCAGCTGGGTGACGAGGTTTACGTAAAAGTAAAAAATGCCGACCTTGTTAAAAAGCAGCTTGATTTCCAGTTCTTAAAAAAGAAAGACTAAGGCTGTAACAAATAGAATAGTATACAGTCTTTAAAAAGATAAAAACTAAAATAAACCATTATGAAAAAAATGATTGTATTTGCAGCAATCATGCTGTTTCAGTTAGTTTCTGCACAGGAACGTACACAAAACATAGGCGATTTTACAGCTGTAAGGGCTTTTGACCAGATTGATGTACTGCTTGTAAAGAGCAGCGAAAACAAGATTGTTATTAAAGGATCGCGTAAAGATGATGTAGAAGTTGTTACAAAGAACAATGAACTTAAGATCAGGATGAAGTTTAGTAAACTGCTTAAAGGAGATGATATAAGCGTTACCGTTTATTATAATACCAATATAGATCAGGTTGATGCCAGCGAAGGTGCGAGAGTAGCATCTCAGGATATATTTAAAGCTACTGCATTTGCTATAAGCGCTAAAGAAGGTGCTGAAGTAAAGTTGAAATTGGATGTTAAAAAGCTAACATCTAAAGCTTATTCAGGAGGTATACTTGATATTACCGGAACATCTGATAATCATGATATTGTAATCAATACAGGTGGTATTTTTAAAGGCAGGCAATTTATTACTAAACAAACCTCTGTAAGCGTTAATGCTGGTGGAGAAGCAGACGTAAATGCTACCGAATTTGTAGATGCCAGGACTAAAGCAGGTGGTAACATTAACGTTTATGGTAATCCTCCGCAGGTTAATAAAAAGACCTTTGCAGGTGGCGACATCAACATTAAAAGCTAATATCGCATATTAACAATACATTATCCCGGAGCGCATTATATGTACTTCGGGATTTTTTTTGCTTAAAAGTGTAACAATGAAACAAGAGACACAGTCTTTACTATTATATACACAACCAATCATTTAAAAATATATAATTATGAAAACAATTTTTGCAATTACAGCACTTATAAGTTTACAATTTGCATCAGCACAAAAAACTGTAAAGCTTCAGGATTTTAAAAGTATTACCGTAGGAAGTGAGATAAAAATAGATATGGTAAAAGGTAATGAAAACAAGCTTGTTTTTAACGGAGGAGAAGCTTTTGATGTACAGTATAACAATGGGGGAGTGGCATTTGAAGGAGAAGGCAGTGCAACCTTGTATTTTAAAAATGAACTTGAAAGTATTACCATTGGTTCTGATGCAGAAATCAGTGGTAAAGATGAAATAATAGGAAAACATTTTAATTTAACAGCTGGATCTGACAGTGAAGTAGCGCTTAACCTGAATGTCCAGGAATTGCATGTAACTGCTGGATCTGATTCTAAGGTTTCCCTTAGCGGAAAGGCCGGTTCAATGAGAGCTACTGTAGGATCTGACGGAGCATATCATACCGAAGAATTGAAGGTAGGAGATGTCACAGTAAACCTGGGCTCAGATGCTGAAGGAACTGTCTATTCAAACGGAATTGTAAATGCAAATGTAGGCTCAGATGGTTCACTTAAAGTATATGGAAAGCCTAAAAAAGTGAACGAAATAAAAGGTTCGGATGCATCAATCAAAGTGATGTAACATATTTTCTATTAAAGTGGTAATTACGAAATCCCTGAAAAAGTGTACTTCTTAGTGCCTTTTCAGGGATTTTTTTTGATGTATTCTAATGTTATGATTATTTAAAAATTTAAAATGGTAACTTGCATCACTTAATATAATTTGATGTTACAGGATATTTTAAGCGCCATTCCGTTAGGTTTTTTTTTAAGCATCATGCCCGGTGCAGTTTTTTTTGTACTGCTGGAAACCAGCGTTATAAAAGGCTTCAGGGCTGCAGTTGCATTTGACGCAGGTGCTATAACATCTGACATTATTTTTATACTCATAGCCTATTTCAGCAGTTATAAATTGCTTGAAAATATTAAGGATGATCCTTCATTGTTCATTTTTGGAGGATTAATAATGGTTACTTATGGCATCATTTCTTTTCTTAAAATAAAGAAATCGGCTAAGAATGACCTTTTAGATGATGAGGCAAAAGACATCCTTAAAAAGAATTACATAAGCCTTTTTATAAAAGGTTTCCTGCTTAATTTTATCAATATCGGTGTACTTGGTTTTTGGCTTGCTATTATTATTACCTGGGGGCCAAGGCTTGATATGCAGCCGTCAAGAATAATAATATTCTTTATCTCTGTTATAGCTTCATATTTTACATTAGATGTATGTAAGATTCTTTTAGCTAAACAGTTACGAAGCAAATTAACCATTAATAATATTATGAGGATAAAAAAGGCTATAAGCGTAATCCTGGTAGTATTTGGTGTAGCATTATTGTTTCAGGGATTGTTTCCTAACAAAGGAAATAAGATGATAGAACACTTTGAACATTCAAAATAAGATGATTGTCAAAAGGATATAAAAAAAGCTTCAGTATGTACTGAAGCTTTTTTGTTGAGGCATCTAGCGGATTCGAACCGCTGTAGCAGGTTTTGCAGACCTGTGCCTAGCCGCTCGGCCAAGATGCCCTTTGTTGTATGGATGGCAAATTTACATATATTTTATTCTAACGCAAGAAAAATTACACCAAATTTTATTTTCCTTTTTAATTGCTTAAATTTTAAATAATTCGGTATTGATTCAGAATAAGTTAATAATTTCGTAAAAATTTTTTAACATTTTATTATGAAGAGATTCGTATACCTCAGGTCAATTGCCAATTTTATACTTTTGGGTCTTGTAATTACTACGCTAAGCCGATTGATACTGTTTTTTATCTTTAAAGAGAGGATAAATGACACCCCTGACTACTGGTATATTTTTCCGATAGGTTTACGATTTGACCTTATACTTCTATGTTATTTATCGTTTTTACCTTTTTTATTACTAACGTTCATCCCGAATAAACATTTGCATTATATAGACAGGTTTTTAAATACTTATTACATACTTTTTATATCGCTGATACTTATCATGGAACTTTCCAGTCCTGATTTTATAAAACAATATGATACAAGGCCTAACAGGTTATTCCTGGATTATCTTATCTATCCTAAAGAGGTTATGGGCACGCTTATCAAAAGCTACCTGGGATCTATTATCCTTACAGTTGTTGTCATGGGCAGCTTTATCTATCTGTTGGTTAAAAAAAGGAGGTCTTTATTTAGTACCCCTAATGCAGAATATCGTTTTAAGCTTATTATGTTTCTTCCTGTAGCCTTTCTATTATTTTTTGGTGCCAGAGGAAGTTTGACATCAAAAAGGCCTATAAACGGCAGTAATGCCGTATTCTCGTTTGACCAGCTTACCAACTGTATGGGCCTAAATTCTTTTTATACGGTTGCCTTTGCTGCTTATTCTTTAAAAAACGAAGATAACCCCTCGAAGATGTACGGTAAAATGGATGAGAATGAGGCTTACAAAAGGGTTAAAAAATACATGACTGCTGAAACCGGAGATTTTACAGATCCTGAATTTCCTTTATTGCATACCCAAAATCCTGATACTCTTTCTGCCCAGCCTATGAATGTGGTAATCTTTCTTCAGGAAAGCCTTGGTGCAGAATATGTGGGGAGCCTTGGAGGTAAACCGCTTACACCAAATTTTGACAAGCTTACCAATGATGGGTTATTGTTTACCAATCTGTATTGTACAGGTACGCGAAGTGTTAGGGGTATTGAGGCAGTGGTGACAGGATTTTTACCTTCGCCATCTGAAAGTGTTGTGAAGTTAAGCAACTCGCAATCAGGATTCTTTACATTGGCAGACTTATTTAAAGAGAATGGATATGACACCAGCTTTATTTATGGAGGTATGGCGAACTTTGATAATATGGCTTCTTTTTTTAACGGTAATGGTTTTGATAACATTATAGATGAAGAAGATTTTGATAAGGATGGTAACAAGTATGCGCTTAAAGGGACATGGGGTTACAGCGATGAAGATCTTGTTGTAAAAGCCAACGATTATTTTAAAAGCCAGAGGGGTAAACCGTTCTTTTCTATGATGTTTTCAACATCAAATCATGAGCCTTTCGAATTTCCTGACGGTAGGATAGAATTGTTTGACAAGCAAAAGAATACTGTTAACAATGCCATGAAATATGCCGATTTTGCTATTGGTAAATTCTTTGAACTGGCTAAAAAGGAAGATTATTTTAAAAACACTATTTTCATCGTGGTAGCTGACCATAACACAAGGACTTACGGTAAGAATTTAGTACCTATCAATAAGTTTCACATACCGGCGCTTATCATTGGCCCGGGGGTTAAAAAAGGTTCTAAATTCACCAGGCTTTGCAGCCAGATAGACCTTGCACCAACGCTTTTAGACTTTGCAGGAATGAAGGTTGAAACACCGATGCCAGGGCGTAATCTAAAGAAACTGAAGGCAGATACTAAAGGCAGGTCTATCATGCAGTTTCACGAGATTAATGCTTTCAGGATAGAAGACCAGGTAGTAATTATGCAGCCTAAAAAGGAGCCGCTGCAGTTTAAGATTACTAAAGATACTGTACTTATAGAAGTACCGCTGGATAAGGAAATGGCAAAAGATGCATTGGCCCATGTAACCGCTGCATCTAATCTCTACAGTAAAGGAAAATATAAGATGAAACACAAAAAAGCCGGTAAGTAACCGGCTTTTTTTTATCTGTTTTCTTCTATTTGTATCGTTACCGACTGTACATCGCCACCTATTGGAGGATTGATTTTAGAAACGTCCACTATAACATTCATTACTGCAGGAATCTCCTTTAATACCCTGTTTACAATACGTTTAGCTACGTGTTCCAATAGCTTTGAGCGTATTGCCATTTCTTCGGTTACAATTTTATTAAGGTGCACATAATCAACAGTATCTTCAAGCTCATCGGTTTGCATAGAGCGTTTTAAATCTGCCTTTATCTGAAGGTCTACCGTATAATCAGAACCTATTTTAGATTCTTCCACAAGGCAGCCGTGATAAGAGAATGTACGTATGTTTTTGAGTTTAATGATATCCATTTTTTAAAAAGTTGCTTAGTTACTTAGGCGCTTAGTGCCTGAGAATAGGCAACAAAGGTACAAAGTTTTTGAAGTATCAAAATGTTAGCATGGTTTTTTAAAAACTCAGCACCTAAGACCCTTAGTTACTAAGGCTCTCATTAAAAAATTAACTACATTTGCAATCTTATTATTTATAGCTATGTCGACTGAAGAGAGATCACTTAATTTTATTGAGCAGATTATTGAAGAGGATTTAGGAAATGGGTTAACGCAGGATAAATTGCGTTTTCGTTTTCCTCCTGAACCTAACGGTTACCTGCACATAGGCCATGCCAGTTCTATATGCCTTAATTTTGGATTAGGACTTAGGTATAATGCGCCTGTTAACTTGCGTTTTGATGATACAAATCCTGCAAAAGAAGAGCAGGAATATGTAGATGCCATTAAAAAAGACGTACAGTGGTTAGGTTACGAATGGGCAGAGGAGCGTTACGCATCAGACTATTTCCAGGAGTTGTATGACTGGGCCGTTCAGTTCATTAAGAACGGAAAAGCGTATGTAGACAGCCAGAGCAGTGAAGATATGGCAAAACAAAAAGGAACCCCGTCTCAACCGGGTACAGACAGCCCATACAGAAATCGTTCTGTAGAGGAAAACCTTGACCTTTTTGAACGCATGAAAAATGGTGAATTCCCTGAAGGGACACACATTTTAAGGGCTAAGATAGACATGGCATCAAACAATATGCTTATGCGTGACCCTATCATGTACAGAATTTTACACAAACATCATCACCGTACAGGTGAGGCCTGGAAAATATACCCAATGTATGATTGGGCGCATGGAGAAAGTGATTATGTTGAAGAAATTTCGCATTCATTTTGTACCCTTGAGTTCCTTATGCACAGGGAATTATACGACTGGTTCCTTGACCAGGTGTATAGCGAAGGGAGAGTAAGGCCAAAACAGCGCGAGTTTGCACGCCGTAACCTTAGCCATACCGTAGTTAGTAAAAGAAAGCTGTTGCAACTCGTTCAGGAAGGCCATGTAAAAGGCTGGGATGACCCAAGGATGTCTACCATTTCGGGGATGAGAAGAAGGGGTTATACCGCTGCAGCTATCCGTAATTTTGCCGATACAATTGGTATTGCAAAACGTACAAATCTTATAGATGTTTCATTATTAGAGTTTTGCGTAAGGGAAGATTTAAATAAGATTGCCCCAAGGGTAATGGCAGTTCTTGATCCTGTTAAGCTTATTATCACTAATTATCCTGAAGGAAAAGAAGAGTGGCTGGAGGCTGAAAACAATCCGGAAGATCAAAGCGCAGGCTTTAGGGAGGTACCTTTTTCAAGAGAACTTTTTATTGAAAGGGAAGACTTTATGGAAGCGGCCAACAATAAATATTTCCGTCTTACTTTAGGTAAAGAAGTTCGCCTTAAAAATGCATATATCATTAAAGGAGAAAGCGTTGTAAAAGATGCTGAAGGAAATATAACCGAAATTCACTGTACGTATGATACTGACAGTAAGAGCGGTAGTGGTAGCGAAGCAAGCTTGCGTAAAATAAAAGGGACTATACATTGGGTTTCTATACCTCATGCTGTTGAAGCAGAAGTAAGGATCTACGATCGTTTATTTACGCATGAAGCTCCGGATGCTGATAAAGAAATTGACTTTAAAGATTATATCAACCCAAAATCACTGGAAGTTATTAAAGGTTACCTTGAACCAAGCCTGAAAAGTGCCGAAGCAGGGGAGCGTTATCAATTCCAGAGATTAGGATATTTCTGTGTAGATTCTGATACAAATGCCGAAAGGTTAGTTTTCAACAAAACTGTTGATCTTAGAGACACCTGGGCAAAAGTTGAAAGTAAAGAATCATAAAAATAGATTTTATTGATTAAGCTCCGTAATTATTACGGAGCTTTTTTATTATATATATTTACTATTGAATTTTTATTTTTAATAGATAGAATATTAAAAAAATGGCTTTACATAACTATCCGTAATCAATAAATAAATCTATCTAATGTACTTGTGAGTTTGAGTTAGTGAACGTTTCTTAAAACGGCTTATTTTAATTTTTTACCGAGTATGTATTAAAATATTTATAATTATTGTTTTTTACTATGCATTTTTAAATATTTTTAGTTTTATACTATAATATAAAATTACTATTGAAAACAGAATATAATAGTTTTAAGTGATATAACTTTAATATCTGATATTGATAGTTTAAAAACATTAATATAAAAAAGTATATAGTTTTGCTTTATTATATTTAAAAATTATATATTTTAAATTTAATATAGATTTAATCTTTTAAAAGTGGCTTAATTTGATTGTTCCTAATCTAATATTTTTTGTAGGAAAGGTGTTTGTATATTTTATATTCTAAAAGTCCTTAAAATGAGCTTATTTCAGTTTTTGCATAGTTTGGCTTTCAATTAACGGTGCATTAACACCCTACAAATGTTAAAACGGGTATCTTTATGTTATTAATCAAAAAAAAATAATATTATGGCTGGTAAAACAGGAACAATAGTAGCTGTACTTGCAGGTGCAGCAGTAGGAGCGGCAATCGGAATTTTATTTGCTCCGGACGAAGGCGTAAAAACTAGAAAAAAAATTAAAGACGGAGCTCTTGCTAAAAAAGATGAGCTTAAAGATAAAATCAGCGAGCTTACCGAAACTGTAAAAAGTAAATTTGGTGTAGCTAAACAGGACCTTGAGTCTTCTCTTGATACTCTTGTTGCTAATGTTGAGCACAAGGCTGAGGATGTAATTTCGCTGCTTGAGAAAAAACTTGAAGACCTTAAAAATGATGCAAAGTCTAAAGCGGCTTCTGCAAAATAATAAAAAACTTGTATGGCATTTGACGAAATAAAAGAAAACGCGGAAGATCTTAAACAGGAAGTAAAAAAGCTAATAGATGCAAATCTTAATTATTACAAGCTTTGGGGATTTAAGATACTGATGAAATCTACAACCATGATGCTGAAGTTATTTCTTTTGGCTGTCATGCTTATGATCGTTACCGTATTTTTCTCAATTGCCGCAGCGTTAGGTATAGGATACTGGCTACATAATTTTGCCTATGGCTTTCTTATTGTGGGAGTTATCTATCTTATTATGGCTATCGTGGTGTATTATGTACAGGATAAAATTGTTGAAGGCCCTATGTTATCAAGGTTTTCAAGGATATTTTTAAAAAAATACTAGGCAGTTATGAACACTAAAGTATACCAAAGCTACGACGAGATAAACAGGGATTTAGAGATACTTAAAGTAGAAAAAGACCTGGCCTATGCCAAATTCAAAAAAAGTTTAGACGAGACTAAGGATAGTCTACAGCCTATGAACATGATAGGGGAGACTCCTAAAAAAGTTTTAGGAGTGTTGGGTGCAATGTCCGGTCCGTTAAAGAGTGCAGCATTAACCTGGCTCTTTAAAAAGATATTTTAAATAAAAAGTCCCGCTCTATTGGCGGGACTTTCTTTTTTGTTATTCCGGTTGCGGAGCATCCGGTTCATGAGACTGATGAAGATCGTGTGGCGATGAAAAATCGTCTTTTTTGTTACGTTTTTCATTCTTCCTTTTCTCATTTCCTTTCCTGATAGATTCACCTACCTGGTTAGAAGCTGTAAAAGAAGCCACCATATTGTTTAGCATATCGCTGCCAGCTTGTGGTGAATTTGGTAGCAGTATCAGGTTTGAATTTGTATCAGATCCTATCGCCTGAAGCGTGTCATAATGCTGTGTTACAACAATTAATGCCGATGCTTCCTGAGAATTGATTCCTACTTCGTTAAGTACATTAACGCTTTCTACAAGTCCTCTTGCAATCTCACGGCGCTGATCTGCAATACCCTGACCCTGTAATCTTTTGCTTTCTGCTTCAGCTTTTGCTTTAGCTACGATTCTGATTCTTTGTGCTTCAGCCTCATATTCTGCAGCCGATTTTTCCCTGTCGGCGGCGTTAATACGGTTCATCGCATTTTTAACCTGAATATCCGGGTCAATATCTGTTATCAGTGTATTAATAATATCGTAACCATAGGTAGTCATTGCTTCGTTAAGTTCTCTTTTTACAGCAATTGCGATATCGTCTTTGCGTTCAAAAACGTCATCTAATTTTAGTTTAGGAACTTCGGCGCGCACAACGTCAAACACATACGACGTTATCTGGTCATGCGGATACTGCAGCTTATAAAATGCTTCATATACTTTTTCCTGGATAACAACAAACTGTACAGATACCTTCATTTTAACGAATACATTTTCTTTTGTTTTTGTTTCAATAATAACATCAAGCTGCTGTATCTTAAGGTTTATCCGTCCTGCAATTTTATCTATTACAGGTATTTTTAGCTGAAGACCGGCGTGGCGTATGCTCAGGTATTTACCAAAGCGTTCTACAATGACAGCAGTCTGCTGTTTTACGGTAAAAAAAGATGAAAGAAAAATTAAGAATCCAAAAAAGAGGATTACATACAAGAACACATTTTCCATATAAAAGGTTTTAAGTTGATTGGTGGTAAGATACGATTTTCTGTAAAATAAAAAACCTTCCGTAAGGGAAGGTTTTATTATCTATAGTGCTGTAATTGCATTATTAATTCTGCTAATTGTTTCTTCTTTGCCTATTATTGCAATAATATCAAACAAATGAGGGCCTTTTAAAGAGCCTACAAGGCTTAAACGCAGTGGCTGCATAACTTTGCCTATCCCAATGCCGTTTTCTTCCATCCAGGCTTTTACAACGCTTTCTATGTGCGACGACGAAAAATCAAGTATATTTTCAAGCACATCTGTAAGTTTAGTCATTACTTCCACCGTCTCAGGCTTCCAGTTTTTAGCTGCTTTTTCATCATAGGCTGTTGGAGCAACAAAGAAAAAGTCACTTAGGTTCCACAGCTCACTTGCAAAGCTTGCGCGTTCTTTTACAAGGCCTACAATTTCGTTAACTGTTTCAATTGGCCTGTTAATTCCTTTTTCGATCAGGTGATGTGACAATTCTTTAGCAAGAACTGCATTATCCTGTCTTCCAAAATACTGGTGGTTGAACCATTTGTTTTTCTCAGGGTCAAATTTTGCACCCGCTTTGTGTACCCTTTCCAGGTCAAATAACTGAACTAGTTCGTCAAGTGTGAATAACTCCTGATCAGTGCCCGGATTCCAACCTAACAAGGCAAGGAAGTTGATAACAGCTTCCGGTAAGAAACCTTTCTCCCTGTAACCCGAAGATACTGTTCCGTCAGGGTTTGTCCATTCAAGTGGGAATACCGGGAAGCCCAGTTTATCTCCATCCCTTTTAGAAAGCTTACCGTTACCAACAGGTTTAAGTATAAGCGGCAGGTGGGCAAACTGAGGTGCTTCCCATCCAAAAGCCCTATACAATAGTTCGTGCAGCGGCATAGATGGTAACCACTCTTCACCACGTATTACATGGCTTGTTTCCATCAAGTGATCATCAACTATATTAGCCAGGTGATAGGTTGGCATACCATCGCTCTTGAACAAAACCTTATCATCAAGCAGGTTGGTTTCAAACTTTATATCACCACGGATGATGTCTTTTAAATGCAACGTTTCATCAACCGGTGTCTTAAAACGAATAACATAATCTACTCCATCATTAAGTTTTGACTGCACTTCTTCAGCAGAAAGTTTTAATGATGTTTCCATTGTTTCACGAATGGTATGGTTGTAAATAAATGTTTTTCCTTCAGCTTCTGCTGTTGCCCTTAAGGCATCCAGTGTTTCCGGCGTATCAAAGGCATAATATGCCCAGCCTGTTTCTATCAGGTTAAGCGCATATTGTTTATATATTTCTTTTCTTTCGCTCTGGCGGTAAGGTCCATATTTTCCTTCTTTACCCACACCTTCATCAAATGGGATACCGCACCAGTTAAGTGCTTCTATAATATATTCTTCTGCTCCTTCAACGTATCGGTTTTGGTCGGTATCTTCTATTCGAAGGTAGAATACGCCTCCATGTTTTTTGGCAAATAAATAATTAAAGAGGGCAGTCCTTACACCACCTATGTGTAATGGCCCGGTAGGACTTGGTGCAAAACGCACGCGAACTTGCTTAGACATTGTTACTTAAATTTAAGATGCAAAGATACAATTATGAAAATTCCGTCATAGCTAAATTAGATATGTAATTTGATAAGAAGGTTAAGTTATTAACAAAGGTGTGTTGCCAAATGCTGATAACCTATCAGATAATACCACTTTTAACGTTTAATAGTTCGCGGGAATTTGTATTTTTATCAGTTATTAACAATTGACGATATTTTGGAAGCAAAAAATGTTATTTATTCCAAGCTGGAAGCCTTTATCAGGAAGTATTATACCAATGAACTTTTGCGTGGTACGATCTTTTTTATTGGGCTTGGCCTGCTGTATTTTATTTTCACGCTGCTGGTAGAATATTTTTTATGGCTGCCGCAGGGTGGGCGTACTTTTTTATTCTGGATGTTTATCGCAGTAGAGGTTTTCCTTTTGTTCAGGTTTATCCTGTTTCCTGTGTTTAAACTTTTCAAATTACAGAAAGGTATAGACTACCGTCAGGCATCAGATATTATCGGTCGCCATTTTTCTGAGATAAATGACAAGCTTACCAATTTCCTTCAGTTGTCTTCGCAGGAAGAACAATCAGAATTATTGGTAGCATCTATAGAGCAAAAGTCAAACAATTTGCAGCCGGTGCCTTTTAGCAATGCAATTAATTTTAAGAAGAATGTAAGGTACATTCCGTATGCAGCAATACCGTTATTGCTTATCCTGTTCTTTATGATCAGTGGAAATTCAAACATATTTACAGAAAGTTTGGATAGAGTCGTGCATTACGGTAAGCATTACGCACCGCCGGCACCATTTGAATTCGTCATTACAAATAACAGTCTTACAGCTCAGCAGGACACCGATTTTTTGCTTGAAGTAAAAACCCGTGGAACTGTAGTTCCTGAAAATGCCATGATAACGATTGGCAGTGAAAACTATTATCTTGAAAATGTAAAGCCGGGTGTATTTCAGTATCGTTTTGAAAAACCGTCTAAAAATATTGGTTTCGAATTAAAGGCAAACGAAGTTACTTCTGAGCCTTATGAATTGAATGTCGTGGCTGTACCAACTATAGCCAACTTTGAAATGGTACTTAACTTTCCATCGTATCTCAGCAAGAAGTCAGAAGTGATCCGTGGAACAGGAAACGCAGTAGTACCTGAAGGAACTAAAGTTACCTGGAGGGTTGAAGCTTTAGCAACCGGCAGCATTGATTGGGTAGGCGAAGGAACCACTTTAGCATTCAAAAATGACGAAAACACCTTCTCATTTGCTAAAAGTATCATGCATAATACAGATTATCAAATACTTACTTCAAATAGTAAGGTAAAAAATCATGAAAAACTCCAATATCAGCTTACAACTATCAAAGATCAGTTCCCAACCATCTCTGTAGCCAGTGCACCAGACAGTTTAAAGCTGGATAGGGAGGTAGTTTTGGGTCAGGTGTCAGACGATTACGGATTAACTAAACTTCAGATCGTATACTATCCGCAAGATAATCCGGATGCTGCCAAACGTGGAACACTTCCTGTAAAGAAAGAAGTGTATGATCGTTTCTATTATACTTTTCCCGATGGGCTGTCGCTTAAGGAAGGTATAAAATATGAATATTATTTTGAAGTGTCTGATAATGATGCGGTGCATAATTACAAGACTACAAAGTCTTCTGTGTTTTCTCACAGGGAACTTACGCAGGAAGAAAAACGAGAAGAAGCGCTTCAGGAACAAAACAGCAACATCAATAGCCTGGAGAAAACAATCAAGAATCAGGACAAGCAGTTGAGCGAACTGGATAAACTTCAAAAGATGGGTAAGGAGAAGACCGATATGGATTTCAAAGACCAGAAGAAGATCCAGGACTTTATTAACCGCCAGAAACAACAGGATGAAATGATGAAGGAATTCTCTAAAAAACTGGAGAAGAACCTTGATAATTTTAATCCTGAAAAGAAGGACGAGTTTAAGGAAGAACTTAAAAAACGCCTTGAGAAGAATGAAAAGGAAGCCGAGAAAAACCAAAAGCTTCTTGACGAATTAAAGAAACTTGCCGACAAATTAGAGAAAGAAGAATTGTTTGACAAGGTGGACCAACTTAAGAAAAACAGTAAAAACCAGACTAAGAATTTAGAGCAACTGGTAGAACTTACCAAGCGTTTTTATGTTGAGAAGAAAGCAGAACAACTTGCGGATAAATTAAAAGATCTTGGCGACAAACAGGAGAAACTTTCTGAAAGCGAAAAGAATTCTGCCGAAAAACAGGAAGAGATAAATAAAGATTTTGACCAGATACAGGAAGAACTTAAAGAACTTGAACAGCAAAACAAAGAGCTGAAAAAGCCAATGGATATTCCGGTAGATAAAAATGAAGAAAAAAGTATAGAGGACGATATGCAAAAGGCGTCTGATGAACTTAAAAAAGAAAGTAAAGACAACAAGCAAAAAGCAAAACCGAAACAGAAATCTGCGGCCCAGAAAATGAAAAAGATGGGTGGGCAGATGATGGAAATGATGGGTGGAGGTGAAATGGAACAGATGGAAGAAGATGTAAAAATGCTTCGCCAGATATTGGATAACCTTTTGGCTTATTCATTTTCTCAGGAAAATGTAATGGGTAGGTTTAAAGGTAATACAAGAAACTCTGCATCATTTGCCAAGAACCTGAAAATACAGCAAGACCTGAAACAACAGTTTCGTCACGTTGATGACAGCATCTTTGCCATGTCTTTACGTAACCCAAAGATTACCGAGGATATTACTGCAGAAGTGGGCAATGTTCATTATTATGTGGATAAGGCTATAGCTGACCTTGCAGAAAATCTTGTGCCTCGCGGCGTGTCAAACCAGCAGTATGCTATAACATCTGCTAATAAACTAGCCGACTTTTTAAGTGATGCGCTTAACAATATGCAGATGGAAATGCAGGGTTCAGGTCCTGGCAGCCCTAAACCCGGTAAAGGTGGAAAAGGTGATATGCAGTTACCGGATATCATTCAGAAACAGGATCAGCTTTCTAAAAAAATGAAGGATGGCAAGCAGGGAAAAGACGGTAAGAAAGGAGAGGGTGAAGAAGGAGAACCACAGCCCGGAGGTAAGAAGGAAGGTAAAGAAGGCAAGGATGGTAAAGAGGGTAAAACCGGTAAGGGTGGTAAAGGCGGGCAAGGCGGTGGCGATAGCCAGGATGGAGATCAGGAAGGTGATGCCGAGAAGCTTTTGGAGATATATAAGGAGCAGCAACAGCTTAGGGAATCCCTTCAGAAAGCTTTAGATAAACAAGGCATGGGCGGCAACGGGCAGAATGCCATGCGCCAAATGAAAGAGATAGAAAAGCAGCTTTTAAATAAAGGTTTTAAAGGCGATGCTGAACAAAGAATGCAGAACCTGAAACACGAGTTGCTTAAGCTTGATAAAGCAATGCAGCAACAAGGCGAAGAGAACAAAAGGCAATCACAAACAAATACTAAGGAATTTAATAGCAGTGCTAACCGTATTCCTGATGCTTTAAAAGATTATTTAAATAGCGTAGAGATATTAAATAGACAAACCTTACCTTTGCGCCCAAATTTTAACCAAAGGGTACAAACCTATTTCAGGAAAGATGATTAGTTTTAATTACGAAACAGACTTTGAATTACAGGATGAAGAACAGTATGAAAACTGGCTTTCTGTAGTTATCGAATCTGAAGACAAAACAGAAGGAGAGATCAATTACATATTTTGTGATGATGAGTATCTTCTTCAAAAAAATATAGAATTCTTAGACCACGACACGCTTACAGATATTATTAGTTTTGATTACACAATGGGTAATTTAATAAGCGGCGATATATTTATATCTGTTGAAAGGGTTAAAGAAAATGCGGAAGAATACAATGTTTCTTTTGACGATGAATTAAGAAGAGTTATGGCTCACGGTATACTTCATTACTGCGGATACAAAGATAAATCTGAAGAAGATTCGGCAATTATGAGGACTAAAGAAGATGAGAAAAAATCGCTGTTCCACGTGGAACAGTAGATGAGGAAACTTCTTAAATGTGATAAACGTTCCACGTGGAACGTTTTAAAAATAAGTCCAATGTATGTAACGTTCCACGTGGAACGTACCGCTTGGCAAAATTTTTATGATGCAATTTATAACGTTCCACGTGGAACAAGGAGGAATAAAAAATGTTTAACGAGGTATATGATGTAATTGTGGTGGGTGCGGGACACGCAGGTTCAGAGGCTGCTGCGGCAGCAGCTAACATGGGTTCCAAAACGCTGCTTGTTACAATGAGTTTGCAGAACATTGCACAGATGTCATGTAATCCTGCCATGGGCGGAA
The DNA here is from genome assembly GCF_033042555.1 of Flavobacterium sp. DG1-102-2. Classification (NCBI taxonomy): domain Bacteria; kingdom Pseudomonadati; phylum Bacteroidota; class Flavobacteriia; order Flavobacteriales; family Flavobacteriaceae; genus Flavobacterium; species Flavobacterium sp. DG1-102-2. The sequence continues at coordinate 349,632 of NZ_JAWLIK010000002.1, forward strand.
TTGCAAAAGGGCAGATTGTGCGCGAGATTGATGCACTTGGAGGTTACTCAGGAATTGTGTCTGACAAGACAGCGATCCAGTTCAAGATGCTCAACAAATCGAAAGGGCCTGCTATGTGGAGTCCTCGTGTGCAAAGCGACAGAATGCGCTTTGCTGAAGAATGGCGATTGATGCTGGAGCGTACGCCGAATCTCGATTTTTACCAGGAAATGGTTTCTGGAATTTTGATTGAAGATGGAAAAGTAACCGGAATAAGGACATCACTTGGAATCGAAATTAAATCGAAATCTGTGGTGCTGACCAATGGAACATTCCTGAATGGATTGATCCATATCGGAGAAAAACAATTTGGCGGTGGAAGGGCAGGAGAGAGTGCTGCCTACGGCATAACGGAAGATTTAGTTCGCGCTGGATTTACTTCGGGTCGAATGAAAACGGGAACACCACCACGTGTTGATAGCCGCTCGTTAGACTACTCTAAAATGATAGAGCAACCGGGTGATGTTAATCCTGATAAGTTTTCTTATCTGGAATCTACCCAGCCGCTAAAGCATCAGCTTTCGTGCCATATGACGTATACGTCTGAACTTGTGCATAACCTTCTTCGTGAAGGTTTTGATCGTTCGCCGATGTTCAATGGCCGTATCAAAAGCCTTGGGCCGAGATACTGCCCGTCTATAGAAGATAAGATCAATCGATTTGCAGATAAGGACCGCCATCAGTTATTTATTGAACCGGAAGGATGGAATACAATCGAGGTTTATGTAAATGGCTTTTCTACTTCGCTTCCGGAAGACGTTCAGTTCAAAGCATTGAGTTCTGTAGAAGGATTTGAAAAAGTAAAATTCCTTCGACCGGGATATGCGATCGAATACGATTATTTTCCGCCAACACAATTAAAACATACTCTTGAAACCAAACTGGTGGATGGTTTGTATTTTGCCGGACAAATTAACGGTACTACCGGATATGAGGAGGCTGCATCGCAGGGATTGATGGCAGGAATTAATGCCCACCTTAAGGTGCATGATAAAGATCCATTTATTTTGAAACGTAATGAAGCTTATATAGGGGTGCTTATTGACGACCTTATTACAAAAGGTACTGAAGAGCCTTATCGTATGTTTACTTCGAGGGCTGAGTACAGAACGTTGCTTCGTCAGGATAACGCAGATTTTAGGCTTACACCTATGTCATATGGAATTGGCCTTGCGAAAGAGCAGCGCCTTATCCGTATGGAGAAGAAACGTGATCAAAGCGATGCTTTTGTACATTTCTTTAAAGAAACGAGTGTCACTGTAGCAGAAGCGAATCCAATTTTGCAGGCGAAAGAGTCCTCACTAATTTCTCAACCCGATAAAATGTTTAAGGTATTTTCACGTCCTCAAATAGATCTTGACGATATTCTTAAATTTGAAAAAGTAAAAGAATACATTGCGGAGCATGATCTTGATCGTGAAGTAATAGAACAGGCCGAAGTTCAGGTTAAATATTCCGGTTATATAGAAAAGGAAAAAAATAATGCCGATAAGCTAAACAGGCTTGAAGATTTAAAAATTCCTGAAAATTTTGATTACGATAAAATAAAATCATTATCGTATGAAGCGCGTGAAAAAATGAAAAAAATCAGACCGGTAACAATTTCTCAGGCATCTCGCATAAGTGGCGTTTCTCCGAGTGATGTTTCTGTGCTTTTAATATATATGGGACGATGATAAAAATGTTTCACGTGGAACAAAAAATAAAAACCCTTTTTGTAAAAGGGTTTTTTGTGTTTTTTGCCGGGAGTCTATTATTAAGCTGTGTTACACCAAGACATACTGTAGAAGTAGGCGATTATTTGATTCTGGAGGACGGGAAGCAAGTTTTAGGTAAGGAAAAAGGGCTAAAATGCTTCTTTTTTGAAAATAATCAGCGAAAACAGCCATTTCAACAGTTTGTAACGTATAAATATGGAATTGGTGGAACGGAAGATTTGTTTTGGTATGTAAAACTTGACGGTAAACGTTATAAATGCCTGATGTACTCAAATGATGAGTTGATGAAATATTATGACCTTTCTCAATTTATGGTTAGCAATGTAGAAACAGAAGTTAATAGAGTAGGCTCAACTGCAAATTTTCTTGGGATATCTGTAGTTGACGATTTTAACGAAGACTGCCTGTCGCCGGAATCGCTTTTCCAGAATGCGGTGCTAAAATATCTTAAGGATTTAAAATTTGAATACAACAATTATTAATGGACTTTTCTAACCACAACAATTATATCAAGGTAAAAGATTACTCTGTATCAGGAGAAGAATTTGAATTATTACTTGATCAAGAATTACAATTATTAAAAACCTATCCGCAACCGTCTGCAGAAAAATTAGGTAGTTACTATGAAAGCGATGACTATATTTCGCACACAGATGGTAAGCGCTCACTGTTTGAAAAATTATATCACGCCGTAAAACAGAAAGCATTACGCGATAAAATTCAATTAATTGAGAAATTTCAGCCGACAAAAGGGAAAATTCTTGATATTGGCGCAGGAACAGGTGATTTCTTAATTACGGCACAAAAAAACGGTTGGGATATAACCGGCATAGAACCCAGCGTTAAAGCTAAGTCTATTGCATCTGATAAGGGTGTTTCTTTCGTTAACACATCATCTAACATTGCAGATCAGTCTATGGATGTGATTTCTATGTGGCACGTACTTGAGCATGTGCCAGATGTGAATGCCCAAATTACTGAATTGAAAAGAATTCTGAAACCGAATGGAGTAATAATAATTGCAGTGCCAAATTTTAAATCTTACGATGCGCAATACTACGGGAAATTTTGGGCGGCGTATGACGTGCCAAGGCATTTGTGGCATTTTTCTAAAACGTCTATAAGGATGCTTTTTGCAAAACAGGATTTAGAACTGGTAAAAATTTTCCCGATGAAATTTGACAGTTTTTATGTTAGCCTTTTGTCGGAAAAATATAAGACAGGGAAAATGAATTTTGTAAAAGGATTTTTTACCGGATTACAATCAAATATAAAAGCGTCGCGAAATTTTGAATATTCTTCGCATATTTATGTAATAAAACACGTCAAAAACTTAATAAATTGATTCTAAAAGCACTTCTTGCGGCTAAATATACGTTTGGGTTGGGGTATTTTGAAACGACGGGAAATCGCCTTATTTGAAGCCGGTTTTGATTGACTATATTTATCGTCAGAGGATGCTTCTATAAAATTTGTCTATATCTAAAAAAAACAGCCAAAAAATCTGTTTTTTTGGTACTTTACAACTTATTACTACTTTTACGGAAATTTTTAAAAATAATTCTAAAATCAGGAAATGAAAAAATCACTTTTGATATTCGGTTTTGCCCTTGCGGTAATTTCATGCAACAAAGAAGCAGGCAGTACTGCAGCGGCAGGTTTAAAAACTGCTTATGTGGATACAAACAAAATTGTTCAGGATCTAGACGAGTATAAAGAACTGGACTCGCAAAGCAAAACTAAAAGAGAGGTGATGGCTCAGGAGCTTCAGGCAAAAGCACACCAGTTTGACCTTGACCGTGCAAGTTTCCCTGAAGAGGCTAAAGCTAAAGGAATGCAATGGGCGCAGCTTAGACAGCAGCAGTTACAAAAAACAGGTCAGGAATTGCAAATGACACAAGAGTCTATGCTCCAGTCACTTGAGCAGGAATTTGGCCCTAAGCAAGATTCTCTTGTTAGCAAAATCAAGAAGCATGTTAAGGAATATGGCAAGAAAAATGGCTATGACTATATTTATGGATCCGGAGATGTTGTAAGCATAATGTATGCTAAAGATAACTATGATATTACAGCTAAAATAACTAAAGAATTGAACGATAGTTATAAAGGGTCTGCTAAGAAAGAAGAAACTACAAAAACTGAGACTACAAAGACTGAAGTTAAAAAATAGTATTGTACAATATATAAAGATGCCTCCCGAAACGGAGGCATTTTTTTTGCAGTTTAATCTGCTTAAAAATGCGTAATTTTCGCCACTCAATTTATACGCCTCATGGAAACTATCTCTACAGCCGCTTCTTTTGCCTTACGCTTTATAAACCAGACAAATAGGTCGGTTTTCTTAACGGGAAAAGCGGGTACAGGTAAAACTACGCTGCTGAGGGAAATTATCCGTACAACCCATAAAAATGTTATTGTTGTAGCGCCAACAGGCATCGCTGCTTTAAACGCCGGTGGAGTGACCATACATTCAATGTTCCAATTGCCGTTTGCCGGATTCTTACCTGTACATAATGAGGCGCCGCAATTCTCTGAATATGTAAAGTTCGAGACTAAAGATACGTTGCGTCGCCACTTCCGTATGCGAGCTGATAAGCAATCGGTTATCAATAATTTGGAACTGTTGGTTATAGACGAGGTAAGTATGCTTCGTGCAGATCTTCTTGATGCCATGGACTTCATGCTACGTTCTGTTCGTAAGAAAAATCTTCCGTTTGGAGGTGTGCAGATATTATATATCGGCGATCTTTTACAATTGCCACCAGTAGTGAAAAATGAGGAATGGGACGTATTGCGCAATTATTATAAAGGTAAGTTCTTTTTTCATTCGCATGTTGTGCAGCATGACCCGCCGCTTTATATTGAACTTGATAAAATATACAGGCAGACCGATTCGGTATTTATAGATGTGCTTAATAATTTGAGGAACAATGTAATAACCGAAAGTGACCTTAAGGTTTTAAATACATTTGTCCAGCCGGACTTTGACTCTACAAAACATACCGGCTACATTACACTAACTACACATAATGCAAAGGCAGATGCAATGAATGCCACATCGCTCGAAGAACTGGACGAAAAGCAATATACTTACCATCCTGAAATTGTGGGCGATTTTCCAGATAAGATATATCCTGTAGAAAGCGAGCTGAAGCTTAAGGTGGGGGCACAGGTGATGTTCATTAAAAATGACCTTTCGCCAGAGAAGCGGTATTATAATGGAAAAATCGGGGTAATCAAATCATTATCAGATGAAGAGATTCTGGTACATTTTCCTGATGAAAATGAAACCATCGAAGCCACTAAATACGAATGGCAGAACGTTCGCTACCTTGTAGACGAAGTTACAAAAGAGATAAAGGATGACGTTTTAGGCACATTTGTTCACTTTCCGCTTAAACTGGCGTGGGCGATAACCGTTCATAAGAGCCAGGGATTGACATTTGACAAAGCTGTGCTTGATGTATCGCAGGTTTTTATGCCGGGACAGGCGTATGTCGCTCTTTCGCGTTTACGTTCGTTAGAAGGACTTATTTTGCTTTCTGCAATACGGATGAATGGTATTTCGAGTGATGCAGATGTGATAGGTTATGCATCGGGAAGGGCAGAGGAGGGCGAACTTGAAAATTCGCTTAAGCAGGAAACCGAGCGCTTTATTGCCAACTTCCTGAAAAACAGTTTCGACTGGGGCGACCTGGCAACCGAATGGCAGCGCCACAAGATGAGTTACCTCAGTGAAGGTCCAAAATCGCTTAAGGCCGGATACCGCGACTGGGCGAACCGTCAGGAAAATAATATTCATGGACTGCTTGATGCTTCACGCAAATTTATCTCACAGCTTGATAAGCTTTTCAGGCAGCCTGAAATTGATCTAAACTTTGTGGCCGAGCGTGTTACAGCGGCATACGACTATTTTTTCCCAATGATGGACAGCCTTGCATCGGGTGTACTGGAGAAAATGGAGGAGGTAAAGCGCATAAGGAAAGCCAAAGGATTTTATGAAGAACTGGCAGAACTTGAAGAAGCGCAGACTACAGCGGTTATCAGGCTGATGAAATCTAAATTATTAATGCAAATCGTAATTGATGGGAAGGCTATAAGCCGTGAACATTTGGTTTCGCCTGATATACAGTCGTATAAATCAAAAAAAATCGAGGCGCTGCGCGCAACTTTAAGCAAGAACCCTGTTACGCTGCTTCAGGAGCCTGAAGATGATTATGAAAACGAGCGCTACGCGCCTAAGAAGAAAAAATCGGCTGAGCCTAAAAAAACGACGCTTGAGGAAACCCATGAACTCTGGCTGCAAAAAATGTCGATTGAAGATATTGCAAGAACAAGAAAACTGACCGAAACAACAATAATGAGCCATTTTGCGGGGCTTATACAGGCCGGAAAGGTGCGCATCGAAGATGTATTGCCACAGGACAGAATAATTGCACTTAAAAACGCTTTTAAAGACTTTGAGGGCGAAGCGCTGGGCGGACTGAAGGAAAAATTTGGCGATGAATTCAGCTGGGGAGAGCTAAGGCTCTTCAGGGCAAGCCTGCAGGACAGCTAACAAAAAATGCGAACCAAAAGGTTCGCATTTTTTGTTTATGAAAGGTACTGCTTGGATATCAGATTATTAAATAATAGATTATAACCAGGTAAGCAATAGAACTGCCGGGATAAAATAGATAACAATAGTTCTTGCACCGTCATAATCTTTAGCCATGCGTTGGCCTAAAAGTAAAAACAGGAGGGTGATGCACGATAATAATGCACCCCAAAAGGCAAATTCCGTTTCGCCATTAACACCTATCTGGATTGCGCCGATAACCGAAAAAGCACCTGCAAATATTTCAAGAACAAGGATAAGGAAAAGTGATTGTGGCACGATATTTTTTATAGGTGCCTGAGCAAAGTGGCCTTTAAGCCATTCTACGTTTCCTTTCCAGTCGGCAATTTTGTCGTAGCCTGATTGAATAAAAGTTATCGCTAAAAAAGCAAGTGAGATAATAATGGCAACATGCGTGTACATAGTCTTATTTTTTATGAATTAAACGTGTAAGTTTTATAGATAGATCGGTTAAAATAATCTTGGCATTTCCGTTACGCTCAATATGGTACAGCGCATCGCTCAGTTCTTTAAAAATATCGTTGATGTTATTGCCATTTACAAAAGGGGCAAAATTCTCCAGCTTAAATTTATCAACGGTCGGTTCCATGAAAACGAGCTCTTTGGCATTGTAATTCATAAGCAGCGCCTGGCGGAACATATCAATACAAAAATTAAGGAATTGCTTTTGTGCCTCACGGCCAATACCGGCAATGGCCTCACTCCAGGCAATAAGGTCCTGAATGGCAGCGGCATTTCCTTTTGCTCTAAAGGCAGCGCGTACCCACATAACGAACCATTCTTCAAACGGCTGGTCGTCATCGGTTTTATGCAACAAGTGAAGCGCTTTATTGTAATTGCCCTGAGCCTGATGTGCCAACTTTTGTGCTGCGCGGGGTTCCATATTTTCACGTGAAACAAGTGCATCAATAATTGGCTTTTCACCCAGCGGCCCAAAGTTAAGCACCTGACAGCGTGAAAGTATAGTTTGAAGGATATCGTCCTGGCTTTCGGCAATCAGGATAAAAACCGTTTTTTCGGGCGGTTCTTCTAAAAGCTTCAGCAATTTATTTGCCGTGGCGGTGTTCATCTTATCGGCCATCCAGATGATCATCACCTTATGGCCGCCTTCATACGCTTTTAGCGAAAGTGATTTTACTATCTCAAGAGCTTCATCTACACCTATCTGACCCTGTTTGTTCTGTATATCAATTTTTTTGTACCAGTCAAATAGGCTGCCGTATGGTGTTTCCTCTACAAATTCGCGCCAGTATTTTAAGAAATTTGCGCTTACAGGGTGGCTTTTTACCTCGCTGTTTGCCGCTACCGGAAATACAAAATGCAAATCAGGGTGCGACAGGTTACGGAATTTCAGGTTGCAGGCCTCGTTGCCATTCTGGTTGTCTGCCCCGGAATTGCTGCACAAAATATACTGTGCATAAGCAATGGCCATAGGCAGAGTACCAGATCCTTCCGGGCCTATAAACAGCTGCGCATGAGGTATGCGCGCTGAGGAAGCACTAGTAGTAAGATGGTTTTTAATGTGTTCCTGTCCTAAGATTTCTGTAAAAAGCATGGGCAAATATAGTAGAAATAGTTGCAGAGTTTTTAATTAATATTTTAAAGGTACTTTTAAAATCAAAATTATTGACCAACAACGGATAACTACTATTCCCATCTAATAAAATCGGGATTTTCATCATGAATTTCTTTCAACATTTTGCCTATATAACTATTTTTGTCTTGTAAAGTAATTACTAATGTATCAATTGCTCTGGTCATTGGAATTAAAGCCCATAAATACACAAATCGGTTTCTTTTTTCTTCATAAGTTTCTAAAGCTAATTCTCCCAAATTTTCTTCTTCATAAGTTTCAGTTTTATATTTTATAAAATCGTCAAAATCTAAGCAGACAACTGACCAACCTTCTAAACCTCTACAAGATTCATATTGTAATATTCTATGTTCATCTAAATCAACAACATATTCACTTCTTAAATCTGAATTTGTGCCGTCCCATAAATTAATGCCGTCATTTTTGTAATTTTCTAAATACGCAAAGCTTTTACAAATTGTTTCGTGACCATATTTATCTTTTGTTTTCTCTTTTTTTACTAAATTTGGAGGTACTAAAAACATCATTTCATACGCTGAATTTCCATTCTTTACGCAAGAGTTATATACCTCTTCATGCAATGCTTTATCATAAGGTTTAGTTCTAATAATAATGTTTCCTCCTATCAACTCTTCTTTAGGTTCTAAAGACCAATTTATATCAAGTTTTTTTGCTAACTCATTGACAAAATTCACTAAATTTACTTTTTGACGTAGTCCTCTTTTTTCATTTGTTTTCTGAAAATCATTCAGTCGCATTTTTTCTGTCCAATTACATTTTTTCTGTCCTCTTATTAACTGATCTACACCATCGGCAATAATTACTTTCTGTGAGCCAAAAATTTTAAAAATTACATTTTTTTCAATTTCTTCCCAATCTTGAGCTTCATCAATTAGTATGAAATCCCACGAAACTTGTTCCTGTCTAGAATCCATCAAATTTTGAATATCAGTTTCATTAATTAAGCCATTTTCGATATATGAATATAATTCTTTTAATAATTCTTTATATGAATTTATAAAGTCGGGAATATATTTTTTGCCATTTGGAGATTCAATTATGTTTCCTACACCAAACCCTAAAAGGATATCATAAAAAAATTTATGCAATGTGCTGATATTAACTGAATACGAATCTATGCTATCAGGGATGTCTGCCAATGCCAAAGTTCTTTTTATGTCGCTGACCAATGCATGATTATATGTGAGAATAAGACTTCGAGCATTTTTATTTATTGCAAGATCACATGCAATTGTAAGAAGTTTAATGGTTTTTCCAGTCCCTGCTCTACCAGCAATTATCACTAATTTATCACCAATTGATTTTGCATATTGTTGATCAGCTAATAATTTTGATGTAATACGGGCAATTTTTTTACGAGTTAAATCGCCAATTCCATTTTTCACAATTGTAAATAAGTCAAACACTTTCGATATTTTATTTAAATCAATATCTTGTGAATAATTAAAGGAGCTGAATCCTGGGTATCCTCTAAAATTCCCAAGATTATCTAAAGCCTGAAAAGGAGAATTTTGAATGCATGCTGATGAAACTAACGTTTGAAAGTTAAATGATGTAGGCAAATAATTATTCTTGTTCTGAATTCTTTGGTTGGTGCCTATGAGGTTTCTTATAGATTCTGAACTAACATTTCTTAACCAAATAAAATTACATACATAAGGTTTATAGTTAAGCCGATCTTCGAAAAAACTTGAAAGTGAATACTTTTGATTTTCGCTTTGAGTAGTTACGTCTTTTAAATTATTATCATATCTTACTAAAAGATTTAATCCATTTAACTGAATATCTTCAGCCCTATGCTTTTTTGTTTCAAATACAAAACAAAAATCATTGATATAAACTTTTCTCATTTCTTCGTCAAGTTCAATATACTCGTTAAATCTCTTTGTCCTCGCTTTTGTATTGATTATTGTTGAATAATTTTCTAATCTTCCAATTGCGATTAAGTCAATATCCTTTACTGCCTGTCCAAATAAAGTTGCGTTTGGGATTATCAAAATTTCACCATTTATTCTGCTTAAACTAGCCTGAAAAATTTGCTTTAGTATCCTTGCATCATTGTATTCAGAAGTTCCTTCGAAGCCTTTAATTGTAATATTTACCATCTTTGATTAGTTAAAATTAATCTGACAATTTTCATATTTATAATTACTCAAAAGTAACTAATTAATGAAGATGAATTTTTGTGTTGTAAGAAAATGTCTGCTATCGTGAGGGATGAAACAAAATTTAGTTTCAAAAATATGAGTTAGTTAATTCATCTTGTTACATAATACTACCGTTTTATGTGTTAATTTAAACTTTAACACTGATGTAATTAATTGAATTACAGTATATTGTTTTAAATTTAAAAATCTTTTTAAACAATTTATTGGCAACTTATTAACATAATCGCCTATATTTGCCTTTCTACTATTTCTAACAAAAACTAAAAACGCATTAATGAAAACCCTTGCCGATATTAATTTTGCCGATAAAAAAGCTATAATCCGTGTAGATTTTAACGTACCTCTTGATGAAAATTTTAAAGTTACCGATACTACCCGAATCGAAGCTGCTAAACCAACTATCGATAAAATTTTAAAAGACGGCGGAAGCGTTATCTTAATGTCGCACTTAGGAAGGCCGAAAGGTGTGGAAGAGAAATATTCACTAAAGCACATTGTAGATACTACGTCTAAAATACTGGGTGTTACTGTAAAATTTGTCACTGACAGCATTGGTGCAGAAGTAGAGCAGGCTGCTAAAGACCTGAAACCGGGCGAAGTATTGCTTCTTGAAAACCTTCGTTTTTATAAAGAAGAGGAAGCGGGCGATGAGGGTTTTGCTAAAAAACTTGCTGGCCTGGGCGATGTTTATGTAAATGATGCCTTTGGTACAGCACATCGTGCACATGCCTCTACAACGATCATAGCAAATTATTTTCCTGAAGATAAAGTTTTTGGCGAGCTTCTTGCTAAGGAGATCGACAGTTTGAATAAAGTACTAAGAAACAGTGAAAAACCGGTAACGGCAGTTCTTGGCGGATCTAAAGTGTCGTCTAAGATCACGGTTATAGAAAACATACTTGATAAAGTAGACCACCTGATCATTGGTGGTGGTATGACCTTTACTTTTATCAAAGCACAGGGCGGAAAAATTGGTGATTCCATTTGTGAGGATGACAAACAAGACCTTGCCCTGGAAATTTTGGCTAAAGCCAAAGAAAAGAACGTACAGATACACATTCCTGTAGATGTTATTGCAGCAGACAGCTTTAGCAATGATGCAAAAACTCAGGTGGTAGATGTAACTGCTATTCCAGACGGATGGCAGGGGCTTGACGCAGGGCCAAAATCGTTAGAAAACTTTAAAAAAGTTATTCTTGAGTCTAAAACCATTCTTTGGAATGGCCCACTTGGCGTTTTTGAAATGGAAAACTTTGCTAAAGGCACCATTGCCCTTGGTAATTTTATCGCCGAAGCTACAGATAAAGGTGCTTTCTCACTTGTAGGAGGAGGAGACTCTGTGGCGGCAGTTAAGCAGTTTGGCCTTGAGCCAAAAATGAGTTATGTTTCTACAGGAGGCGGCGCTATGCTTGAAATGCTTGAAGGCAAAACACTACCGGGTATCGCCGCGATACAGGGAGAGTAGTGTTAAAGTTTGCAATAGAAATTTAAAATTAAAGTTATCATACTTTGTTACTTTGTAATGCATTGTAATTTAACTGATTAAAAAAGTAAATTAGATGAGTAAAAAGAAAACATTGTCAATAGTTTTCGCACTGTTATCCTTTGCAGGTTTTGCGCAGGAGAGTGCTTTAACCGACATTGCTCCGGTTGCCCCAATAGTAAAACTCTCGTTCTTAGATTCTATTAAATCCACATTTGTCCGCCACAGCGATATGGCTTGTGTAGACAGCCTTTGGGTACAGGAACTTACAAATACAGACCTTTACGAGAATATGCAGGACGATCTTAAAAGGATCAATCCTGATGTGGAGGTAGATTACAGCCTTTCTACAGAACTTTTAAAAGAAAGGCTTGCAAAGCTGGATGCTAAATCTCCGTTTAACATTGAGTATAGCAAAGGCCTTGAAAATATCATAAAATCGTACCTGAAAAACAGGCCAAGATCGTATGAGCGCCTTATGGCAATATCAGAATACTATTTCCCAATGTTTGAAGAGCACCTTGCAAAGTACAATGTGCCTATCGAAATCAAATACCTGGCTGTTATAGAATCGGCACTTAACCCAAGAGCTAAATCAAGGGTAGGAGCAACAGGATTATGGCAGTTTATGTACCCTACAGGAAAACAATATAACCTTGAGGTTAATAGCTATGTGGACGAAAGAAGCGACCCTATTAAAGCGACAGAAGCTGCATGCCAATACTTATCAAGTCTTTACAACATCTTTGGTGACTGGGATCTTGTATTAGCATCATACAATGCAGGTCCGGGTAACGTTACCAAAGCGATACGCCGTTCAGGTTCATACAGCAACTACTGGAACATCCGTAAAAACCTTCCGCAGGAAACCCAGGCCTATGTACCTACATTCCTTGCTACCATGTATATCTATGAATATGCTAAAGACCACGGAATTAAAGCTAAAAAAGCTCCGATAACATATTTTGAAACCGATACGGTAATGGTGAAACGCCAGATGTCGTTCAAGCAGATAGCTAACCTGCTTGATGTGCCGGTATCTCAGCTGGAATTGCTTAATCCTATCTATAAACTGGATATTATTCCGTTTACTACAGAAAAGGCACACTATTTGAGATTACCTAAAGATAAGATCGCTTTATTTACTTCAAATGAAAAATCGGTGTATGCCTACATTGATTATGAAGACAGCAAAAGAGAGAAGCCGTTCTTTGCAGATAAAGAAACTGCTGTTGCCGCTGTAAGACGCGATAGCTCATCTTCAAGGGCTGTAGCTTCAAGAAGTTCATCTGTAACGAGAGAAAAATCAGTTTCAACTAAAGTTCACACTGTGAAAAGAGGTGATAACCTTGGCGAAATTGCTTCCAAATATGACGTAAGCATTGCCGACCTTAGAAAATGGAATAAGATTAAAGGCAACAATATAATGGCCGGGCAAAGGATTAAGATCCAGAAAACGGTTATCTTAAGCACTCCGGTTAAAGAAGAGGCTATTGCTGCAAAAGAATCTAAAGATAAAGATATTGTAACAACTAAGACTGCATCGGTCACGGCAAATGCTAAAACTGCTGTTGCGGCTAACAATGATGCTGATACAGATAACGATAATGGTGATGTTGCAGTAACTCCGACAGCAGATGCTAAGACGGCTATCGTAGCAAAAGAAGTTACAAAACGTCCTAAAGAATACAATTATGAGCAGGAGCGCATGTACATAGTACAAAAAGGGGATTCACTTTTCAGCATTGCAAGAAAACACCCTGGCGTAACTGTAGAAAACCTTAAAAACTGGAATAAGATTCAGGGCGAGAGCATTCAGCCCGGTATGAAGCTTAAGGTTGTAGAGGTTAACTAAATAACCTTACAAATAAATTTACTACAATGAAAAGGCTGAAACAAACCTTTGTATTTGTTTTTGTTCTTTGCTGTATAGCCTGCAACAGGGAAAAACATAAGGATGGTAATTCCTCAAAAGGCAATATAAATGAAATTTCTATTGTAATAAGCGATGTTCTATGGAACGGCGAAGTGGGCGACAGCCTGCGAAAAAAATTCGCCGCTCCGGTAGACGGGCTTACACAGGAAGAACCTATTTTTACCCTTAACCAGCTTCACGACAAATCTTTTGACGGCGGTTTTAAAAAAGGCCGTAACATTATCGTGATTGATAATGATGCAAAAAAAGGTTACGATTTTAATCAGAACAATTATTGTTCCCACCAAAATGTTTTCATCATTAAGGGGCGTTCTATCGACGATATTATCGCAGAGATAGACATGCATTCTGATGAGATCATCAGAAAGATAAGGGAAACTGAAATTGACGAAAACCAACAGCGAAATATTAAGCTTGGGCTTGTGAATGATAAGCCGATAGAGAATCAGTATAATATTTCCATAAACATTCCTTCTACCTACAGCTACGCGATCCAGAATAAGAATTTTATATGGCTTAAAAAGGATATCCCGAGCGGTAACAACAATATCCTGCTGTATAAAGTTCCCTTTAAACGCATTGAGCGCGAAAAAACTATCGTTACCAACATTATACAGATGCGCGATTCTATTGGCAATGAATATATCCACGGACAAGAACCGGGAACATTTATGGCTACAGAAGAAGCTTATTCGCCTTATCTTTTCATGACCAGCTTTAGGGATAAACCTGCGTTTGAAACACGCGGCAACTGGGAAATGAAGAATGATTTTATGAATGGGCCGTTTCTTAACTATGCAATTCGTGACGATAAGCACAACTGCTATCTTGTTATAGAAGGATTCATCTACAGTCCATCATCACCTAAAAGAGATTTGGTCATAGAGCTTGAATCTATAATCAAATCGGTAAAATTTTTATGAAACCAGAATTCAAAATAAAGCGATTTAACGAACTTTCTTTATCTGAACTATACGAAACCCTGCAATTGCGCAGCGAGGTGTTTGTAGTAGAGCAGGATTGCGTTTACCAGGATATTGATGGTAAAGATGATAAGGCATTGCACGTTTTAGGTGTTGTAGATGGCAAAATTGCTGCTTACAGCCGCCTTTTTGCACCAGGCTATTATTTTGATAATGCCTCAATAGGCAGAGTGGTGATAGGGCAGGAGTACCGCGCTAATAAGTGGGGACACGACCTTATTGCTGCGGGTATTGACGGTATAAAGGAATATTATGATACATCAGCAATTACGATATCTGCACAGCTGTACCTTAAAAAATTCTACGAAACCCACGGTTTTGTTCAGGATGGCGAAGAATATCTTGAAGACGGCATTCCGCATATAAAAATGCACCGCGATTAGTATTCCGTTTGCAGTTCCGGGCTATACATAAAATTATACCCTATAAAAAGCATTACTCATTAAGTACTGCTTTTTTATAGGGTATAATGAAACTGTAAACTATTTCCCGCCTGTGTAGGTGTTATTTTCCCTGTTTACGTCGGCCATAAGTTCTGCTGGGTCTATCATAAGCATTTTAATAGCTTTTTTAGGCTTGTTTATGGTAAACTCGTATGTTTTGTAAGCCCAGTCCCAATCGGCCAGTACAGAGCGTTTAAGTGACTTGTATGGGTTGTCTTTTACATAACGCATCATGCGCAATGGTACATAGAATGTTTCCTGCGTACCATCTTCATAAACCGCAATGATATCTATAGGCATTGGCATACGGCCAATGCGCTCTAATGTAACTTTTGTAGTATTACCATCTTCATCCGCCTTAATGCTGTAATCGATTGTATTTGTAGTTTCTGTCCAGTCTGTAAGATACCATCCAAGCTGTGCACCGGTAACTTTTTCTGCTGTACGCTTAATGTCGTTAGGAGTAGGGTGGGTAAACTTAAAATCTGCATAGTAACGTTTTATGGTTTGTGCCAATTTGTCTTCGCCAATAACATAGCCCAACTGCGAAAGGAATATTGAACCTTTGCTGTAAGAAGATATGCTGTACAGCATATTCAGGTCAAAACGGTCTGCCTGTGTACTTAGTGGCTGCTCTTTACCGGTTTTAACCATGTAAAAATAGTTGGCATAAGAACCTGCAAACGGGTTGGCCTCTTCTTCTTTTTTATCTTTAGGCGGCATAAGCGTATGCATGGCAAGATCTTCTATATATGTCGTAAAACCTTCGTCCATCCAGCCGTGCTCTGTTTCGTTTGAGGCCAATATGTGCTGAAACCATGAATGGCCAAATTCGTGTGCCGTTACCCCTACAAGCCCTTCATAATTGCGGCCGGTAATAAGTGTACACATGGCATACTCCATACCGCCGTCGCCACCCTGTATAACAGAGTATTGTTTGTACGGATACTGTCCTACGATTTTATTATAGAAAGATAGTATTTCGGCAGTTTTTGGCTGTAGCCTTTTCCATCCGTCCTGGTTTTCAGGAGTGTTCTTGTAAAAGAAGTGAAGCTCAGTATTGTTTTCGCCCATTATCTTATCATGCGCATAATTACTGTCTGCCGCCCATGCAAAATCATGTACGTTTGGCGCAACAAAATGCCATGTAAGTGTTTTGGCTTTTTTAGGATAAGTAACCTGAACACCTTCGTCCTGATACCCTTTTCCTATCTCGTTTTTGTTTTGCAGGTATCCTGTACCACCAAT
Source organism: Flavobacterium sp. DG1-102-2 (assembly GCF_033042555.1). NCBI lineage: Bacteria > Pseudomonadati > Bacteroidota > Flavobacteriia > Flavobacteriales > Flavobacteriaceae > Flavobacterium > Flavobacterium sp. DG1-102-2. The sequence goes on from NZ_JAWLIK010000002.1 coordinate 365,883, forward strand.
GGTATACTCTTTATCTATTGTAATGTTCACGTCAAAATTACCCCAAACCCCATGAAACTCACGGGCAATGTATGGGTTGGCGTGCCAGCCTTCAAAATCATACTCAGCCATTTTAGGATACCACTGCGTCATCGACAGGGCTACACCTTCGGCGCTATTCCTACCGTTACGGCGTATTTGTACGGGAACTTGTCCATCAAAATCAAGCGTGAATTTTGTAGATTGACCAGGTAAGATTGGCTTAGCCAGTGTAACCTCAAGAATAGTTCCGGCTACTTTGCTTGTGGTCGCAGCACCGTCCTGTTTAAGATTGGTAATCTTCAGGAAGCCTATTTCGTCTGGTTTAAGGTTGCTTATACGGCTTTCGTAGGTTGTCTTTTCAGGAGTCTTAAAGGTTTTTACCATCCTTTTATCAGGATCTGCAATCGCTTTAAGGCGGGCATCCATATCGCTTCCCGGCTGGAATGCATTGTTGTACAAATGATAAAAAACACGGTTTAAGGTGTCTTTAGAATTGTTTGTGTACACCAGTTCCTGTTTACCGTTATAGCGGTAAGTCTTAACATCCATAGACACATCCATTTTGTAATCTACGTGCTGCTGCCAGTAACCTGGGTTAGGGTTGTTTTGCGCATACAGGCCTGAAGCCGATAGTAATGCCAGTACTACTAATTTTTTCATGGGTTAAAAATAAAAAAAATGGAAGGGATTGCGCCCTTCCATCTGTTATAAATTTAAAAATGCCTTATTTTTTATCTTTAGACATTTTGTCTGCAAGAATAATTGCGTTGTAAGCATTTACGATTTTTCCTGATCTTGAAATTTCGCTGAATGATCGTTGGTCTTTAGGATCGCCGCCAAGATTAACCTTGATGCTAACAGGAATGCCGGAGTCCATAATGATGTGCTTAACCTGAGATGCAGTAAGGTTAGGGTAGTAAGCACGGATAAGCGCTGCTACACCTGCTGCATTAGGAGAAGCCATAGAAGTTCCCTGAAGGAATTCGTAAGTATTGTTAGGCGTAGTTGCATAAATTCTTTCACCCGGGCTAAAGATATCTACTTCGCTTTTGCCATAGTTAGAAAAACCTGCAACAAGTTCAGGGCCATAGTTATACGTGATAGCGCCAATTGTAAGGAAGTTATCTGCAATTTCCGGTCCGCCTACTTTAGTGTCGTTAGGGTAACGCTCAACAGTTTTCCCGCCTTCATTAAGGTCCAGGCTTTCATTACCTGCTGCACATACGATAAGAACATCTTTTTCTGCAGCATATTTAATAGCATCATAAACCCACTCGCTGTGTGTTGAGAAATACTTTCCAAAACTTCCGTTTATCACTTTAGCACCATTATCTACAGCGTAACGTATACCAAGGGCAACGTCTTTGTCATACTCGTCTCCATCCGGCACAGAACGTACCGCCATGATCTCTACAACATTACTTGCTACACCGTCTCCACCAAGATTATTACCTCTTGTCTGGGCAATGATACCTGCAACGTGTGTACCGTGTTTGGCACCTTCTGCAACAGGTCCCGTTACGTTGTTGTTCCCGTATTTTCTGTCGTTGATATCTTCCGGGTTGTCGCCTACTACCTTACGGCCGTCAAATTTCAGGTTAAGGTTGTACTCCAGCTGATTGTGGTAATGTTCTTTACCTTCCTGTATCTGTTCCTGAAATTCTTTAGATGATGTTTCGCCAAGCACCCTTATCAATTGTGGCTTAACGGCATTTACTACCGCATCATTAGATTTCAGGTTTTTAAGATCTTCGGCAGTATATACATCCTTTTTAAGTTCAGTTCTTATTTTTTCATCCGCTTTCAATACAAAGTCCATCTGCTGCTTACCGCCCTGGGCATCTTTGATCTCTTTATCAAATTCAGCTTTCGCTCTTTTGTACGTTGCAGAGCCGTCGTCACCTTTTTTCAGAATACGCACGTATTCAAGGTTTTCGTGCTCTGAATCGCCTAAGAAGTTCCATCCGTGTATATCATCAATGTAACCGTTCTTGTCATCATCTATACCGTTTCCTGCGATCTCTTTTGTGTTTGTCCATATAACCGGTTTAAGGTCCGGGTGTGCGATGTCCACGCCTGAATCTACAACACCTACAATTACTTTATTGCTTTTTTTACCTTTAAGAAGCTCATAAGCGCGGTCCACGCTCATTCCAGGCACACTGTCTTTAACAATGTCAAGGTCGCTCCAGCGTTTCTCCTGTTCTTCGCTAAGTGGTGATTTTTTGGCAGTTATAGTATTGTTTATAACTATAGGCTCTGCCACAATTTTTGAAGTCCCACAGCTTGCAAGGGCTAAGGCCAGTGCCGCCGAAAGGTAAATTGATCTGAATTTCATATTCTGTAAATTACTGTTTAGAAAATTGGTCTAAATTATATCCAATTTGTTACACAAAATTAACTATTAACATTAAATTAGTACTGCAAACGGCTAAAATTTATTTTTAGGAGGGTTTAAGACGGGTTGGCTTAAAAGCAGGGAATTCAAATAATGGTAATGTGCAATCTTAAAATAAGGAACCCGCAGCGTTTAATTGCTGTAGGATTGTATACTAACTCAATCTATTTCAATGCCCCCTGCGGAGATTCCTATACCTTAAGGACAGGTTTTAAAGCCTGTGTTTTGTTTTTGGTTTATTTGAGATCAACAAACCAGTCAATTACCAGTTATAATAGACGCTTATAAAATTGTTTTGTTACAGTTTTAATTATTTATTTTTTATAAAAAGTTTATTTGGTCGTGTTTATCAAGCAGAACAGCGATAAAACCCTGCCAAAATTTGTTTATTCCGCTAAAATTAATAGTTGAAACTATTCTATAAAAAAGCCCTGCTTTTTGTTAAGCAGGGCTTCAATCTTTTAATGTATAATTTGGCTATATGCCGGTAATAACGAGTTCTACCCTTCGGTCATATTCTGTCCCTTTTCCTAAAGGCACAGTGTTGCCATAACCTTTGTAAGTCATGCGGTTAGCATTTATCTTTTTAGATACAATATATTTATAAACTGCAAAAGCCCTATTTTTAGACAGTTCGCGTTTGCGTGTATCTTTGTCAATGGCTTCTTTCTGAAAAGTAGGGGTGCAGCAAATGTGGCCCTGTATCTCAAATTTGATATTTTTATATTTCATAAGAAACTTTACCATCTTATCCAGTTCTGTTTTAGATTTTGTAGTGAGCTTGCTGCTGCCGCGCTCAAACAGAATGTTGTCAAGGTATATGTGGTCACCCACGATTACATCCTTTTTAAGCGCATTATAAGTACCTGCCGATAACTTAGGTGGTGGTAGCGGCTTAAAGTTTACGGTAACGTCTACACGGCGGTTTTTAGAGCGTGCTTCAGATACATTGTCTATATCTTCGTCAAGCAGTATCCTTCCTTTACCCTCTATGGTTACAATGATCTTGTTTTTTACGCCCCTGCCTAAAAGCGTATCCTTTATCGTGTTAGCCCTGTTTGTAGAAAGCTTAAAGTTGTAAGCATCTTTGCCACGGTCGTCACAGTAGCCGTATATCTGGATTGTTTCTATACGTGCTGTGTCTATAGCTTTAATAAATGCAACAACGTTATTGCCCTGCTTGCTGTCTAGATTGTATTTGTTGACATCAAAATAAACCGAATAAACAGTTTCTTCCTGTGCAAGGGTAATATAGGTAACTAAAAACGCGAGTAGTAAATAAAGTGATTTTTTCATTTATTGCTGGTGATAATCTTTGCCGGGGCAATCGTCTATCCTGTTTAATACAAAATCTTCCGGTGGATGGATTACTATAGGGAACTTTTCTACTTTAACAGAACTGCTGTCAAGCCCAAAAGCCCGCCCTTCCGAAAGGCTTATTTTTTTAAGAACAAAGTATATGTCTAGTATTATCCTTTCATACCATGGCAGCTCGTTGTCATAAGAAAGGAATTTTTCTATGATTACAAATTTAAAGTCGCCGATTACGTTGTTACGGTTAAGCGACTGGTAACGGCTGGTAATATCTACCTCGCTGCGTTTTACCATGTCCCTTACAACCTGCTTGAACATAAGGTTTATTCTCGGTGCTACACGAAAACCTAAATAGAAATCTACACGTATAACGTCATCTTTCATGATTTCGCGTACACGATAGTCCATTTTGTAAGGTTCATCTACCACATTTACGTGAACAAACCAATAAATATCGGCACGTTTAGGCCTTTTTTGCAATATGGAATATATGATCTTAGACTCAATTTCATCTCCCAGCTGCGCATTGGTCATATACACCAGGTGCGTTGCATATTTAGGAATAGACATATCGTTACTAAGTTCAGACAGTACTGTTTTGTAGTTTGCAATCTTGGTGAACTCTGTATACTCACTCCTAATTCTCTTAGCCGAGAACCATACCGCCATAACAATGGCCAACAGACCTGCTATACCCAGCGATACATATCCACCGTGGTGGAATTTGCTGATGTTGGCTATGAGGAATGATATTTCTATTGTAAAATATACGCTAATTACACCTAGTATAAGCAGTTTATTATAGCGTTTCATAACCATATAATAGCCCAGCAGGGTAGTGGTCATAAGCATACAAAGTACAATGGCCAGACCGTAGGCCGCTTCCATATTTCCTGATTCCCTAAAATGAAGTACTATAAATACACAACCAAGGAATAATAACCAGTTGATAGAAGGAATGTATAACTGACCGCGTAATTCTGTTGGGAATTTTACCGATACCTTCGGCCAGAAGTTCAGTCGCATAGCCTCAGATATAAGGGTAAACGAACCGCTTATTAATGCCTGCGATGCAATTACTGCTGCCGATGTTGCAATTGCAATACCAAATGGCAGGAACCATTCAGGCATTAGCAGGTAGAATGGATTTACAGGGTTTGCAGGATTAGTGCTGAGCGACGAAAGTGTTTCACCAGAATGGGAGATCAGGTAAGCGCCCTGGCCAAAATAGTTAAGCACAAGCATCGTTTTTACAAAGCCCCAGCTTACGCGAATGTTGTCCCTGCCGCAGTGTCCCATGTCACTGTACAAAGCTTCAGCTCCTGTAGTACACAGAAATACAAAACCTAATACATAAAACCCTTCATGGTGAACATTTAGCAAGTGAAAAGCATAATATGGGTTAAGTGCTTTAAGAACCGATATGTTTTCTAACAATGGAATTATACCTAAAACCCCAAGCATTCCAAACCATAACAGCATCATTGGCCCAAAAAACTTACCCAGGAATTTGCTGCCAAAACGCTGAATAAAGAACAACACAAATAAAATGCTTATTACGATAGGCACAGTGTCAAGTTCCGGCTGGTAGGTCTTAAGCCCTTCAATTGCAGAAGATACAGAAATAGGCGGTGTAATAATACCGTCTGCCAGCAATGCGCTACCCCCTATAATTGCAGGAACAATGAGCCCTTTCTTCTTAAGCCTTTTAACCAGCGTATAAAGAGAGAAAATACCTCCTTCGCCTTTGTTATCGGCCTTAAGGGTAAGGTAAACGTACTTGATGGTTGTTTGTAATGTAAGTGTCCAGAAGATACAGGAGAGTGCCCCAAGGATCACTTGTTCTTCTATAGGCTGGGCGCCTACAATAGCTTTCATTACATAGAGAGGGGAAGTTCCTATATCTCCATAAATAATTCCCAAGGTAACCAGCAATCCGCCAAGCGTTACCTTGTTGAGTTGTATGTGATTGGTGCTCACGATAATTTTGGATTAAAGAACAAAGGTAGGTGTTTTTAGAAAATCTGCCAGATAAACCATATATTATTTACTATTAAATAACCCTTTGCTTCTGCAAGTTAGAGAAATAAGGGCACACGGTGCATCAGGCAGTGCCCGTAGCTATGTTTTTATTGTTTCTTGACCACTCGCTCCATGAGCCTACATACAATTTTGGCAAAGGTAATCCTGCATGATCAAAGGCTAAAATAGTATGGCAGGCCGTAACTCCAGACCCGCAGTGCACAATAACATCTGCCGATGAGGTACTGCCCAGTACACCCAAATATTTTTCCTGTAATGCTTCCGGTGATAAAAATGATCCGTCAGCATCAAGGTTAGATGCAAATGGCACGTTTACAGCTCCCGGAATATGCCCTGCAACGAGGTCTATAGATTCGTTTACACCAAGATAACGCGATGTTTCCCTTACATCTATGACAATGCTTTCGGTATTTACAGCAGCAGTTTCTACTTCTTCAATGGCAACAGTTGGCAAATACCAGTTAGTAAAATTATATAACGGCGCCGGTAGTGGTATTTCTATTAGGTCGCTAAGTGAAACACCTGCTTTTACAGCAGCACTCAACCCACCGTTAAGCACCTGTACTTTTTCGTGTCCGGCAGCCTTAAGCATCCACCAAAAACGGGCTGCAGCCAATGCCCCGCCTTTATTGTCGTATACAACTACATGGCTTTGCGGTGTTATGCCCAAACGTCCAAGTACCTGCCCAAACGAAACAGTATCAGGCAGTGGATGCCTGCCGCCATTGGCAGCATCGGGTACATTTGCCAGGTCGGTATTGAGGTCGGCACGTACAGCTCCTTTAATGTGCTGCATGGTATAATCTATGCTCTCGCCGGCATCTACAATAACAATGTCGGGCGTGGTCATAAGCTCAATTAGCTCGGCTGGTTGTATAATCGGTTTCATAGTGATATAAATTAAAATCCCCTGATTATTATATAACGAGGGGATTAGATTATTTATTTTGCAAGCAATTTGTTGTATTCTGCTGTATTGGCAAGTAGCGCAGCCGATTTCTTTATCTCGGTATTACTGGTTGTGTAATATTTATATAAACCTTCTTTGTATTGGTAACGCTTTATAAGTTCATCCAGCAGCAGTTCCTTAATTTCATTTTTATTACTGTTAAGCTCTGTTTCCTCGCTTTTTTGAAGTGCTGCCAAAAGCTGGTCATATTGTACTTTGATGCCTGCATCTATCTTCTCTTTTTTTGCAGACTCCATCACTGCTTTTAGCGACTTTTCTGTTTCAGTATCAAACTGGAAGTTGTCTTTTTTTAGCGACTCTTTTAAGGCTTCAAAGTCGGCGTCAGTTACTGTAGGGATACTTGTCTGTGTAGGGTTTTTGTAAAAATAGGTAGTAGCATAGTTAAAGATACCGTCATTTTTAACTAATGCGTCAGCAATTGTGCTTTGTTTTGCTTCATCCAGTTCTACATCTGGAAGTATTCCTCCACCATCGTAGACTGTTCTTCCTCTTTTTGTTTTGAATGCGTTGTAATTTTTCTTGTCGATACGTATGGCCTTGCCGTCTGCATCTTTATGTGCATAGTCAAGCGCCTGTATACCACGGCCTGAAGGCGTGTAGTAGCGTGAGATGGTAACTTTTACCTGTGTACCATAAGTAAGGTCAAGCGGGCGCTGCACCAATCCTTTACCAAAACTTCTACTGCCTACAATAACAGCACGGTCCAGGTCCTGAAGCGCTCCAGCCACGATTTCAGAAGCCGAAGCACTGCTGCCGTTTACAAGAACCACTAATGGAATCTCAAGATCTACCGGTGCGCGTTGGGTTTTATAGGTGTTGTTATAGCTTTCGTTTTTAGACTTTGTAGTAACTATGGTTTCGCCTTGAGGTACAAATAGATTACACACATTAACCGCTTCATTAAGCAAACCACCCGGATTTCCCCTTAGGTCAAGAATAATGCTCTTGGCACCATCGGCTTTAAGCTGCAAAAGGGCTGTTTTTGTCTCGGTAGATGCTTTTGCGTTAAACTGTGTAAGCACGATGTAACCCGTCTCTTTACCCACCATAGCAAAATAAGGAACTGCTTTAATATCTACTTCATCAAGTACAATATCAGTACTGTATGTTTTACCCTGACGCACATACTTAATAGCTACTTTAGTATTTTTTGCACCTTTTAGCAATTCACCTGCATCTTCTTTAAATTCTGCAAGGTTTACATCGCCTATCTGAATTATCTCATCGCCTGCTTTAAGCCCGGCTTTATCGGCAGGATAGTCTTTGTAGGGTTCTTTTACAATAAGTTTGCCTTCTTTTCTTGTAATAAGAGCTCCAATTCCCGTATATTCTCCGGTGTTGTTTATCTTAAATTTAGCAACATCCTGTTCGTTAAAGTAAACAGTGTAGGGGTCAAGGTCGGTAAGCATGCTTTTTATGGCCTTATCCATAAGCTGCCCCGGGTTTACCTCGTCTACATAATTGTTGTTTACCGTTTTAAAAAGTGTAGTAAATATTTCTATTTGTTTGGCAATCTCAAAAAAATCGTCTTTAAAGCTCACCCCAACAAACAAAAACGCCGATGCCGCAACCGGCAGCACATATCTTTTCTTTAGCCTTTTAAGCATATCTTTTTCTTTAAATTTTTGTGGATATAAATCGCAATTACGAAAATAGGTATAAATGGCCAAATGTAGCACTATGATGTAAAGAAACTTGAACGCATTAAATTTCATCGCGGCATAGCTGCAGTAACCCTGAATCTTACTAACGAAAAAATAGCGTAATTAATGCAATGCACTTTGAGGCAGGCTACAGTTGCTCCTGTGCAGCAAATTTTTCAAAAAGCAGAATTGTCTTTGTGTTTATCTCCTCAAAAGAAAGGCGGTCTTTTGTCTGGTAAAAAAACATGAAAGCATAAGGTTTGTCCAGTTTGTCTATTATGATATGCTTGTGGTGGCGGTAAGTTTCACGCAGCACCCTCTTAAAGTAATTACGGTCGTGTGCCCTCTTGAAATATTTTTTTGATACTGAAACTCCCATTTTAATTGGCGAATCGTTATCCATACCCGCTTCCAATGGAACATATACCAGCCTTAAGGGATATTTTGAAACCGATTTACCTTCGGTAAACATACGGTCTATCGTGTTGCGGCTTTTAAGCTTTTCGTGCCTCGAGTATGTAAGCGGCCTGTTTTGCATGGGGCAAAGGTAACAGATACATTTAAAACTGAAAGAGGATCACACACTATAATCGAACTTATCTGCTGTTAAATAACTAAGAACTGTATAAAATACACACAAGCCTCCACACATTTTCTACACTTTCTACACCCATTTTTCATTTTTAATTTATGCAAGACGTATGTTTTAAAATAATATACATTTGAATATCAGCATTTTGTCTTTGATGTTTTTGAGTTTTGCAAAAAATAATTTTTCAACGGCACTAAACTTGTTCTATTGTTAATACAGAGTAATCAAAATAAATATCCAACACTATGAAAAATGTATTTTTAAGCGCTTTAATGCTTACAGGAGTAGCAGCATTAGCACAAGAACCAGTTAAACCGGCACAACCTGTTCAAACAGCAACAACTAAAACGGTAACGACAAAAGAAGTTAAGCCTGCAGCAGACGCAAAAACGGCCCAACCGGCTACAACTGCGCAACCTGCAAAGAAAGTTGAGGCTACTACTAAAGAGACCAAAACAGTAGAGAAAAAAGCTGAACCAGCTAAAAAAACCAACTAAGTTTTTTAGCGCCATTATATATTAGCAGGTTTTCTATTTGCCTGCCAAAAAGAAACCCCTGACGGGACTGTCAGGGGTTTTTTTGAACCTTTTTAAGCCCCATTAAATAGGTTCTGTTCCTGAAGCAGCGCCTTGAGCGCTGCTTTCGTTTTATAAGTCAACCTGTAATCGCTTTTTTGTGGATTTCCGCTAAGCACACGCTTCACTATAAAAAGTTGCTTAGATGGCTCTAAAATAAAAACCCCGACAGTATACACACTAACTGCCGGGATAAATAAAACAAAAACTAACTTTTAATTTTTATATATTAATTACTGTAGCAATTTATATTCAAATACAGGGTAACCTCTTTCTCCTGCATCGTTTTTAAGCGCCCTGAAGATTATTTTGTAAAGGTTGCCATCGGCATCTTTAAGTACAAAGAAACGGTCGTTTTTAACAGTCATCGTAGTGCTTGGGCCAGCCTCTGTTCTCCATGTTACAAACCTGTGGTCTGCAGCAGATCCTTCAAAAAGAGAATTATCTACCTGTGCAAGTGTAAATGCATTGTATGCAGCTTCACCACCATCTATAGTTGGGGCAATAATTTCATAAGCCCTTGTTCCGCCTTTTATGTTTAATAATGTGTAATCTGCAAAAGGATATAGTACAAATATGCCCTGGTAAGGGTAGTAATTTGTAAATGTAGTAAATACAAGATCCCATTTAGTTTTCTCCGGCTCTACAGATACTTCAGCATTAGTTATCATGCTAAAGAATGTAAAATTGTATAAACTGTTCTTAGAAATAGTTACTTCCTGGTGCGTTGTTGCATCTAATGCAGCATATTGCAGTTTGTAACCGCCGGCATTTCTAAGTATGCGTATCTTCATCCATCCTCTTGATTCGCCGTCTACCTGAGCGCTGCCTACAGCAGGTGTTGTTGTAGAAAGGCCAAGCCCCATATTTACAAGGTAAACTGCATTTTCTGAATCTGTTGCCGAAATTTCTGCGATAGCAGTACCTTCACCACCGCCATTACCGGTAAGTATTCCGTTAGGGTTATCGGCATATCCTAATGTAGATGCTGTAGCAAAACTCACACTAACGGTTGGATCTGCTTCCTGAACTTCATCAATGTTTGTAGTTTCAAGTTTTTTAACAGCCATTTTAAGAGATCCGTTAAGTACTACCCTAAAATCTGCGCCTGAGTAAAAACCAAGATCCCATGCTGTTCTGTGTATTTCTTTTGATTCTCCGGTTGCAAGATCTACATAAACCTGGTTGGGCTCAGTAGGGCCACCAATATTTGGCTGTACAATACTGCCTTCTGATGGTGTAGGTCCTACAGGTTCTGTAGTACCATTGCTATCATCACTGCTTGAACAAGACGCAAAAAATGTCATTGCCATCGAAAGGATAAATATGCTCTTTTTCATATTGATTATAATTTATTGATTAGAAATTAAGATTATATACAAGTTTCAGGTAATACGATCGTCCATAAGCAAGCATTACATTAGTCGATGCTGCATGACTTCCTGTCTGCGTGTTGCCTGTGCGTGTTACATTAGTTATGTCAAGAAGGTTTCTTGCACCAAGCTGTACATTCAGCGCCTTGTTCTTAAGGAAAGATTTTGCAACCGAAGCATCAAGCCAGTTAGTAGCTTGTACTGTAGTAAGAACATACTCGTTGCCATCAGACTGGTATTCGCGAGCCTTACCATTGTATTTGTAATAAGCGGCAAATGTAGTAGACCATTTAGGTACTTTGTAAGAAACACTTGTGTTTAAGTTAAGCGAATACAAATATTCATCGTTAGAGCGCAGGTCACCGCTGTCTATTAACTGTGACACCCCTACAAGTGTCGCGCCAAGGCTTACATTAAGATTTTTATACTGGATCTGGTTTGTAGTAGACACATTCCACATATTGTATTTGCTGATGTTGATTGCCTCATACATTGGCACATTATCAGGTGTAAATCCTGTCAGGGCAGTAGTTATCCTGTCTTTTATATCCATGTAGCTTACCACAAGGTTATTAGACATCATAAGGCCTGATGGGAAATAATGAGTTTTCCTGGCACTAATTTCGTAAGAGATACTGGTTTCGGGCGTAAGGTTTTCATTGCCGCTAAAGTAATGCCCCGGAAATATCATCTTTTGGTATAGTTCTTCAAAAGTAGGTGTACGGAAAGATTTGCCTACAGAGCCCCTTACCTGGATATCATGGCTAAGCAGCTGCCTGAATCCTAAAGAGGCTGCATATTGGTTGTCAAACTGCGACTGGAATGAATAACGGAATCCCGGACGTACAGAGAATCTGTCTGAAAGATTGATCTCAGACGACGCAAATGCATCATAATTTTCTATTCTTTTTCTTATTCCTGTAAAGGTGCTTCCTGCTTCCTGAACTACCGAAAAGCCATTGTTATTTACCAGTTCATAACCTATCTGCAGGTTAGCTGTTTTGCTTTTAAAGAAGTTGCTTAAGGTACCCGTAGAATACAGTACTTCCATAGACTGATCCTTTTCTTTAAGGTTATTAACCTCTTGATCCTGCCATATTCTGTATATAAAGCTCTCTACTTCTCTTTGTTGTTTTTGATGCGATACCGAAACATTGTAGTTTAGCTGAGAGAACAGCTTACCGGTACCATTAAGGTGATGATAAAACCTGTCAGTAAAATACCTGTTATCGTCTGAGGCTCTGTACGAGCCTAAATCTGTATTAAATAATGTCTGAACCTGGCTGTTGTAATAATCTACCTTTTCATCCATCATTTCAAAACGGTAAAAAAGCCTGAAATCATTCTTTTGGTAGCTAACAAGCGCATTAGTCATGAACTGTTCTTTAGGTAGCCAGTTATAGCCCCTTAAACCGTCATTTACGCTATAATCCTGTCCCTGCTTATTGCCAAGGTATCCCTGAAAATCGTTCCTGTTTGCGTTAACAGATACATACCAGTTTTCATTTATGGTATGACCAAGCTGTAAAGCCTGAATGTGCCTGCCCTCTTTAAACAGTCCGTATTCTGTATTTACAGTTTCTTCCTGAACGGTTGTTTTTATTTCCCATTCGTTCCTGGAAGATTTCTTTGTAATAATGTTCAAAATTCCGCTAACTGCGTTTGCACCGTGTGTTACACCCATTGAACCTTCTATAATCTCAATGCGCTCTACGTCGTTAAGGTTAATTTGAGAGAGATCTATATTATTACCAAGGCCGGCTTCGTTAACAATAGGAATATTGTCTATCAGTATTTTAAAGTATAAAGCATCAAGCCCAAACATAGAAACAGTAGATCTTCCTGTTGTTCCGCTTGGCATAACAGTTATGTTAATGTACTGGTTTAGTACATCACCCAAATTATTTGCTGCCAACTGGTCAATGTCTTTTCGGGTAATTACGCGTACGTTTTGGATAGATCGTCTAAGCGATTGTGATTCAATCTGACCTGTAACTACTACTTCATCCAGATGTGTAGGATTGTTTTTTTTAATAGTATCGGTAATAGCTTCCTGTGCTAATGCGCTAAAGCCTAAGAGAGATATTATGGATAAAAATACTTGTGTCTGCTTGTGCATTACTAATCTAAGTTAGATTAATTCTAAATTGACTGCAAAGCTAACGGTCACCAATTAAAAAACCAAATTATTTTTACTAATTCTAAATAAAGCTAACTGATTAATTTTCTTCAAATTATATATGATTTCAAAGTGTTTAACATTCCGAAATTCAAAATGGCGTTAGATGTCATAGAATATACCTTACAAATACCCTAAGATTTTAATAGTTTATAGGCTTAAAGATAATTGAAGAATAGCTGTGGAAATAAAAAAGCCCCCTATACAGGAGGCTCAATCATGATTTTATATCGCTTAGAGGTCAAAGCCCATGCTCACACCAAGTTTTGAGGCGATAAGCTTGGTGATCCTGCTTTTAAGTGCCGGTATCCTTATACTCTCAATAACTTCGTTACTAAAAGCGTACATAAGTAATGCTTTTGCTTCTTTTTGCGGTATTCCTCGGCTCTGCATGTAGAACATCGCGTTATCATCAAGCTGGCCAATAGTGCAGCCGTGAGAACATTTTACATCGTCTGCAAATATCTCAAGCTGAGGTTTAGCATTTATAGTAGCTTTTTCGCTTAGTAAAATATTATTATTCTGTTGGAAAGCGTCTGTTTTTTGCGCTTCCTTCTCAACATATATCTTACCGTTAAATACTCCCGTAGAACTGCCGTCAAAAATACCTTTGTAATTTTGGTGGCTTTCACAGTTTGCTTCAGCGTGCTGAACGAGTGTGTAATGGTCTACAAGCTGCTTGTCACCAATGATAGTAATCCCTTTAAGCGTGCTCTCTATGTGTTCGCCCTGATGGTAAAAATTAAGGTTATTCCTTGTAATGTTACCGCCAAAAGAGAACGTATGTACAGATGCATTACTATCTGCCTTTTGAGCGATATATGTATTATCAACCAGGTTAGCGCTATGAAGATCGTTTTGAATTTTGTAGTAATCTACAATTGCTCTTTTATCTGCAAAAATCTCTGTAACGGCATTTGTAAGCACCGGGTTGCCATTTAAGCTCTGGTGTCTTTCAATGATTTGTACCTGTGCGTTTTCGCCAACAATTACCAGGTTACGCGGCTGTACCATAAGGGCTGCCTCATTTCCTGTAGAAAAGCACATGATCTCAATAGGTTTTTCTACAACTTTACCTTTAGGCACATTGATATAAGCACCCTCGCTTGCAAAAGCAGTGTTAAGCGACGTAAGGCTGTCATCTGTATTGGCAATAGCGTTAAAATAGGTGTCAATTATTTCTTTGTACTTAGGCTTGTTTAGTGCCGAAGACATAAGGCATATGTCTACTCCCTCATGTGTCGTTGAGGAAAGGAACGAACTGAATACACCATCAATAAGTACAACCTTGTAAGTGTCTATCTCGTGGATAAAATACTTTTTTACCTCCTCATAGCTTACTACATTTTCCTGTTTAGGAAAAACGCTAAAGTCGTTCTTAAGTACCGCGTTAAGCGATGTATATTTCCATGCTTCCTCTTTTTTGGTAGGAAAGCCTTTAGTTTCAAAATTCTTAAGTGCTTCTGTACGAACATCATGAAGATCTGACTCAACATCCAATCCTTCTTCAAAAGCCATGAAAGAAGACAATAATTTTTCCTTCAACTCCATCTTAATTTTCCGATTTAATCCAGTCGTAACCTTTTTCTTCAAGCTCGTAGGCAAGCTCTTTACCTCCTGATTTTACAATTTTACCGTTGTAAAGCACGTGTACAAAATCAGGCACGATATAATCAAGAAGCCTCTGATAGTGTGTAATAACAATTACAGCGTTGTCTTCACTGCGCAGTTTGTTTACACCATTTGCAACGATACGAAGTGCATCAATATCAAGGCCAGAGTCGGTTTCGTCAAGAATAGCCAGTTTTGGCTCAAGCATTGCCATCTGGAAGATCTCATTACGTTTTTTTTCACCACCCGAAAAACCTTCGTTTAAAGAGCGTGAAAGAAATTTGCGGTCTATTTCCAGCATTTCGCTTTTCTCACGGATAAGCTTAAGCATTTCGTTAGCAGGCATTTCTTCCTGTCCTTTAGCTTTACGGCTTTCGTTGATAGCGGTTTTCATGAAGTTTGTAACCGATACTCCCGGTATCTCTACAGGATACTGAAATGAAAGGAAAACACCCTTATGCGCTCTTTCTTCAGGAGCAAGTTCGCCAATGTCTTCACCTTCAAGAAGGATTTCGCCATCAGTCACTTCATAATCCTCTTTACCGGCAATGACCGATGAAAGCGTACTTTTACCTGAACCATTAGGTCCCATTATAGCGTGTACTTCACCAGCTTTAACCTCAAGGTTTATACCTTTCAGGATATCTTTATCTTCAACACGGGCGTGTAAATTCTTAATACTTAACATTATTCTTTTGTTTCGGGTTTGGAGTTTCGAGTTCCGGGTTCCTGTTGGCACCGCTTACTCAAACCTTATTTTATAATACTTCTAATTTTATTTTTTCGGGCACGCTCAACACTGAACTTAAAACCCGAAAAGCTATTTTATCCTACTGACCCCTCTAAAGAGATTTCAAGCAGTTTTTGTGCCTCTACAGCAAACTCCATTGGCAGTTTGTTAAGCACGTCTTTACTAAAGCCGTTTACAATAAGAGCAATGGCTTTTTCTGTAGGTATACCTCTTTGGTTACAATAAAATACCTGGTCTTCTCCAATTTTACTTGTTGTAGCCTCGTGTTCTATTTTAGCCGTTGTGTTTTTAGATTCGATGTAAGGAAAGGTATGCGCACCGCAGTTATTACCCATTAGCAATGAATCACACTGAGAGAAGTTA
The DNA here is from genome assembly GCF_033042555.1 of Flavobacterium sp. DG1-102-2. Classification (NCBI taxonomy): domain Bacteria; kingdom Pseudomonadati; phylum Bacteroidota; class Flavobacteriia; order Flavobacteriales; family Flavobacteriaceae; genus Flavobacterium; species Flavobacterium sp. DG1-102-2. Next base: position 381,716 of record NZ_JAWLIK010000002.1, read on the forward strand.
CGTGCGTTATCTGCCCTTGACCCTATTTGTACAAGTCCGCGGTAGCTGTTTTGCGATTTACCTGCCGATATACCTTTAGAAATAATAGTACTCTTAGTGTTCTTGCCAAGGTGTATCATTTTAGTTCCTGTATCTGCCTGCTGGTAGTTGTTCGTAACGGCTATAGAATAAAATTCTCCTACAGAGTTATCGCCTTTAAGTATGCAGCTTGGGTATTTCCATGTAACGGCAGAACCTGTCTCTACCTGTGTCCATGATATCTTTGCGTTCTTTTCGCAAATCCCTCGTTTTGTCACAAAGTTAAATACACCGCCTTTACCTTCTTTATTACCAGGGAACCAGTTTTGTACAGTACTGTATTTAATTTCGGCATCATCCATTGCAATAAGCTCAACTACAGCAGCGTGCAGCTGGTTTTCATCTCGCGATGGTGCTGTACAGCCTTCAAGGTAGCTAACATAACTACCTTCATCGGCAATTACAAGCGTACGTTCAAACTGGCCTGTACCGGCCTGGTTGATACGGAAGTACGTAGATAATTCCATTGGGCAGCGTACTCCTTTTGGAATATAACAGAAAGAACCGTCAGAGAATACAGCCGAATTAAGCGCGGCATAAAAGTTGTCTTTTTGCGGCACTACAGATCCTATATATTTCTTAACCAGTTCCGGATGTTCTTTTATCGCTTCTGAAATCGGGCAAAAAATAATGCCTTTTTCAGCAAGTGTTTTCTTGAATGTAGTAGCTACAGAAACTGAATCGACCACGATGTCCATGGCAATGTTGTTCATTTTCTTTTGCTCATCAAGAGAGATTCCAAGCTTTTTGTACATCGCTAATAATTCAGGATCTACATCATCAAGGGTTTTATTGGCATCTATCGTTTTAGGCGCAGAATAATATGAAATAGCCTGGAAGTCAGGTTTTTCATAATGAACATTTGCCCAGTCTGGCTCTGTCATTTGCTGCCAGGCACGAAAAGCCTCAAGGCGCCAGTCCGTCATCCATTCAGGCTCTTCCTTCTTTTTAGAAAGTGCCCTTACGATGTCTTCATTAAGCCCTATTGGAAATGTTTCAGATTCAATGTCAGTATAAAAACCGTACTCGTACTCTTTGGTTTCAAGCTCAATTTTTAATTCCTCTTCAGTATACTTACTCATTATTTTTACATTAAAAGATTTAAAATTTTAAAATTTAAAGATTACTCCCTAAATCTTCGATTTTAAATACTCTATAAATTTTGATAGATTCTTAGAAATTTCAATACTTAATTCAATTGCCGTTTTAGTTTCCTCTTCATTACAAAAATTCAGCTCTTTAGACAAGATCAACATACTTCTTACTTCGGCACAGCTTCCTTTAGAATGCCTCAAAAACCGTATGAATTGTTTGTTGTTATTATATTCAGAGCCTTCAGCAATATTATTACTTATAGAAACTACTGCTCTCTTAATTTGATCCTTAAAGCCATATTCCCTTTCAAAACTTTGGGTATTCATTAATCTGAAAATCTCTTTTGCAAGCACTATTGATTTTTGATATACCTCAAATTCAGTAAAGGTTTTTGTCATGCCTTCTTAAATCTTTAAATCTTTAAATATTAAATTAAAGAGAAAAACTCTCCCCGCATCCGCATGTTCTCTGCGCATTAGGGTTATTAAAGACAAAACCTTTACCATTAAGGCCGCCTGAGTACTCAAGGATAGTACCTGCTAAATACAGGAAACTCTTTTTATCTACGGCAATCTTTATGTTGTTGTCTTCAAATACTTTATCATTTTCGCCCAGGGCTTTGTCAAATTTAAGATCATAAGACAAACCTGAACACCCGCCGCTTTTCACACCTACGCGCACATAGTCGGTAGCTGCATCAAAGCCATCATCTTCCATAAGGGATACAACCCTTTTTCTTGCTGTGTCAGAAACTTTTATCATGATTTATAAACGTATAATTAGTCTAAATTTAGTGCAAAGATACCACATTTTTGTATAATGCAATAATAGGTGCAGTTTTTATACAAATAGAGCTATAAACAATACTTATACCAATACTTAATTGTAAAATTGTTAATTTGGCACCAATAAATTTATACTAATGAAATTATACCCTATAGAGAGCGGCAATTTTAAGCTTGATGGTGGTGCAATGTTTGGCGTTGTGCCAAAAACCATTTGGAATAAAACTAATCCTGCCGACAACAACAACCTGATTGACCTTGCAGCACGATGCCTCCTTATTGAAGACGGTAACAAACTTATACTGATTGATACCGGAATGGGCAATAAGCAAAGCGAAAAATTCTTTGGCTATTATTCCATGTGGGGCGACCATAGCATAGACAAGTCATTGGCACAACACGGTTTTCATCGTGATGATATTACAGATGTTTTCATGACACACCTGCATTTTGACCATTGCGGCGGAAGTATTCAGTGGAATAAAGACAAAACGGGTTACGAACCTGCCTTTAAGAATGCGCATTTTTGGTCTAATGAAAATCATTGGGAATGGGCGACCAAACCGAATGCCCGCGAAAAAGCCTCTTTTTTGAGCGAAAACATACTGCCGATGCAGGAAAGCGGCCAGCTTAAATTTATTGAAAGGCCTGACGCAGGATTTTTAGAGCAAAGCGAACTGGGGTTTGATATATTCTTTGCCGACGGGCATACCGAAAAACAAATGATTCCCCATATTAGTTATAACGGAAATACTATTGTTTTCATGGCCGATTTACTGCCTACCGTGGGTCACATTCCGCTACCTTATGTAATGGGATACGACACAAGGCCATTATTGACTATAGATGAAAAGGCACGTTTTCTTAATACCGCAGCCGAGAGGGGTTATCATCTCTTCCTGGAACACGATGCACATAACCAGATTATCACTGTAGAACAAACCGAAAAGGGTGTTCGCCTTAAAGAAACGTTTACCTGCGAAGATATTTTTTAAAATGAAACCCCGCCCTCTTATGAAGGCGGGGTTTTTTATTTGAATCTATATAACCAGCGTAAATTATAGCGATGCTACAAGTTCTCTCCACTCAGTTAATTCAGGTACACCCGGTTTTCTTTTTCCGAAGAACTGAACGATGATCTCGCCCATTTCGTTGTAAACTTCAAGTGCAGTTACCTCACCATCGGCAGTAGGCTTGCGCACTACCCATACCTGAGCGATCTTATCTGTATCCAGGTGAAGGTTAAAGTCAGGATCCATAACATTAAACCACTGGTTGTGCCACATTGTTTTGCGTACAAGTCCTGTGTGGATCTGGATGTTACCCCTGTTACCTACAAATACCATGATAGGCAGTTTTTGCTCTGCAGCTCCTTCAAGCATTTTAGCAACAACTTCTTTGTCCACTTTTTTAGCAAGGTGGTCGTTTGGAGCAAGGCGAAGCGCCTGTGTTCTTGTAACGCCAAATTTCTTAAGCATACCAAAGAAAGCATGTGTATCAGGCAGTGTTAACCATGCTTCGTGAAATTCGGCTAAGTTAATATCGCTGTCCGGTTTCTCATCTATAATAAGCGGTACTTCAACAGTAGTCTCTTCTGTAGACTGGTTTTCAGATTTAAACTGCTCAACAAGTGTATCAAATGCAGCCTCGTTACTGTCTTTAGTCAGGTATATTTTGTGTATTGCAAGACCATCTTTTCCAAAGAACTGAAGGCTTTTCCTGTCGCCGTGTTCGCTTTTTTCTGCTACTGCAAAAGCTTTGTCCCAATGTGTAAGGAACATACGAAGATCGATATCCTCGCCTACAAATATACTTGCAAACGGAGAGCTGAAGTCGCCATTAAGGTAAACACCTTTACGCTCATGCACACACTCATCGTTTCTTGTAAGAGCCATTACTTTTCCAAGTTTTTCGACTTCGCTAAGTATAGCTGCAAATTCAGGGCGAAGACGCGTAACCGTTTCTCCTGTGCTTACTGCTACAAGCTCTGCTTCGCTTACGCCAAGCTGCTCTGCAGCATTTCTTATTCTTAAATGTGGGTTTTCAGCTTTAAGGGCTTCCCATTGAGTTTTTAATGAATTGGTTATTGTACTCATATGTATTGTAAATTAAGTTCCAAAAATTATTAACGGATTATTATTGACCGGATTAGCGCAGATAGTACACGGAAAATTGTATACGGCGCTTATGGTTTCTTTTGTAAATACCTTTTCGGGTACGTCATGACTTACTATCTTACCTTTTTTAAGCAGCATTACCCTGTCGGCAAATTGTGCTGCCAGGTTAAGGTCGTGCAGTACCATTATTGCAGTATGTCCTTGCTGGGTAAACTTTTTAATGGTTTGCAATATGCGGTGCTGGTGCAGTATGTCAAGGTTATTTAATGGCTCGTCTAAAAAGACAAGCGTGTTTTTTATATCATTGTCCAGCTGGGTAAGAACCCTTGCAAGGTGTACGCGTTGTTTTTCTCCACCCGAAAGTGAATTATAATCCCTTTGTGCCAGGTGGGTCACATCGGTCTCTGCCATTGCCTTTACAATAGCTTCTTCGTCGGTTTTGCGTGGTATCGAACTAAAGTAAGGATAGCGCCCCATCATGACCACGTTGCTTACTGTAAGCGGAATATCATGGCTGTTATTTTGCGAAAACTTAGCCTTGCTTTGTGCAAGCTCATTACCATCCCACTCACGGAAGGTCTTCTTTTTAAAGAAGATAGACTGGTTTTTTCCGTCAAGCTCATTAGCAAGCATACTTAGCAGTGTAGATTTCCCTGCACCGTTAGGGCCTACAATAACAAGCAGTTCTCCTTTGTTTACTGTAACATCTATGTTTTCCAGTATTGAGAATTTGCGGTGTGCGTATGATATTTTTTCGGCTGCTAACATAGTCCTTTACATTGTTTTCCTGCTTCTTATCAGTATGGTTATAAAAATAGGCGCGCCCATAAGTGCAGTAAGAATTCCAAGCGGCACTTCAGACGGTGGCGTTATAGTCCTGCTTATCGTATCTCCTGTAAGAAGCAAAATGCTGCCAAAGATAGCAGATAAAGGCAGGATAATGTGGTAATTTGACTTGAAAATCAGGCGTAATATGTAGGGAACGATTAGCCCGACAAATCCTATTGTTCCTGCAAATGCCACGCAGGTGCCTATCATAAGTGCTGTGAGCAGCACAATTTGTTTCTTTATGCGCTCTACAGGTATACCCAGGTGCTGTGCGTCTTTTTCGCCAAGCATCATGGCGTTGAGTGCTTTTCCTTTAGGGAGGAGTATGCTATATGATACGGTTAAAACAACAGCAAGAATAACATTTTTGCTCCAGGTTGCACCGCTGAGGCTGCCAAGGTTCCAAAAGGTAAGGTCACGGAGTTCTTCTTCTTTAGAGATGTAGATCAAAAGTCCCATAAAGGCAAAGCCAAGGGCTGTAACGGCTACGCCGGTAAGCAGCATGATCACCACATTGGTTTTTCCGTCCAGCGTACTCATGCGGTATACGAGTATCATGGTAAGCAAGGCCCCTAAAAAGGCCATTATGCTTAACAATGAAAAATGAAAAGCCTCAGGTATGTAGGGTTTTATATGGCTGCCCAATACGATAGAGGTGGCTGCCATTAAAGATGCTCCGGCTGTAATCCCTAAAAGATCAGGGGTTGCAAGCGGGTTACGGAACATTCCCTGAAGGCAGGTGCCCGACACGGCGAGTGCACTGCCTATGAGTATACCCATAACTATACGCGGAAGCCTCAGCTCCATCAATACAAAACGGTCACTGTCTGATACAGAGCCGTCATTGTTTATAATACCGGCAAGTATTTGCGGTATGGATTGTTTTTCAAAGACATATACACCTATAAACAGCGAAACTACTGCCAGCACCGCCAGCAGTACTAAACCTATTATAAGATATATTGGAAGTTTATTTTGCATTTTCAGATAAAAGGGCATTCAGTTTTGCAGCACCTTCGCCTAAACGCGGTCCGAAACCTGAAAGAAGTGCGCCATCCATAGCGATGATTTTTTTGTTTTTACCTGCATTGGTTTTATCAACTCCGGGAATTTTAAGAACACCCTGAGGTCCGCCAAGGCTGCCAAGGCCAGAATCAAACAATAAGATAACATCCGGGTTTCCTTTTATAAGTGCTTCCGGAGTAAGTGGTTTGTAATCGGCAAAATCAGTTACCGCATTTTTACCGCCGGCAAGCTCAATAGTTTTTTCTACAGGAGTACCTGTACCGCTTACCATCATCATGTTAGCGCCACGGGCATATATAAATAATACTTTAGGCGCTTTAGCGATAGGTTTTACCGCGGCAAGGTCAGTGTCAATTTTTTCTTCAAGAGCTTTATAGTCAGCATGGTTAAGTGTTTTTGCAACATCTGCAATAAGTTTTTTACTTCCTGCAGGCGTAAATTCCTGAGTGAAAACTTCAGCCTTAACGCCTGATTTTTTAATTTTTTCTAATAGTTCAGGGCTCATGTCTTTATCTGTAGCAAGAATAACTGTAGGCTGTAGAGCCATAATAGCTTCTATAGAAATCTGGCGAACATGGCCAAGGTCTTTAGCTGTAGTTTTAAGGCTTTCAGGAAATGTACTTGTAACATCTGTCGCAACGATTTCTTTTTCATGGCCAAGAGCAGCAACGATTTCGGTCACTGCGCCGTTAAGCGAAACGATTTTTTCTATTTTTGCAGAAACAACAGAATCTGTTTTTACAGTTGTTTCTTCGGTAACTTTTTCTTCTTTTTTACAAGAAATTGCCGCTGTTAGAACAAAGGCAAGCATAACTATGTGTTTGATTTTTTTCATTAGTAATGATTGATTGTTTATAATTAATCTAAATTAGCGCAAACTTACTTCATAAAATCGTACCCTCAAAAACAAAACGGTTAAATTTAGATTGCATACACTTTAAGATTTGTGAGATTATGCCCTGTAATATTGGAATTGAAAAAAATAAACACAAAAGTGCCGTCTTGTTTTAGCAGGCAATAAAATAGTTATTACTAAAGTTTTGATGCAATTAATGTTTACTTGATAACCAAATACATAGAAAATAGGAGTTTACAATAACCACATTTCTTAAATGTTATGGCAAAAAACAGTTATTAAAAAAACATCACGTAAATTTGCAGGTATAATATCTGCTATGCACAGCACAGCTATAACTACAGAAAGTACAATAATGTTAGATATACAAAAAGTCAGGAATGACTTCCCCATATTAAACCAGACCGTAAACGGTAAACCGCTTGTCTATTTTGATAACGCGGCGACCTCTCAAAAACCTAAGGTTGTAATAGATGCCATAAGTAACTATTACAGCACTATAAATGCAAATATTCATCGTGGGGTACACACGCTGAGCCAGCTGGCTACCGATGCTTATGAAGCTTCCAGGCAAACGATACAAAAACATATCAATGCAAAGCATACATATGAGGTGCTTTTTACTGCCGGAACAACGCACGGAATTAATCTTGTAGCTAATGGTTTTGCCGCTTTTGTAAAAGAAGGCGATGAGATCATGATATCGGCAATGGAACACCATAGCAATATAGTGCCATGGCAGATGCTTTGTGAACGAACGGGAGCTCAGCTTACAGTTATCCCAATGAATGATAGGGGAGAGCTTATCATCGAAGAGTTTGAAAAGCTGCTTTCAGAAAAGACAAAACTTGTTTCGGTTAATCATATTTCTAACTCGCTTGGAACCATCAACCCAATTGAGCATATCATAAAAAAAGCCCACGAAGCAGGTGCGGCGGTGTTTATAGACGGTGCACAGGCAGCCCCGCATTTAAAAATAGATGTGCAGGCGCTCGACTGCGATTTTTATGCCTTTTCAGGACACAAGATATGCGGACCGACAGGCTCTGGTGCATTATATGGTAAAGAAGAGTGGCTTAAAAAATTGCCTCCCTATCAGGGTGGCGGCGAAATGATAAAAGAAGTTACCTTTGAAAAGACCACCTATGCCGACCTGCCGCATAAATTTGAAGCAGGAACACCTCACATTGAGGGCGGTATAGTACTTGGCACAGCTATTGATTATCTTAACAGCATAGGGCTTGATGCTATTGCGGCTTATGAGCACGAGCTTTTAGAGTATGGTACACAAAAGCTTCTTGAAATAGAAGGGCTAAAAATTATAGGCACGGCTGCAAATAAAACATCGGTGATATCATTTAATGTGGGTAGTATACACCCGTATGACATTGGTGCTATTGTAGACAAGATGGGAATCGCAGTGCGTACAGGCCACCACTGCTGCCAGCCGGTAATGAGTTTTTTTGATATTCCGGGTACGGTAAGGGCATCATTCTCTTTTTATAATACAAAAGAAGAAATAGATGCTTTAGTACAGGCAGTGATAAAAGCACAGCGAATGCTGAGTTAGAGAAATAAAAACAAACAACAATCAATATGAAAAAAATTGCATTAGTACTTTTAACCATCGCTTTTGCTGTAGGGTGTTCATCTGCAAAAACGGTAAAGACAAACGCTGATTCGGCAGCTAACTCGCTTTCGTTTGAATATACTGCCTCAACACGCGGTGCTTACAAAAAAGTTGTTGTAACAAGCGATAGCATCGTTACGATAAAAGATCACGCAATGAAAGACGTGGTAACAAAAAGCATTGGTAAAAGTGACTGGAACCAATTGGTGGCTGCATCAGGAAAACTAAATGTTGAAGGGCTGAAAGATATTGATGCTCCTTCTAAAAAACATCAGTTTGATGGCGCTCTTGCTGCGAACCTTAAAATTATTAGGGATGGTAAAGAGTATAATAGCACTACTTTTGACCACGGTAACCCTCCTGCAGGGATAAAAAGCCTTGTTGATAAAATAATAATGATATCTGATTTAGATAAGAGATAATTAAGAATGAGCATAAAAGAAATTCAGGACGAGATAATAGATGAGTTTTCCATGTTTGACGATTGGGAAGAGCGTTACCAGTATGTGATAGACCTGGGTAATTCGCTTCCGCTTATTAAGGAACAGTACAAAACCGAAGATAATATCATTAAGGGCTGTCAGAGCAAGGTATGGCTTCACGCCGAACAGAAAGACGGCGAGCTGCAATTTACTGCTGATAGCGATGCTATACTTACTAAAGGGCTTATAGCGATATTTATCCGTGTATTCTCTAATCAGAAAGCATCTGATATCCTTGAAGCTGATACCGCTTTTGTAGACGAGATTGGCCTTAAGGAACATCTTTCTCCCACAAGGGCAAACGGACTGGTATCTATGATTAAACAAATTAAAATGTATGCGCTGGCTTACAGTGCAAAGAACTAACTATGGAACAGGAAATAGACACGGCACAACTGGGCGAAGACATCGTAAAAGTGCTAAAAACAATATATGACCCTGAGATACCTGTAGATATCTACGAACTTGGGCTAATTTATGACGTTATGGTAAATACCGATAACGAAGTGAAGATACTTATGACGCTTACATCGCCTAACTGCCCGGTTGCAGAGAGCTTACCGATGGAGGTAGAGGAAAAGATAAGAAAAATTGAAGGCGTTACCGCTGCTGAGGTTGAAATTACATTCGATCCGCCATGGAGCCGTGATCTTATGAGCGAAGAAGCTAAGCTGGAACTGGGAATGCTTTAATTAGTTATCAGTTTACAGTTAACGGTTTACAGTTGTTTGCGTTCTGTCATTTTGAGCGCAGCGCAGCGGAGTCGAAAAATCTCTACGGAGTTAATAGCTGTAAGTGATTGTATTAGGCTTAAGGGATGGAGTGAGAAACTTTAAACCTTAAACATTAAACCCGAAACAAAATGGAAAAAGAAGAAGAAATAATAAACCGCGTTGCAGGCAGTGTCCTGCAGGTGTTTGACCTTGAAGATTATTATCCTGAAGGAGAGCGCGCGGGCTTAGATATATCAGGCTGGCTATGGGAAGGTTTTGTGCTTCGCGAGAAAGAGTTTCGTGAAACGCTTAAGAACCATGATTGGGAACAGTATAATGGAAAGTTCGTTGCTTTGTATTGCAGTACCGATGCCATAGTACCGGCATGGGCCTATATGCTCATTACAACGTACTTGCAGCCATTTGCAAAAAAAGTGGTACAGGGTAGGGCAGAAGACATCAATATCCATATATATCAGGAGCTGTTAAATAACCTTGATTATAGCGAATACGAAGGTAAGCCTGTAATAATAAAGGGCTGCTCTAAAAAGGCTGTACCGCAGGAAGCCTATGTAATGGCAACCCAGAAACTTATGCCGGTAGCCAGGAGTATAATGTTTGGCGAAGCCTGTTCATCTGTGCCTTTGTACAAAAAAAGGTAGGGCTATTTTATCAAAAAAGTAAGAGTATCTTTTTCTTTATTAATTATATTTGTGTAAACAGCAATTAATTATGAAGAAAAAGATACTCTTTTTGTTATGCCTTGCAGGTTCGCTTGGTGCTAACGCTCAGGATGGAGGGGAAAAAGCCACAGAGAAAGACACCATAGGCCCATGGTTTACAAATGGTAATGCTTCGTTACTGTTCAATCAGTCCACGTTTAATAACTGGGTTGCCGGTGGTGAGAATAACATCTCAGGAACACTTGGTGTAAACTATGATTTTAATTACAAAAAAGGTGACTGGAGCTGGGACAACAAGGTTATTGCTTCGTATGGTATCGTAAAAACAAGAACATCATCTTTTGCTAAAAAGACCGATGACCGCCTTGAGGTAAACTCTATTTTGGGTAAAAAGGCAACAGAAAGATGGTCCTACTCAGCATTCTTAAACTTTAGGACACAGTTTACTAAAGGATATAACTACTCAAGAGACGAAAATGGCGCCGAGCAAAGGGAAGAATATACTAACTTCCTGTCTCCGGGTTATTTAATGATAGGTCCCGGTATGCTTTATAAAAGAGATGAAAACTTTTATTTTAACCTGTCTCCGGCAACATCTAAATTTACTTTTGTAGATGCTAATTCTACCCTGCCCGATGAAGCCTATTTTGGGGTTAAGGAAGGTGAGTCTATGCGTTACGAATTAGGTTTCAATGCATCGGCATATTATAAAGTTGTTGTTCTGGCCAATGTGACATTCGAAAATATTCTTGGCTTGTACTCTAACTATCTGGAAGATCCACAGAATGTGGATATCAACTATCAGCTTAATGTGGTTATGCGCATTAACAGGTATCTTACTACCAACTTGTCATTCCAAATGATTTATGATGACAATGCATATAAGGGGCTTCAGGTTAGGCAGGTATTTGGTGTTGCTGCCAATTACGGATTCTAATCCTGCTTTACCATATAAAAAACACCGTGCATCCCGCAAACGACATAGTAGTGTTTGCGGGATGCTTTCAGTATTATAATAACGTTAAAAACCTGTCAGTACGCCTAATTATCTGTAACTTACAGTAAATTAAATACTACAGAGATGGCAAAAAAAGTAGCCGACCAGATTGTAGAGATGCTGGTAGAAAATGGCGTTAAAAGAATATATGCAGTTACGGGCGACAGCCTTAATGAATTAAACGACGCTGTAAGACGCAGCGGAAAGATAAAATGGATACACGTGCGCCACGAAGAGGCGGGGGCTTATGCGGCGGCGGCTGAGGCAGAACTTGACGGGCTTGCCTGCTGTGCAGGAAGCTGCGGGCCGGGGCACGTACACCTTATAAACGGATTGTATGATGCACATCGCACGGGAGCACCGCTTATTGCAATTGCATCTACCATAAATACACCAGAGTTTGGAGTAGATTATTTTCAGTCTACCAATACGATAAAACTTTTTGATGACTGTTCTTGTTATAATGAAGTGGCATCTACAGCGGCACAGGCACCAAGAATGCTGCAATCGGCAGTACAGCACGCCATACATAACAAAGGGGTGGCAGTTTTAGGGCTTCCCGGAGATGTGTCTGCTCTTCCTGCCGAAGAAAGCGTTACTGCTATGTACAATTACAGGAATAACCCCGTAATCCGACCGTCAGACGGTGAACTATCTTTACTGGCCGATGCCCTTAACAGCAAAGCCAAAGTAACTATTTTTTGCGGCATAGGTGCTGCCGAAGCACACGATGAGGTTATCCAGCTTGCAAAATTATTGAACGCGCCTATCGGTTATTCCTTCCGAGGAAAAATGGGTATACAATACGATAACCCTTTTGAAGTGGGTATGACCGGGCTTCTTGGTCTTCCGTCTGCCTACCACAGTATGCATGAAGCCGATGTTGTATTACTATTGGGCACTGATTTTCCTTATTCTGCCTTTATGCCGCTTAAAAACAAGATCATCCAGATTGATGATAAGCCTGAAAAACTGGGCAGGCGAGCAAAACTTGAAATGGGGCTTTGCGGAAAAATTGATGATACTCTAAAAGCGCTGCTTCCGCTTATCAATAAAAAGGAAGATGACACTTTCCTTATGTCACAGCTAAAACTGTATGAACACGTAAAAGAGCATCTGGAAACATACGTAAAAGATTCCGGCAGCGTTGATAAGATATCGCCTGAGTTTGTTGCTCACACTATAAATGAACTCGCAGACAACGATGCTATTTTTACCGTAGATACCGGGATGTGCTGTGTTTGGGGCGCACGCTATCTGCATGCAACGGGCCAGCGAAAACTGCTTGGGTCTTTTAACCATGGATCCATGGCTAATGCAATGCCTATGGCTATAGGGGCATCGCTAAGCAATCCTGATAAACAGGTTATTGCACTGTGTGGTGATGGAGGACTTTCTATGATGCTTGGTGATCTGGCTACAATAAAACAATATAACCTGCCTGTAAAACTTATCGTATTTAACAATAGGGCACTGGGTATGGTAAAACTTGAAATGGAAGTGCAGGGGCTTCCAGACAACGAGACCGATATGGTAAACCCTGACTTTGCCCTTGTGGCCCAGGCGATGGGCTTTACAGGAATTACTGTGCATAACCCGGGAGCGCTTAAAGAAATAGTACAGACAGCTTTTAGAACAGAAGGGCCTGTATTAATAAATGTAATGACAAATCCTGCGTCGCTTGCCATGCCTCCTAAAATTGAGTGGGAGCAGGTAAAAGGCATGACGATAAGCATGGGTAAGCTTATCCTGGGAGGTAGAATGGATGAGGTTTTAGAAACGGTAAAGGCTAATTATAAACATCTTAACGATTTGTTATAACGCAAAATTAGGATATAAAAAAAGCCATCTCTAGGGATGGCTTTTGTGTTTTATTCGTCTGAGTTGTCAACTTCTTTTTCTTCTGCAAAGTTTTCTTTGTAATCAGGATACAAGAACTTGTTATAAGGAAAGCGTGTAATGTGTATCTCCCTTACAGCTTCATAAACTTTCTCCCTGAATTCTTCAAAATTCTCTTTGCTTGTAGCCGAAATAAACAATGCATTTTTTTCGCCTACATTGCTCATCCACGTAGCTTTCCATTCGTCTAAAGAATAGTGGCGCGTCGTCCTTTCTGTTATAAGATCGTCTTCTGCAATCGTCTCCGGTTTGTAAGCATCAATCTTATTGAATACCATAATTGTAGGCTTGTCAATACTTTTAATATCCTGAAGGATCTGGTTAACAGATGCAATATGGTCTTCAAATTCCGGGTGCGAAATATCTACTACGTGCAGCAGTAAGTCGGCTTCACGCACTTCGTCCAGCGTACTTTTAAACGACTCGATAAGCTGTGTAGGCAGTTTTCGTATAAAACCTACAGTGTCAGACAACAGGAACGGCAGGTTCTTGATAACTACTTTTCTAACAGTGGTGTCAAGCGTTGCAAAAAGCTTGTTTTCTACAAAGACCTCACTTTTACTTATCACGTTCATAAGCGTAGACTTGCCCACATTAGTGTACCCTACGAGAGCAACACGCACCATGGCGCCACGGTTGCTTCGCTGTACAGACATTTGCCTGTCTATAGTCCTTATTTTTTCTTTGAGTAATGCTATTCGATCGCGTACGATACGGCGGTCAGTCTCGATCTCTGTTTCACCGGGACCGCGCATACCAATACCACCACGCTGGCGTTCAAGGTGGGTCCACATACCGCTAAGCCTTGGCAGCAGGTACTGGTATTGTGCCAATTCCACTTGGGTACGGGCATAAGATGTTTGTGCACGCTGCGCAAAAATATCAAGGATAAGGTTAGTACGGTCTAAGACTTTAATATCAAATATACGTCCGATATTTTTTTGCTGAGCGGGTGTAAGCTCATCATCAAAAATTATGGTTGTAATATTATTCTCCTTTATATATAGGTTGATCTCTTCAATTTTACCTGTACCTAAAAAAGTCTTTGGATTAGGGCGTTCCATTTTTTGCGAAAATCGTTTTATTACTTCTCCGCCCGCCGTAAAGGTTAAGAACTCAAGCTCATCTAGATACTCGTTTAATTTCTCCTCACTTTGGTTTTGTGTAATGACTCCGGCTAAGATGGTCTTTTCGAATTTAATCGTCTCTTTTTCAAGCATAATTTTGTTATAAAAATGTAAAATTACAAAAATTTAGGGACAAGATTTTTAAAATAACCGCTGAAAACGGGCTTTTATAGAAAATATGTTAAATTTCACTAAATTGTTACGTATATGTTATATTTTTTTAAATTTGGAGATTAAATTTAGCTAAACTATAAACTATGAAAAAAATTACTTTAATGATCGTAGTATCATTGATGTCTTTTTTTGCGCATGCACAGCTGGCTGTGGAGCATTTCGATGCTGCATGGACAGGCACACCTGCTGCACCGCCAGATTGGAAAGTCATCAATCAGTACGGTCCTAACGTAACCTGGATCCAAACTATTCCGGGAAATCTTCAGCAGCCGCCTTTCGGCGGAGACGGGCACTCAGCTTATCTTAACAAAGAAGCTGTAGCGCCGGGTAGTGCCATTCCTGCGGACTGGCTTGTTACCAAATTGTTTAATGTTCCTGCGAATGGTGAATTATCATTCCAGTCAAAATTAACAATTAATGGTGACCAGGGAAGTATCTACAAAATTTACATTGCAGAATATGCTGCGGGCAGTACTCCTGCCGATGTAACTGTAGATAACTTTGCAGCAACAGCAAACTTACTTGCTACTTACACTGAATTACAGATCAATCCTGATCAGGCTGCATGGGCAGAAAAAACGATCACGCTTCCGGCTGTATGGGCAGGAAAGAATGTTCGTATTGCGTTCATGATGACAGGTCTCGATAAAGATCGTTGGTTCATTGATGATGTGAAAGTTGCGGCAGCATGTGTTGCTCCAACAAATGGTGTTGTTGTTTCAAAAACAATAAACAGTGCAAACCTTAGCTGGACAAGCACTGGTGTTACGTCTTGGGATATCGAAGTGGTTCCTGCGGCAGCTACGCCTACACAAACAGGTGTTTCATACTCTGGAGCGCTTCCTTATGTGGCAGGTGGATTAAATGCTTGTACAGATTATAAGTTTTATGTGCGTAACAACTGTGGTGATTCAAAAAGTCCCTGGATAGGGCCTGTTTTCTTCAAGACATCGTGTTTAGGAGAAACGTGTGCATCGCCAATTGTTATTCCTGGCGGAAACTATAGTACTACAGATAACACATCTAACTATAGCGACTTTTATGAAGGTATCGCGGGTACAGGCTGTAACAGTACCGGTAATTATCTTGCAGGAAACGATGTAGTTTATGCTTATACCCCTACTGCTACAGGTAACTTTAGCATTACGCTTACCGATACAGGAGGCCCCGCCGGTATGTTTATATACAGCAGCTGTGCTAATATTGGCAGTGCATGTATAGGTGGTGGTACTGCTACCGCTACGGCTCCGGTAAACCTTGCATCTTTTGCAATGACATCTGGTACTACATATTACATTGTAATTTCTACAAATGGTTCTCCTCAAACTACAGGATATAAGCTTACAATTCAGCAGGTATTTTGTCCTCAGCCTACAGCAGGTAATGCTACAGGTGTAACAGGTACATCTGCTATATTAGGCTGGACTCCGGGAACTGCAGGCGCAACGTCTTGGCAGATGGCGGTACAGCCTCAGGGCGCAGGACTTCCATCTACAGGTACTGTAGTTTCTACAAGTACAGGTAATACAGTTACTACTACAACTGCCGGAGCTGCTTTAGTTCCTGCAACTACTTACGAATTTTATGTAAGAGAAGCTTGTGTAGGCGGTAATTACAGTATATGGGCTGGCCCATTCCTGTTTACTACAAGCCAGGTACCTACTGCTCTTCCTTTCATCCAGAATTTTGACGGAGCTGATACGGGAGGCATGACACTTGCTAACGGAACTCAGGTTAATAAATGGTTTGTAGGCACTGCTGTAAGTAACAGCCCTACTAAATCACTTTACATATCTAACGATAACGGAGTAACAAACGCTTACGCAAACGGTACTACAGCATATGTTCATGCTTACAAGACTATCCAGATGCCGGCTACTGTAGATCAGCTCAGCCTTTCTTTTGACTGGAGATGTTTTGGCGAAAGCACATATGACTTTGTTAAAGTATGGGTTGTGCCGGATTCTTTCACACCTGCACCGGGTACAGCTATCGTTGCTGCAAATGGTACAGAGGTAGGAACTTTTAGAAACCTTTCTAACAACTGGCAAACGTCAAACAATATAATTACTGCACCGGCTGCATGGGCAGGTACAGCAAGGAAACTCGTGTTTGAATGGACAAATGACAACAGTGCAGGTTCTAATCCTCCTGCTGCCATAGATAATATCGTATTCAAAGTTATTACTTGTCCTCAGCCTACAGCGCTTACTATAGGCGCACTTACTACTGCTCAGGCAGTTATCAACTGGACAGCGCCAACAACGGTTACGCCTCCTAGTTATGATGTGTATGTGTCTCAAACACCTACAGCACCAACGGATGCTACACCAGTTACTCAAAACGTAACAGGAACTTCGGCTACAATTTCTCCTTTAACAGCGTCTGCTACATACTATGTTTGGGTAAGATCTCATTGTAGTGATGCTGATAAAAGTTTCTGGACAGGTGCTGTTAGCTTTAACACTCCTCAGGTTCCGGCTCCTATGCCTTACGCACAAAACTTTGATTCTGGTGCGCACAGTTTTACGCTATCAAACGGAACACAGTCTAACAAATGGGTTGTAGGCACTGCCACAAGCAATAGCCCTGCATCTTCTTTATATGTTTCTGCAGATGGTACTGCTAACTCTTATAACCACGTTACAAGTATAATACATGCTTACAGGGATATTCAACTTCCTGCAACTGTAACATCTGGTCAGCTTCTTCTTAAATTTGACTGGAAAAGCCTTGGTGAAAATAACTGGGATTATATGAAGGTTTTCATTGCTCCTGTTACGTTCTCTCCAACTCCTGGCACTATAATTACTCCAGATGCAACCAATGGTGTCGTAGCTGTTGGAGCTAATTTCCAGGCAAACGCTAACTGGACAACTTCTAATAACGTTGTTACTTCGCCAGCTGCATGGAATAATACTGTAAGAAGAGTTATCTTCCAATGGCAGAATGACGGCGGTGGCGGTTCTCCTCCTCCGGCAGCGGTAGATAACATAGAGTTCTCTGTTATTACATGTCCTGCGCCAAGTGCGTTAGTGCTTAACGCAGTTACAATAAACTCTGCTACTGTATCATGGACAGCTCCTACGGCTGCTCCTGCAAGTTACGACTACTATATTTCTACAACGGCTACGCCTCCTACAGCAACTACGCCTGTAAGTGGTAACGTGCCTGGCCCAACGGCTAACATAGGTGGTCTTACAGATTCTACAAACTACAATGTTTGGGTAAGAAGTAATTGTGGCGCCACAGACGGAACAAGTTTCTGGATTGGCCCATTAAACTTCAACACGCCGCAGATACCTGCTGCTATGCCTTATGCTCAAAACTTTGATGGTGCAGATAACCCAGGTTATACATTTACTAATGGTACACAAGCTAATAAGTGGGCTGTAGGCACAGCTGTAAGCAACAGCCCTACCAAGTCTATGTATATTACTAACGATAATGGTGTAACAAATGCGTATGCACACACAACAAGTGTTGTTCAGGCATACAGGGACATCCAGCTTCCTGCAACTATTGCTTCCGGACAAATCTTGTTAAATTTTGACTGGAAAAGTGTTGGTGAAGCAAACTGGGATTACCTAAAAGTATTCATAGCTCCTACGACATTCTCTCCTGTGTCTGGAACAACGATAACTCCTTCTGCCGCAAACGGTGTTGTAGCTGTTGGCGCAAACTACCAGGTTAATGGCAGCTGGACTACAGTTAATGCTGTTGTTCCTGCTCCTGCAGCATGGAATGGTACAGTAAGAAGAGTAATCTTCCAGTGGCAGAATGACGGCGGCGGCGGAACTCAGCCTCCTGTTGCTGTGGATAACATTGGCCTTTCGGTAGTTACATGTGCTGCTCCTACAGCGCTTGTATCTGGTACGATAGATGCTGCAAATGCTACATTTAGCTGGACAGCACCGGCACCGGCACCGGCAGGATATGACTACTTCCTTACTACGAGCCCAATACCTCCTGTTGCAGGTACTGTACCTACAGGATATGTTACAAACCCAACAGTTACATTATCAGGACTTCCTGATTCTACTAACTATTATATATGGGTAAGAAGTAATTGTGGCGGCTCTGACGGAACAAGCTTCTGGATTGGCCCGGTTAACTTCAATACTCCTCAAATTCCTGCTACGCTTCCTTACGTACAAAACTTTGACGGTGCTGGCAATCCTGCATTTACATACACTACAGGAACACAGCCTAATAAATGGTTTGTAGGAGGCGCAACATTCAATAGTCCTTCACAATCACTTTATATCTCTAGTGATAATGGTGTAACACATAGTTATAACAATGCATCTGCATCTACTGTTCATGCATATAGAGATATCGTAATTCCTGCGGGTGTAACTAACCTTGACCTTTCTTTTGACTGGAAAAACGTTGGCGAAGCTGCAGATTACCTTAAGGTGGTAATGGTTCCATTAAGCTATAACCCTGTTGCCGGTACGGCTATTCCTGCGGGAAGCAGTACTGCTGTAACTACGGCTAACTTATTTGGAAGCGTAAACTGGCAAAATGCAAGCTATGCAGTGCCAATTACGGCTGCACAGGCCGGAACAACACAGCGTTTTGTATTCCAGTGGGTTAACAATGGATTTACGGGATCTACTCCTGCAGCTGTTGATAACATAGATATTAAAGTGCTTACGTGTCCTAAACCAACTGCACTTACCGCTACAGGTATCGGTATGACTACGGCAACTCTCGGATGGACAGAGGCAGGAACAGCTAATGCATGGGAAGTTTATGTTGTAACAACGGGCAGTCCTGCACCGGGTACAGATACCGTAGGTACAGCTGCACCAACTAATGGATATCCTTACGGAGGTCTTGAGCCGGGTACTCAGTACCAATATTATGTAAGATCTGTTTGCGCCCCTGGCGATAAGAGCCGTTGGAGTGGTCCATTTGCCTTCCATACAAATGTATGTGAGATTGTAGACCAGTGTAACGTAAACTTCATACTTACTGATTCTGGAAATAACGGATGGCAGGGTAACACCATGTCAGTGACTCAAAGCGGTATACTTGTAGGAACTCTTGGTCCTCAGTTAGCCACCGGAGGTGGTCCTGTGACAGTATCTTTACCGCTTTGTAAAGGTATTCCTTATGAAGTATTCTGGAATCCTGGAGGAACAAATCCTAACCAGACCGGTCTTCAGATAGTTAATCCGTTCAACGGACAAACAGTGTACCAAAGAATTGGCGGTACTGTAAGTTCAGATCAGAATACTATACTATATACAGGTCTTGCTATCTGTTCTACTGTTACATGTCCTCAGCCTACAAACCTTGTAAGCCAAAGTGTTGTAAATGCACCTGGTACTACAGAGCTTGGATGGACTCCTGGCGGAACAGAAACACAGTGGGAAGTTAAGGTTCAGACACAGGGAGCTGGTTTCCCAACTGCTGCGCCTACAGGTACCACTATAGTTAATGAAAACTCATTGATCGTAGAAAATCTTGTACCAAATACTCCTTATG
This sequence comes from Flavobacterium sp. DG1-102-2, assembly GCF_033042555.1. Taxonomy (NCBI): domain Bacteria; kingdom Pseudomonadati; phylum Bacteroidota; class Flavobacteriia; order Flavobacteriales; family Flavobacteriaceae; genus Flavobacterium; species Flavobacterium sp. DG1-102-2. Next base: position 401,702 of record NZ_JAWLIK010000002.1, read on the forward strand.
AGTATTATGTAAGGTCTATTTGTAGCGATACAGATAAGAGCTACTGGTCAGGCCCTCTTAAATTCTCTGACTTTACACCACCGGCTTGTGCCGACGTCACAGTTGTAGATTTAGATCTTGAGGTTATTGCACCGGATACAGAGTATGTAATATGTCCTGGAGAAAATCTATGTGTTGACTTCTCTGCCAGCTACTACGCTGCAGCGGCGGAAACTACTTCTTATGAAGTAACAAGCATTCCTTTCTCTCCACCATTCCCTACATTAGGCGGTACTTCTATGCCTGTAGGCGTGGATGATATCTGGGGTCCAAAAATTGTACTTCCTTTTGAATTCTGTTTCATGGGAGATGTATATAATGCAGCTCAGGTAGGTGCAAACGGACTGGTGAGCTTTAACGCAGACCAGCCTTCAGGCGGACCTAGCGGATATGCTTTCAGCCAGACTATACCTAATGCAACATTCCCGCAAAGGAATGCTATTTATGGTGTATACCAGGATACAGATCCAAGTATAACAAATGCATTTGCTCACCCTAACATCAACTATCAGGTATTGGGTAACTATCCTTGCCGTGCACTTGTTGTTAGTTTTAATGAGTTAGCGCAATTTGGTGGTGCTTGTAATAACAACGCTACAATTGGAGCGCAAAGCTATCAGATAGTAATGTATGAAATTACAAACATTATCGAAGTATATGTTAAGAGAAGAGTACCATGTACTGACTGGCAGAGCGGCGTAGGTCTTATCGGTGTTCAAAATGCTGCCGGGACTGTTGCCTTTACTCCTCCGGGAAGAAATACAGGTGCATGGACAGCTACAGAAGAAGCTTGGAGATTTACACCAAACGGTGATACTACTGCTACTTTTGAATGGTTAAAAGATGGACAGCCTTTCAGCACTACTCCTGCAATCGAAGTTTGTGCCCTTGAAACAGGTACAACTACTATGACAGCTCGTGCTTCTTACGTTCTTTGTAACGGTAACACTATCGTTAGGGAAAGTAACTTTGCAATCAGGGTACAGGAGCAGATTATTCCTGCAAACGATCCTGTGAATATTTCTAAATGTGGAAATGGCGAAGATGTATCTTTTGATCTTAACGAAGCGGTTGCCAATGCATTCCCTGCAGACCAGATGGCAGATTACACATTTGCTTTCTATGCTACAGAACAGGATGCCATAGACGGAGGTACAAACGTTCTTCCTGCTCCTTTTGTAACAACAGCTACAACTACGGTATGGGTTAGGATCATGAAAGCCGGTCAGCCATGTTTCATTACAAGGTCATTCCAGGCTATCGTGTCAAATGTTCCTCCTAAGTTTACAGTAACTGCAGATCAGTCTGTATGTGCGGGTTCACCTGCAACTATTACTGTTACTCCGGATGCTGGTGAAGACCTTTCTACAGCGACGTATGAATGGACTCTTAACGGAGACCCTATTGCGCAGAATACAGCTTCTATAACTGTTACTGATCAGGGTACTTATGCGGTAACAGTGTCAAAAGGCGCTTGTATTGATACTAAATCAACTACAGTAACTGTTGTGGCACTTCCTGTTGCGGATAATCCGGATGATGTTGTTTCTTGCGGTCCTTATACGCTTCCTGCTCTAAGTGCGGGTAACACATACTATACAGGACCTGGAGGAACAGGTACCGCTTATAACGGTGGTGATATTATTCCTGCAGGTGCAGCTTCAACTACACAAACTATGTATGTATATGCTGTGTCGCCAACGCTTGCAGCGTGTACAGCAGAAAATTCATTTGAGTTAACGATTAATCCTCGTCCTGAGCTTGATCCTATTACAAGTGTGGATGCTTGTGACAGTTATGTGCTTCCTGCACTTCCTGCAGGCCAAAGCTACTACACAGGAGCGGGTGCGACAGGAACGGCTTTAGATGCTGGCGATGTCGTATCTACTACACAAACTATTTATGTGTATGAGGCAAGCGCAACTGATTGTTCTGCTGAAACAAGTTTTGTAGTAACTATTACTGCTTCTCCTGTAGCTGATGCTCCGGGTAATGAAACAGTTTGTGATAGCTATGTTCTTCCTGCACTTAGTGCCGGTAACAGCTACTTTACAGCTACAGGCGGGACAGGTACTCCGTTAAGTGCAGGTGAAACGATTACTACATCGCAGCGTATCTATGTATATGCTGTAGCTGCAGAAAACGCAGCTTGTACTAACGAGAACTTCTTTGATGTAACTATTATACCTACACCTCAGTTTAACCTTGGTGGTCCTTATGTTTCATGTCTGGCTACTAACGTAACTATACAGGTAGGCGGTGCTAACTTTGATACTGCGACTGCAACATACGCATGGACAGTAAATGGTTCTCCTACAGGAACTAACTCAAGCGCTATAACAGGCACTGAGTTTGGTACTTATGAGGTAACAGTTACAGTAGGTACTTGTATACATACAGAATCTGTAGTGGTTACTCAGGATACTACGGCAATAGATCTTGCATTCCTGGATGACTGTGAATCTAACGTATACTATGTTGAAGTAACAGATGTAGACGGTTCATTCGATATTGACCACGCTACTTACCTATGGACAGGTCCTGACGGATTTACATCTACAGATCGTAAGATGGCTCCTCCGGCAGCGGGTGAATATACAGTGACTATTACAACAGATGGCGGATGTGTAAGCACAGACACGTTTGAAGTACTAAGCACTACATGTATGATTCCTCGTGGTATATCTCCTAACGGTGATGGTAAAAATGATGAGTTTGACCTTTCTGCCCTGGGCGTAAGAAAACTTGAGATATTTAACCGTTACGGACAGGAAGTATATAGCAAATCTAACTATACAAACGAGTTTATAGGTAGAGGAAGCAACGGAGACGAACTCCCTACAGGTACATACTTCTATATGATTGAACGTTCAAACGGTGAGTCAAAAACCGGATGGGTATATATCAATAGAGAAGAGAAATAAAAATTGTTAAAAAAATAATGATTCAGATCCCCACTTTGCAGTGGGGATTTGTTTTTTTTTATATTTTTACGAAAACGAAGCAAAACACACATTAAATGAAGAAACTTTACTTTGCAGCCTTGCTGGCTCTTGGCGGCCTTGTGGACGCTACTGCCCAGCAGGATCCACACTACACGCAGTACATGTACAACATGAACGTAATTAACCCGGCTTATGCGGGTTCAAAAGAGAACCTTTCTTTTGGATTGCTATACCGTAAGCAGTGGGTTGATATAGAAGATTCGCCAACTACAATGACCTTTTCAGGGAGCAGCCCTGTAGGTAAGAATGTAGGCCTTGGATTATCTGTTATCAATGACAAGATTGGTCCTGTAGATGAGACTAATGCTTACGCAGATTTCTCGTATACGCTTAACCTTGGTGGTGAGCACCGTCTTGCTTTAGGACTTAAAGCAGGGGCAACTTTCCATAAAGTAGGTTTGTTCAGCGATATTGGAGATGGTCGTGTGCCTGCAGCTGATGACCCGGCATTCTCATCAAACGTAAATAATACGTTTTTTAACGTAGGAGCAGGATTCTTTTACTACACGAACAAATATTACTTTGCAGCATCGGTTCCAAACATGCTAAAAAGCAAGCACCTTGATTTCCAGCCAAACAACCAAAAATTTGGATCTGAGGAATCACATTACTTCATTACCGGTGGATATGTATTCCAGCTTACCGATAATTTAAAGATGAAACCATCGTTTATGGTTAAATCATCTTTCAATGTATCGCCATCTATCGATGGATCATTAAACTTCTTATTCTTTGAACGTTTTGAGATAGGGGCAACCTACAGGCTTGACGACAGCTTTGGCGGTATGGTAAACTTTGCCATTACTCCAAACCTTAGAGTGGGTTATGCTTACGACCACATCGTATCTGACCTTAATGTAACAACACCTGCATCTCACGAGATCATACTGTTGTTTGACCTGAACTTCCCTAAAAAAGTATCACGTTCACCACGTTATTTCTAATCTAAAGCGACTTAAAGAAAATGAAGAACTTATATATTACACTTGGACTGGTATTAGCTACTATGGCAGTATCAGCACAGACAAAAGAAACAAAAAGAGCGGACAAGCTGTATGCAAAGCTTGATTATATTGACGCTGCTAAAGAGTATGAGAAACTTGAGGCTACGCCTTATGTTTATAAACAAATTGCTGAGAGCTACTACAACATTTTTGACTCAAAGAATGCTGTGACATGGTATGCTAAAGCTACTGCTACACAACAGGAAGCTGACATTTACTACCACTATGCACAAATGCTTAAGGCAGAAGGTAAATATGAAGAGGCAAACGTTCAGATGAAAAAATTTGCTTCGCTTGCGCCACAGGATCAAAGAGCGGTTGTGTTTAACCAGGATCCTAACTACCTGCCTAAGCTTAAGAGCCAGCCAAAATTATACGATGAGAAAGTACTTGACATCAACGATGACAAATACGGATCATTTGGTGGTGTTTTAGCAAACGACAATAGCTTTTACTTTACAAGTACAAGAAACACTGCAAGAAAGAAATATGGTACAAACGAGCAGCCTTTCTTAGATCTTTATACATCTACTTACAATGCTAACGGTACGTTCAGCGAGCCTACTCCGGTATCTGACCTGAATACCAAATGGCATGACGGACCTGCTGCGCTAAGTGCAGACGGTAAAACAATGTACTTTAACAGCGAAAGCTTTAATGAAAAGAAACAGTTTGAAAGAGATAAGGCTATGAACCTAAAATTAGGTCAGGTTTTCCTTTACAAATCGGTTAAAGAAGGTGACAAATGGGGTGAGCCAAAACTGCTTTCTTTCAACGACAAGCGTTGGTCTTCTAAAAATGCATCGATAAGCAAGGATGGTAAAACATTATATTTTGCTTCAGACAGAGAAGGTACAATGGGCGGTTTTGATATCTGGAAAGTAGAGGTTAAAGCAGACAACAGCTATGGTGAGCCGGTAAATCTTGGTAATAAAGTGAACACAGGCGGTAACGAAGATTTTCCGTTCATTGCAGATGACAACAGATTGTTCTTCTCTTCAGACAGGCCAAACGGCTTTGGAGCGTTAGACGTCTTTGTAATTGATTTTACTAAAGGCGGCGATGCTAAAAACGTTGGGGCACCGGTTAACACAGCTAAAGACGATTTCGCATTCAGTTTTAATGCGACTAAGAACATTGGTTTCTTCTCAAGTAACCGTACGGGTGTAGATAAACTTTATCTTGCAACTCCGGTATGTGGTGTCGAGGCTATCGTTATCGTTAAAGATGCCAAAACAGGCAGAATTCTTTCTGGCGCAACGGTTTCTATCCTTGATGATAAAAACAATGTTATAGAGAAAACAACAGCAGGACCTGACGGAAAAGTTACTTACAATGTAGACTGTAACAGGGCGTATACAGTACAGGCATCTATGCAGGGTTATGAAAACAACAGTTTCCCAATAGCTAAAACAAACGGCGGTACTGTAAACGTTGATGCTAACCTTACGCCTATTGAAGTGCCAATTACTACTCCTGTAATTGTTCTTAATGAAATTTACTTTGAGTTTAACAAGAGCAACATAACAAGGGAAGCGGCATTTGAACTTGACAAAGCTGTAGAAACAATGAAAGTTAATCCTAGTATTGTTGTTATGGTTAAAGCACACACTGATAGCAGAGGTACTGATAAATACAACATGGCACTTTCTAACAGAAGAGCTAAGTCTACAGTACAGTACATCATTTCTAAAGGTATTTCTAAAGACCGTATCTCTGGACAGGGTTATGGCGAAAGCGAGCCTAAGGTTAAATGTGGCGACAACTGTACAGAAGAGGAACACAAAGAAAACAGACGTAGTGAATTCCTTATCGTTAAGAAATAATCTTTCGATAATATATCTATACTCAAAATCCTGCCCATTGGGCAGGATTTTTTGTTTATAACTCAAATCAATTATAAAAATTCTACATAAATGAACGAACGTTCATTTATTAATGTATATTTGCACAAAGATTTATACATGCGCACGAGAGATGCAGATAAGGAAAAGCTGGTTATAGAAAAAGCAACAGAGCAGATCGTAAAAGACGGGCTTCAGGGTTTCAGTATGAACAAGCTGGCTAAGGCGTGTAATATATCTGTAGCCACGCTGTATATTTATTATAAAGACAAAGACGATCTTATTATACAGTTAGGCACCCAGATAGGGGGAAGGTTCTTTTCTACAGCCATTAAAGATTTCTCGGCAGATATGTCATTTAAGGACGGGCTGTGGAAACAATGGGAAAACCGCGCTGCCTTTGCAATAGCAAATCCTATAGAAGTTAAATGCTTTGAAGCCATGAAACATACACCTTATGCAGATGCAATAATGAAGTCGGGTCTATTGCATGATTTTAAGGAGCTTTTAGACGGGTTCATGAAAAATGCGATACGTAACAATGAACTTATAGAACTGCCTCTTGACGTTTTTTGGAGTATTGCTTACGGCCCGCTATATACTTTGCTCAACTTTCACCGCGAGGGAAAAAGCCTTGGCAATAAACCTTTCAGCCTTACCCAAGATAAAATGAAACAGGCTTTTGAGCCGGTAATTAAAGCGCTTACACCATAAACTAAACTATGATGGATACAGTAGCAGACCACCTCCATATTTTTAAGACCAATATAGGCAAACTATGTCCCAATTGCACAGTACACAAACTACTTAACAACTTTCCTGCAATCAAACAATGGAGCATAGACACAGACGACGCAGACAGTGTATTGCGAATCGTATCATCAACACTAACACCACAGGCAATTATCAGTATCATAAACGATCTTGGCCACGAGTGTGCCGAATTATAGTTCAGTTATCAATCAAAAAAATTAATCATCAATCAAAAAATGAAACAGGACAAATTAAAGATTCCTTCTTTTACTTCTTACCAAAAGTTTATTATAGTGCTTTTGGCAATACTTCAGTTTACCATAATACTTGATTTTATTATTATCTCACCATTGGGCGATATTCTTATGAAGAGCCTTGACATGAGTACGGCAAACTTTGGTATCACTGTATCGGCCTATGCCTTTAGCGCGGGCGCATCGGGTTTGCTTGCAGCAGGTTTTGCTGATAAATTTGACCGCAAAAAACTGCTTGTCTTCTTTTACACGGGCTTTATCCTTGGCACTGTTTTTTGCGCTCTGGCTACAAATTACTGGACAATGCTTTCTGCCCGAATCGTGACCGGTTTATTTGGTGGGGTTATCGGGTCGGTATCGCTGGCTATCGTAACCGACTTATTTGTTATTGAACAACGAGGGCGCGTTATGGGTTTTATCCAGATGGCATTTGCGACCAGCCAGATCTTAGGCATACCTATCGGATTGTATTGTGCTAATCATTGGGGATGGCATTCCTCATTTCTTATGATCGCGGTTTTAGGACTAATGACATTGGTATCGGTTATCATAAAAATGAAACCGGTAAACAAACACCTCGAACTACAGTCTGACAAAAGTCCGTTCCTTCACTTATGGCATACGCTGAGCAATAAAAACTACCAGATAGGCTTTACAGCCATCGCTTTCCTTTCGGTAGGAGGGTTTATGCTTCAGCCCTTCGGCAGCGCATACCTTATCAATAATATCGGTATCCCGCAGGCGGATTTGCCAACGGTATATTTCTTTACGGGATTGTCGGTGTTGTTCATCATGCCCCTTGTAGGTAAGCTAAGTGATAAGGTAAGCAAAGTGCGCTTGTTTGGTGCTGGCTCGCTTATATCTATCGTAACGATACTTATCTATACTAACTTGCATGCCATACCGCTGTGGGAAGTTATCCTTATCAATATGGTAATGTTTATGGGGGTAATGAGCCGAATGATTCCTGCAACCACATTAAATACCGGAATTCCTGAAATGAAAGACCGTGGTGCTTATATGGCGATAACCTCATCGTTACAGCAAATTGCAGGGGGTATAGCAGCTGTAAGCGCGGGTTACATCGTGGTGCAGCAAACCAAGACCAGTCCGCTGGAGCATTACGACACTTTGGGCTATGTAATTGCTGCGGTAACATTAATTTCGATTTATCTTGTTTCGAGGGTCGACAAGCTGGTGCAACAAAAAAAGCCCAATGGGGCAGAAGTGCCTGCTGAAGCAATCGCTTCTCATTAATAAAGTAAAGCCTCGCCAAATTAGAAATAATTCAGCAGAGGCCTTTATTTGCGTTTAGACACTAACCTGTAACCTTATTAAGCTTACAGGTTTTTTTAATATATCTTAATATTGTCTATGTAATAGCCGGTTCCGGCTGTAGCATGGCTGGCCCTGAATGCGATATGTACTGTTCCCGAATAATCTGCAAGCGACAACTCTCCTGACGAAATAAATTTATACCATTCGGTATATATTGTGGGAGTTTTTGCCTGAAGCTGAACCCAGTGCGCTGTATTAATATCCGTTCCGTTATAATCTGTAGCGATAAAAACCTCAAATGAACTCCCCTCCTGGGGCATATGGTGTTGCGCCGACTGAAAATGCAGTGTCCTTGATTTCGTGCCTAAATTTATAGGCGGAGTTATGAGCCATGCGGCTGATGGAGAATCGGTTTCGCTTAAAAATTCGGCGTAGCCGTTACCGTCAAACAATTGTTCATTCCAGAGAGTGGTGCCTACTTTGGCAGCATTTGTAAATCCGCTAAGATCTAAAATAGTGTTATCCTGAACATTTTCAAAATCTTCAAGATATACCAGCGAAGTATAGAGAGGAAGCGAGGTATCGTCGTCACAAGCTATAAATGTCATTACAGCCGAAAGTAGCAGTAGTTGAAGCAGCTGTTTCATCTTTAAAAATTGAGGTATACGTTGATGTAATAATTTCGGCCATAGCCATAGTAATATTTAGATCCAAATGATGGCGTGCCGTCAGCGGTATCATTATTCAGCTCACGGTAATTGGTATTGCGGGCCTGCTCAAAACCGCCAGTTTTATAAGTCTTGTTAAATACGTTGTTTACACTGGCAAAAAAGCCAAGGTACATTTTACGGTCTATTTTCCATGACTTCCCGCCAATTACATTGAACAGATAAAAGGCATCAAACTTTTCCTGGTGCAGCAGTTGCCTTGCACGGTTGTCGTCTATGTCTGTAAATACATTGCCCGGGCTATCGGGGTTTTCAAAGAAATGCTGTGTTCGCAACAATGCCGAAACATCAATATAATTAGCTGCCAGATAGTTGGCATTTGCGCCAACCCACCAGTAACTCGGGTCACGTTATTCGGCACCTATAGAAACAGCCTGTTGCGGCATACCCGGGAGGCGGTAGTTTTTAAGGTAAGCTTTGCCAAAATCGGTTGTGGTCAAGGGCAGATCGGCTATCGGGTTGCCATTGTCGCCATTTATTACGGCGAGTGCATCGTTGTTAAGAGAAACGTTAGGATTGTTGCTGTACGTGTATTTTCCCAGAGCGCCAGAGGCCATCAGCTTAACAGTTGACGTAACCTGATATTCTATTCCAAGTTCAAGTCCCATCATACGTTTGTTGATGCCTGTCAGGTTTTCGGCAACAAAGGCATCAGCATCATCGCCTTCAAAAACACCTTCGCCATAAAATGATGAAGTTTCTGCTGCATTTTCAATTGTCGTATAAAATCCGGTAAAGCGTGCTTTTAATTTTGGCATCCGTAAAATATAACCTGCATCGATGTTAGATAAAGTTTCATTGCTTATATCATCCATAACCGAATTGTTGAGTCGCGCATTGGCAAACGTATTGCGAAGCGACGGCGCCCTGCTCTGGCGCAGCGCATTAAGTACAAATAAATGCCTGCCGCTGAATTTATACGTTAACCCTCCTTTGAAACCAAAATTCTCAAAAGCGGTCTTTTGGCTTTCGCCAAATGAATTGTTGGGGTACAGGCCTGTGCGGTATAAACCTTCGCGTTGATATACCGATCGGCTAAAGGATTGCGACAAATAAAAATCTACCTTTTTATAGCTGAAGCGGAATTGCGTAAAGGCATCAAGCACATTGGCAAACAAGTTATAATTATAGCCAAAGGCGTCGCCTTTACCTACTTGCCGATTAGGGTGATTTAGGTCAGGCTGCGAAAAATCGCCGTAGTAGAACTGGTCGATGTCCAGGAAGTAGCTTCCTCCCAAAAGATCAGTCAGGTTTTGGTAATTGTGCGATTTGAGTTTTTTATAAGATGCGCCTGCATTAAGGGTAACGGCCGATGATAGCCGTGTAAATAATATAGAATTTGCTGTAAACGTTTTGTCATCAGTACGGTCTTCGTATTGAATATATTTGCTCCTGCCATCAGGCGAAAGCCCGTTGCTATCGTACATCGCTTGCCAGTTTAATTGCCTTTGTGTAAGGAACGGTGCATTTGCAGCTTCGGCAGGATCGTCGAAATAATTTGGCGTTTTGGTATAATAGGTAGGGTCAGGGTTTGGAGCATACTGGTAATCCAGCCGGCTGTTACCGATTTTACCAAACTGATAGGCAATATTGGTATTCAATGTTGTCTTGTTATCAATCTTCCAGTAGTGATTCATCATCAGGATGGGCTCTTCCACATCTTTTTCGCGGGAGTTGCGTTTGTTGCCGTCATAATTTCCCCAGTACGCGTTATACTTAACTCCGGCAATATTGGTAACTTCCTGCGTGTTTGGCGAATTGCGTCCGCGTTCGCTTTGTGCATAAATAGCTGTAAAGTTCAGGCTGTGTTTGTCGCTAAAGCGTTTCTCAAAAGCCAGAAATAAGGAATTGCCACCATAATTGGTTCCGTCAAAATAACCTTCATCTGCACCGCGCCTCGATGCCGAAACCACATAAGCAAAACCTTTAGCATTAAGCCCCGAAGCATAAGTACCCATTGCCCTGTAATTGTAGTAAGTGTTGGTTGCAGCAAACGATAACCGTGAACCCTTTCTAAATGCCGAAGCCCTTGTATTAATAGCCTGTGTACCTAAAAGACTGCCAAAAGTATAATCGCTGGGAGTTGTACCTGTAGTATATTCCTGATTTCGGGTGGCATCGTTAAGTCCGCTCCAGTTGGCCCATTGTGGCCTGCCATCATAAACGCGGTTCATAGTAATGCCATTTATCAATATCGAACCGTACTCGGTATCAAGGCCGCGCATCTTAAAACGTGCCATTCCCCAATTGAAGGCTGCCGTTTGCTGAAACACATCGCGTGAAGCCTGTAACAATCCCGCAGAAGTTTCAGAACCGCTGCTGCCGTCGCTAAGGTCGTTATCGGTAAGTGTTATCAGCCCCAGCTGCTTTTCAGATGTAATATCTTCTTCAAGGGTAACAATGCCAAGGTCAAGCGTTCGCCCGTCAATTATTTTCAGGCTGAAATTTTGTGGTATATAGCCGGTAAAGCTTACCGTTAGGAATTGATCGCCGTCAGGTACTTTATCAAGCACGAAAAAGCCATCAATATTGGTAAGCACTTCACGCCCGCTGCTTTGAAGAGACGCAGTTGCGCCGGTTATGGATTCCTGTGTTTGATAATCGATTACTTTTGCAAGTACCGATGCCGTTTGCTGTGCCTGCAGTACTACGGCCTGAAGCAGCAAAGCAATGAGTAGCAGTCTACGCATTAAAGGATTGTGTTGATTTGGTTTTGGTGCTCAAAAATAGAATAATAAAATATATTATTTACTTTAGTGCGATTAAAAACAGCTATAAAAACCTTGCATGTATAAAATCGCAGTTGTTCTATGGGCATTTTTTATGTTTGGGAATGCCTCTGCTCAAAAGAAGCAGTTTAAAGTGCATACCATTGCTTTTTATAATACCGAAAATCTTTTTGATACCATAAACGATTCAGGCTATGGCGATGACGAATACCTGCCTAAAGGCGAACAGGCATGGACAGGAGAAAAATATAAAACCAAACTGGCTAATATTGCAAAAGTTCTTTCAGACATTGGTACCGATGAAAATACCGGATCGCCAACTATCATCGGCCTTGCTGAACTCGAGAACCGCCGCGTGTTGGAGGACCTAACCAAACAGCCTGTTCTGGCAGAAAAAGGTTATGGTATAGTACATTTTGATTCGCGTGACAGCCGTGGTACTGATGTTGGGTTCCTGTATTTAAAATCGGCTTTCAGGCCTGTGAGTTATAAGAACATTCTGCTTATCATAAAGGATAGTCTTACGGCCGAAGCTAAACCTGCCGGGAAGAGAACTAAGAAAAAACCGTCACCAAAACTCTTTACCCGCGACCAGCTGCTCGTGAGCGGACTCTTAGCGAGGAAATTCATTTTATCGTGAATCACTGGCCGTCGCGCTATGGCGGAGAAAAGAAAAGCAGCCCCATGCGGGAAGCCGCCGCCGCACTTAATAGAAAGATTATTGACTCATTGACACGGATTAACCCAAATGCCAAGATCATAACTATGGGCGATTTTAACGATGGTCCCTACAACAATAGCGTCGCTAAGGTGCTTAGGGCAAAACGTTTTAAGGATGACCTGAAACCCGGCGAACTCTATAATCCAATGGATGCATTATCCCGGGAAGGTAAAGGGACCGTTGCCTATAAAGATGCTTGGGACCTGTTTGACCAGATCATAATGACGCCATCATTGATCGCTAAAGATTATAGTTCCTTCCGTTATTGGAAAGCCGGTGTTTTTGATAAAGAGTATCTACGTCAGCCTACAGGCAGATATCGCGGTTATCCGTTACGCAATACTAATGGCGAAGCCGGCTACAGCGACCATTTTCCGGTGTATGTGTATTTGATAAAACAAATCAATTGAGATTTAGCCTGTGCGTTTAAATAACCCATCAACTAATTTCGGGTAAGCACATGAGCATAAAAAAAAGCTATACATTATGTATAGCTTTTTTTTATGTTTTACAGTTCTTTGTGGGGGCAAATTACTGTTTTGTGTTTGTCTCGCTGTGGGGGCAGCAGCAAACGTGTAAACCAATCAACCAATCTTAAATCTGAAGCAAACATACGGTGGGTTTTTGTGACGAAAAACTTTTTGAGGTCAGGGGTGTAAATGTGTCGGTAAACCGCTTATTTCTATAAAAGAAAAACTCCCGGATTTGCAAACGGGAGTTTAATATAGATTGGGCTGAGGGGGCTTTGCGGGTATGTTGTCCTACTGTGGGGGCCAGTAACGGACAGTAGAATAACTTAATAAATCTTATACAAACGTAAAGTCTAAGCAAGAGGTAAAAAAACATAAAGCCGAAAAAAAGAAATGTATAGACAATCTGAAGGTTTTTGTCGATTACCGGTATAAAAAAACCTGTGCCATTACGCACAGGTTTTTTTATGTAACAGTATTTGTGGGGGCAAATGCTGTTTGGTAATGTCCGCTGTGGGGGCAGCATTGGACATATAAAATCAAACCAACCAATCTTAAATCTGAAGCAAACATACAGCGGGATTTTGTACCATGAAATTTTTTGAGGTTAGCGTTTAAAATCTGTCGGTTAATTTGGTTTTAGCCTGGATATTGCAAAAAAAACCGGCGCAGTAAGGGCGCCGGTTCAAAGCAAGGTGTTGCAGAATTTGTGTGCTAAATTTCTTTTTTGCCTGCTGTAACAGGACTTTACCAACCAACCAATGATTAACTATACTTTTTATTACAATTAAGTACAGAACAAATGTATAAAGCCGTTTTGTACCAGAATAATTTTTGAGGTTAACCCTGAAAATTTGACGGTTAACTTTATTCTCAAAGTAAAAGAGAGTTTGTTTTCTCTGAAATAAGTTTCTGCAGGAGACGGCAGCTTAGGCTTTCTATAATTTATTTTAGACTATATGTGTAATCATACTGCTGATATTTATTATATTTTTTTGTTTTTAAGTACGTACCTTAGTACTTCAATTTAAACACCTTCTCTCATGGGCATCATGAAACCCTTTAACCTGAATAAATGGATAGACGAAAACCGCCATTTGCTAAAACCGCCAGTAGGCAATAAGAATATCTATCCGCTGTCTGACGATTATATCGTGATGGTAGTCGCAGGCCCTAATGCTCGTAAAGATTATCATTATAACGAAACTGAAGAACTGTTTTACCAGCTTGAGGGAACCATAAAAGTTGTAATTCAGGAAGACGGCGAGCGTAAGGAAATGGAACTCACTGCCGGCGATATGTACCTTCACCCAGCAAAAGTGCCGCATTCGCCTGTGAGGGGTGAGAATTCTATAGGGCTTGTAATAGAGAGAGTGCGTGCCGGGCGTGGCTTTACCGATGGCTTGTTGTGGTTCTGCGACAATTGCAACCATAAATTATATGAGGTTTTTTTTGAGCTGCATAACATTGAGAAAGATTTTTTACCACATTTTCAGCACTTCTATAATTCGGAGGAACTGCGTACGTGTACTAAGTGCGGGCACGTGCTGGAAGCTGACGCCCGGTATGTAGAAAAAAAATAAACTATACCTCAACAGCTTTAATACAATCATAAGCAGTACCTTTGCACCAAATTTTAAACTACTAATGGACGATTATCATCATCGGGAATTAATTAATTTACGATAGGGAACCTGCCCAGATGCATTCCCTGTCAAACTAACATTGGAATGCATTTATGATTACGTACTACAAAAACAACGCAACAGGCATTGCTGCGGCTGCCACTCACGCTGATTCTATCTGGATAAGTGCGGTAAACCCAACCCTTTCAGAAAAAACATACCTGCTCGAAGAATTAAAACTTCCTGAAGCATTTTATAACGATATTGAAGATATAGATGAGCGCCCACGTATCGAGTTTGAGGATGGCTGGTGCCTTATCGTGGTAAGGATACCCTTTAAAAACGACGACCTTAAATTACCTTATACCACTGCACCGCTGGGTATTATTTTTAATGATGAAGTATGCATCTCGTTATGCTTCGTAGAAAATGAGTTGATAGAAGATTTTGTTACCTACTCGCAGCGCAAAAATATCAATGTAGGCGATAATTTTTCGCTGGTATTCAGATTGTTGCTATCATCGAGCATCTGGTTTCAGAAATACCTTAAACAGATAAACCAGGGTATTAAGCTGGCAGAGAACAACCTTGAGCGATCGGTGCGCAACGAAGACCTTCAGGCACTGTTCAGGATGGAGAAATGCCTTGAATATTTTATTACTTCGCTTAAAGGCAACGAACTGCTGTTCTATCGTATTAAAAACCTGAAAAATCATAAGGAATCTTTTGATCCTGAAATGGTGGAAGACGTAGAGATCGAAATGAAGCAGGCGCAGGACACAACTAATATTTACAGCAATATCCTTACCGGAATGATGGATGCTTATGCATCTGTTATATCCAATAACCTTAACGTGGTAATGAAAAGGCTGACTTCGATATCCATCATATTGATGATACCTACGCTTGTAGCAAGTTTATATGGTATGAATGTACCCAACTCCTTACAGGATAATCCGTACGGATTTGCCATTATTCTTTGTGTATCGCTGCTATTCTCTTTTATTGGGGTGATACTTTTCAGAAAAAAGAATTTGTTTTAAGATATTTCCAGGACAGAATAAATATTGAAATTTCCAGATGCGCAGAAAGAAGCCGATGTAATTCAAATAAATTGAAGGGCTTTTGTTAATCTCCGCTAATTATCTATTTAAAATTAATTTAAATGGATATAAATTACGGATTAATCAAAATTCAATACATTTGTGAAATATAACAATTTTTAATAGAAAAGTTAAATGGCAATACTTACCGACCAATTCGGAATTCAGGAAGCCTTATCAAAATTAGGCATAAAAGATATTAACGATGGTACATCTACCGGAAGCAGCAGTTTTGCAAACGGTAACATTATAGAATCGTACTCTCCTGTAGATGGTACGCTAATCGCTAAAGTAAAAGCATCTACGGCAGCAGATTATCAGGCCGCTATGGCAAAAGCCGAAGAGGCTTTTAAAACATGGAGACTTGTTCCTGCACCTAAAAGAGGTGAGATTGTTCGCCAGATGGGCGATGAACTACGCAAAAATAAAGAGGCTCTTGGGCAGCTTGTTTCTTATGAAATGGGTAAAAGCCTTCAGGAAGGTCTTGGTGAAGTTCAGGAAATGATAGACATCTGTGATTTTGCAGTAGGTCTTTCACGCCAGCTTTACGGACTTACAATGCACAGCGAAAGGCCGATGCACCGCATGTATGAGCAGTGGCATCCGTTTGGTGTAGTAGGTATTATCTCTGCATTCAACTTCCCGGTAGCTGTATGGAGCTGGAACTCTATGCTTGCATGGGTTTGTGGCGACGTTTGTATCTGGAAACCAAGTTCTAAAACACCGCTTTGCGGTATTGCCTGCCAAAACATTATCAGGACGGTATTGGAAAGAAACGATATTCCTGAAGGTGTTAGCTGTCTTGTAACAGGTAACGAGTCAGGAGACTTAATAAACAATGACAAACGTATACCTCTTGTATCGTTTACAGGTTCTACTAGAATAGGCCGCCACGTGTCTAAAACTGTTGCAGAACGTTTTGGAAACACCATTCTTGAATTAGGTGGTAATAACGCGATAATCGTTTCTGAACACGCCGATATCAATATGGTACTGGTAGGTGCTGTGTTTGGTGCTGTAGGTACGGCAGGACAACGTTGTACATCTACAAGGCGTTTAATTATACACGAGAGTGTTTACGATAAAACAGTTGCAGTACTTAAGAATGCTTATGGCCAGCTGAAAATAGGAAATCCTCTTGACAGCAATAACCACGTAGGTCCGCTTATTGATAAAGGTGCGGTGAATGATTACCTTAACGCTATCGAAAAAGCGAAACTGGAAGGTGGAAAAATTATCGTTGAAGGTGGTGTTGTTGAAGGAGAAGGCTACGAAAGCGGATGCTACGTTAAGCCGTGTATAATTGAAGCAGAAAATCATTTCCACATTGTTCAGGAAGAGACGTTTGCACCGATACTTTATATTATGAAGTACAGTACTATCGAACAGGCTATCGAGCTTCAGAATGGTGTTCCTCAGGGACTTTCTTCTTCTATATTCACCAACAATATGAGGGAGATGGAGTTATTCCTCTCTCAGGCAGGGTCAGACTGTGGTATCGCTAACGTGAACATAGGTACATCGGGCGCTGAAATTGGTGGTGCTTTTGGTGGTGAGAAAGAAACAGGCGGAGGCCGCGAAAGTGGATCTGATGCCTGGAAAGCGTATATGAGAAGGCAAACCAACACGATAAACTACGGTACACAACTGCCATTGGCACAGGGTATCAAATTTGATTTGTAATTTATCTTACCTTAAAGTTTTTTATAACTGAAAAAGGCTGTCTGTAAAGACAGCCTTTTTTGCTGCTATTTAACCCACAAACTATCTGTAAAATAATGCTTGCAGTCTAAAAAGTTGTGGCTGGCTTTAAATCCAGCAGCAGCTGCCAGCTCTTCAATCTCTGTAAAACTGTACTTGCGGGAAAGCTCAGTCCATATCAGTTCATCTTTTTCAAAATGAAAAGTTGTGTTAAGCACCGTGCTGTGAAAATGCTGTTTCTTAAGACTCACAAGATAACTGTTCACTTCGCCGGTTTCGGGACTGTAATCGCAGTAAAAATCAAATTGATCCATTTGAATATCAGCATCCAGTTCGCGGTTTATGCGTTGCAGCAGGTTCATATTAAAGGCCTTAGTGATACCATGTGGATCGTCATATGCCTGTTGTATAACACGTGGGTTTTTCCTAAGGTCCATTCCTATTAGTAACAGGTCGCCTTTTTTCATTCCTGCATTAAACTTTTTAAGCAGTTCCAGGGCTTCTTCTCTTTTGTAGTTGCCTATGTTACCACCCAGGAACAGGAATAAGTTTGGCGTGCTGCTTCCCTGAAGTGTGTCAAGAACTTCGAAATAATCACCTGTTTGTGGTTTGATAGTAAGATTGGGCAGGGCCTGCTTCATGTTATCTCTAAGGATATCATTTGCTTCCTGCGAAATATCAATAGGGATGTATGTAAAATCGCCTCCCTTGTCAAGAAACGCTTTTAGCAGATGGCGTGTTTTAGAACCGTCGCCGCTGCCAAACTCTACAATGTTGAATTTGCCATCAAAATGCAGCTTTTTAAATATCTCGCCCGATTGCTGCGAAAGAATCTCAAACTCGCATGCGGTAGGGTAATATTCGGGCATGTGCATGATCTCAACAAAAATGCGGCTTCCGGCATCATCATAAAAATATTTTGAAGAAAGGTGCTTCTTTTTTGCAGAAAGTCCTTCCAGGACATCTTCGGCAAAGTGGCTTATAATGGTTTTGTTCATATTTATCGTTTTACAAGACGGATGCCGTTAAACTGCCAGCGTTCGTCAGGATGAAAAAAGTTTCTGTATGTATTTCGGCTATGCCCTTCGGGAGTAGCACACGATGCTCCGCGAAGCACCATTTGGTTAATCATAAATTTGCCGTTGTATTCGCCTACAGCGCCTTCGGGTTTGGAAAAACCGGGATAGGGCAGGTAGGCACTGTGTGTCCATTCCCATCGGCGGCCCCAGCTTAACTGTGCGGATGCCACCTCCCATTCGGCTTCGGTAGGCAGCCGCATTTTTTTCCATTCGGCGAATGCCAAAGCCTCATAAAAGCTTATGTGCGTGAGCATGGCATCAGGGTTTATTTCCTGCATTCCCGATAGCGTAAAATATTGCCAGCCATCGTCGGCTTTGTGCCAGTATAATGGCGCCATAATGTTATTCTGGTTTACCCAGCTCCATCCTTCGTCAAGCCAGAGATTAAAGTCTGCATAACCTCCTGCTTCAATAAATTCAATAAATTCACCGTTGGTTACCAGTGTTTTGGATATCTCAAAATAGTTAAGGTAAACCTTGTGGCGGTTGTGTTCATTGTCAAAACTAAAGCTTTCGCCGGCAGAACCTATCTCATATACCCCTTCCTCAATAGTCGCAAAGCCCTCTTCGGCATTATGCTGGTTTTCCCATGTGATATCTTCGTTATAAACGGGAGATATAGGGTTGCATGACAATATGTATTTAATATCGGTATATAAAAGTTCCTGGTGCTGCTGTTCATGATTAAGACCAAGCTCTATAAGGCTGTGTACTTCTTGCTGAGAGGATTTTGTTTGCAGCAACAAATCCATGTGCATATCTACGTAGTGGCGGTATTCAATAATGTTTGCTGTAGCGGGGCGTGTTATGGCACCCCTGTTATTGCGCAGTACGCGCTTGCCCACATTGTTGTAGTAGCTATTAAAAAGATAGCTAAAATCGTCGTTAAATACATTATAACCCGGTAAATGGGGCTTTAGCAGAAACTCTTCAAAGAACCAGGTAGTATGTGCAAGGTGCCACTTCGGCGGACTCACAAAAGGTTCCGGCTGCGGTACGTGGTCTTCGGGCTGCAACAGGCTGCAAATCTGTTCGGTATGTTTCCGTACAGATTGATATTTGTCTAAAAGTGTCATGTTGTGTTTGTTGTTACAACTAATTTACAAAGAATAAGTAGCGACCTGTATTTTTGGTATTTAGGTTTAACTTAAAACTAACATTTGTTTGAAATCGGATAGAATAAATCCTGATTTTTATCCCTCGTAGCGGCGTGGCAGTAAAAGGTTTTTTGCAGAAAAATATAAAGGTTTCCACGATGATTTTACCACTATTTACTGTGGCTTAGGCTGAAAACTATTACTCAAGGGCGCCGTAAATATGCTACATCTTAAAGGGCTTATTTATAAAAAAGTATGAAATGCATACTTTGGCTATCGATTATTACACAGAAGATAAAAGGGCAGCATTAAATACCTACTATCTTGAAGCGATGGATGACCACATAAAAAGTAAAAGATAAAAAAATCCTATTTATAAGAAAGCCGGAAAAAGAAGGTCAAAAAACATAAAAGAAAAAAGAAAAAACTTCCTGATATCACTTTTATAAGCTTGATTTTAAACAGTTAACCTGCAAGAAATCAGTCTTTACCTCAAAAATTATAGTGCTTAAAAAAGCCTGTATATATTTGTCACGGATAAAGATTTTGATTGATATATGTTAGTTGATAATGCCGATTGATTTAATGCCGAAGGAAATGGGCGTAAAGCCAAACGATTACCCTACTACTTGAAAACCGGAATATATAAATATTCCGGTTTTTTATTTTTATACCGTAGCTTTTAATCTGAACACCATTTACCGACACAATTACAGCACTAACCTCAAAAATTTTCCCGCCATTAAAACCCGCCGTATGTTTGTCTCAGATTTAAGATTGGTTTACACGTCTGCTGCTGCCCCCACAGCGAGACAAACAAAAACAGTAATTTGCCCCCACAAAGAACTGTAAAACATAAAAAATGCTGTACGGTTAGTACAGCATTTTTTATGCAGTAACGTATCGGATTAGGTTTTACCGACACATTTTTGCTATTTACCTCAAAAAGTTTACGGATAACCTATTTTGAAGTACGTTTACTACGGTTTAAGTTTTTATTAAGTAAAATTAGTTTTTACGCAAAGTCCTGTTTTTTCCAAAAGCTTCAGGCACGGCAACACGTTTTTGCCACAAATTTTACAAACATACACATCCCAAAAATTGTATGTTATTTTCCTGAAAACCCGATGGATAAGGACATCGGGTTTTTTGTTTTTTTATCTAGCCTACTCTATAAGCTTCTTTTCCAGAAAATAGTCTACTATAGCCCCTTTCATTAATATGCTCTGCTCGCCTGCTTTTAGTGGCGGCAGTTCTTCCTTAACCGTATAATGCGGCCATCCATCTTCATCAAAAAAAGCAAATTCATAGTAGCCAAAAGGCTCCAGTAAACGGCAAATGGCAATATGCATAAGGTTTACCTTTTCGTCTTTTTTGAATTTTTTGTTGAACTGTCCCAGTTCCTGTACACCAATAAGATATATTATGGCATCAAGGTCAAGCGTATCGCCATCGGCAAATTTGTTTGAAAGTATAGTGACAAGCTGTTCCCAGCGCTGTTTTAATTGTTCGTCTCTTGACATTTTTATGTTTTAAAAAAAGCAAAGATAGTGAGTAGAAATTTAATGCAGCCCTGCCGTTTGTTTTGTGCTTTAAGACAGCTTACCTTTGCGGCATGACAGGTTTAGATATTGTTTTACTGGCCATACTGGGATACGGTATATTTAACGGGCTGCGCAAAGGCCTTTTTGTAGAGTTGGCATCACTTGTATCGCTGGTGCTGGGTATTTATATAGCCATTAAATTTTCGGGGGCTGTGGGGCATTATTTTGACGGCCATTTGCCAGATGATCCTAAAACCGCAGCAATCACTGCCTTTATCATTACATTTATTGCTGTTGTAGTGGGTATTACACTGCTCGCAAAGTTTCTTACCACCCTTGCCGATTTTTCGGGCCTTGGGCTCCTAAACCGAATCTTAGGCGGGTTCTTCGGACTTTTAAGGACGATACTTATACTTAGCGTGCTGCTTGGCTTTTTTGTGAAGCTTAACTTTAATAATCTTTTTACCGACAAGGAAACACTTGATAAATCGATATTCTTTAACCCTATACTAAAGGTCTCAAATACAATTTTTCCTGTTTTAGAAGAATGGTTTGCCGATGCTAAAAAGGAAGTTGTTACGGAGTAGATTATTGAACGCGGATGACGCAATCAGGCTGATACACGCGGATTTACTGCCACGGCTGAATATGTACTATTTCTCTGCCGGAAACATTCTTGAGGCTGCTACCGATACTATCAATATCCCCGCCACTACCATAAGCGATACAGGGGATGAGATATGCCAAAGCGGGCTTACCAGCATTTTTATTCCGATGAATGCAAGTATTACAGCCAGTCCATAATGCAGCCTGCTGAACATGTGCATAAAGTTAGCCAGTAAAAAGTAAAGTGCCCTTAAGCCCAATATGGCAAATATATTACTTGTATATAGTATAAAAGGGTCATTTGGCGCTATGGCAAATATGGCCGGGATAGAGTCTACGGCAAAAATAATATCGGTAAATTCTATAACAGCTACCACTACAAGAAGCGGCGTTGCCAGGCTTTTGCCGTTTACCTTAACAAAAAAGCGATCGCCCTCGTAATTTTTAGTCACATTAAAAAAACGGTAAATGATTCTTGCGCCCGGGCTTTTAGAAAAATCTTTGTTTTCGTCCTCATCTTTGTGAGAGAACCATGATTTAAAGCCGGCATAAATCAAAAAGAAGCCAAATATTGTAAGAACTGCATTGATGCGTACATTGTGACCAAAAACTTCTATTTCGGGCAGATACGTAAGATTTATAAGTTCTACTCCAGTAAAGATAAATATGGCACGAAAGATAAGCGCACCTATAATTCCCCAAAATAGCACTTTATGATGTAGTTCTTTTGGAACATTAAAGAAGCCAAATACCATGATAAACACAAAGAGGTTATCTACAGATAAGGCTTTTTCTATCCAGTAGGCACTCTGGAACTGTGTAAACTGTTCAAAACCCAGATAGTAATAGATCACACCGCTAAAAAGCATAGACAGTGATATCCATACTACAGACCATGTTAAGGCTTCCTTATTAGAAACCACATGGCTGTTTCGGTTAAAAACACCAAGGTCCAGCAGGAGCATGACAACCACAATTATAGAGAATGCTGTAAGAACTCCGGGGTGGTTTATCAAATGATCCATATCTGGAAAGGTTAATTAAGTTTTTCGGTTAGTTTTGTAAAGACAGATTTGGCATCTTTACCTTCATATAAAATGGCATAAACAGCATCTATAATTGGGGTTTTAGCCTCATATTCCCTGTTTAGCTTATAGGCACTTTTTGCTGCATAATATCCTTCGGCTACCATGCTCATTTCCATCATGGCCGATTTTACGGTATATCCCTTGCCTATCATGTTACCAAACATCCTGTTTCTTGAAAAGACAGAATATCCGGTAACCAATAAATCTCCAAGATACGCCGAATCGTTAATATTACGCTTCATTTTATGCACCTTACGGATAAATTTCTTCATCTCGCGTATGGCATTGCTCATAAGCAGCGCCTGAAAGTTGTCACCGTAGCCAAGGCCGTGCGCAATACCCGCAGCAATGGCATATATATTTTTAAGCATTGCAGCATACTCTGTACCTACAATATCGTCGCTTGTCTTTGTTTTTATGTAGTGGCTGTTGAGGTTTTTACCCATAACCTTTGCCTTCTTCTCATTACCGCATGCAATGGTAAGATACGACAAACGCTCCAGCGCCACCTCTTCTGCATGGCATGGCCCGGTAATGACGCCAATGTTGTCGTATGCTATATCGTATTTATCGTGAAAATGCTCACCTACAATAAGGCTTGTTTCAGGCACAATACCTTTAATAGCCGAAAATATCACCTTATCATCCAGGCTTACTGTTAATTTTTCAAGCTCGGCGCTTAAAAAAGCCGATGGTATGGCAAATATCACATAATCTGCATATTCTACCGCCTCATTGATATCGCTCGTAAGCAGCAGCTTATTTGTATCAAACTCAACAGAACTCAAATAGTTAGGGTTGTGCTTTTGCAGTTTAATATGCTCAATAGCATCGTCGTTACGCATATACCACGCTATTTGCGGCACATTAGAGCACAACATCTTAGCAATTGCCGTAGCCCAGCTTCCACCGCCTATAACCGCGAACTTAGGAGTATCACTCATGTTTTTTTTATGTTTGAAAGGCCAAAAATACTTAAAAATAAACAAACCGCTCCAGCCTTTTTATTGATAACGCTATCGTTTGAATAAATTAGTTAAGAAAAGATTAACATTTTATTATGACACCTCCAAACAATGTAAGCACTCTTGCCATCGTTATCCTTACAATCTTGTTTACATGGGGGTGTATAGCAAGGTATTTAATAAAATTTTTTGTTTTTGGTGTTTAAAAGGCATTCCGGTTGCAACTGGAATGCCTTTTATGTTTTAAAACTAGTAGCTCATCTCTACAATAGCCCTTACTTTATCGGGTGTAACATTCTGGCGTTCTCCAAGGCCTTTCCATCCGCGTTCTTCAAAACGTTTCACAATAAAATCGGCTGTGTTTTCATAGTCATTCGTGTAGTTGGATATTTTAGTATCCATACCCATTATATGAAAAAACTGAACTGTTTTCTCGATAGCTTCAAGAGCGGCCTTATCCGTATCGGTTTCGGTAATGTTCCAAACCCTTCGCCCGTATTGCGCCAGCTTGTCTTTTTTAGTATCAAATAAAACTCGGTACAGGTTAGGGCCTATAATAGCCAAAGTACGTGCATGGTCAATTTCATACAACGCGGTGAGCTCATGGCCTATCATGTGTGTAGCCCAATCTGTAGGAACTCCTTTTTGTATCAGTCCATTAAGAGCCATGGTTGCGCACCACATAAAGTTGGCTGCCAGTTTATAGTCGGTCGGATCTTCAGCCACATCCGGGCCTATCTCTACAAGCGTTTGTAAAATACCTTCTGCAATCCTGTCCTGCAGCATTGCATCGTGCGTATAGGTAAGATATTGCTCAAGCACGTGCGTATAGGCATCTATGATTCCGTTTTGCACCTGGCGTTTTGGTAACGAAGCTACAGTCTCGGGGTCACATATAGAAAACACCGGGAATACTGCAGGTCCGCCAAAGCTTAGCTTTTCCTGCGTTTTATCGATTGTAATAACTGAACCTGAGTTCATTTCGCTGCCTGTTGCCGGAAGTGTAAGTACTGTACCAAAGGGCACTGTATTATCGAGTATCCTTATCCTTTTTATAAGGATATCTACCGGGTCGCCTTCAAATTTAGCTGCCGCCGAAATGAATTTCACACCGTCAATCACCGATCCGCCGCCCACGGCAAGTATAAAGTCGATGTTCTTTTCGCGAACAACTTCTACGGCTTTCATTACAGTTTCATAACGCGGGTTAGGCTCAATACCGCCAAATTCGGTTATATCGTAGCCTGCAAGAGCATCGGTAACCTGTTTGTGAACCCCGTTCTTAAAGATACTTCCGCCGCCATATACTAAAAGTACGTTAGCGTCTTTAGGGATAAGTGAAGATAACCTGGCAATCTGGCCCCTGCCAAACACATAGTTCACAGGGTTATAGTATTCAAAATTAAGCATGATTTTATATAAATTTACCCAAAGGTACAAAATAGGTGGATGGGGTTTTATAAAGTATTGTTAAGCGTTCAGGGTTTTGAGTTATTACATCCTAACGTGCGAGTGAAGCTAAGGCCTTAAACTTTGTAGCCTAAGAAGTTACATCCTTGACATTTTTGGTTTTTTTGTTTCAAGACAAAAGAACATAAATGGGGCTTACACTATTTCGTGTAAAAAAGATTATGTTCTACATATTGCCATACTTTGTGCGGCAACAGCGGCTGAACATTTTTGCCTTCTTTTATTCCATTACGAATAAAAGTGCTTGAAATTTCTACCACAGGTGCATCAATCTTATGGATGTGCGGATGGTTTTCAAATTCGGGCTGTATTGTTTCGGTATTTATGCGCGGGTAAACATAAATGTGGTGATTTTGTAATATAACCTCGTAGTTCTTCCATTTGTGGAGTGAGTTGAGGTTGTCTTCGCCCATAATAAGAGAGAACTCATGCATTGGGAATTTCTCCTGAAGGTGTGCCAGTGTATGTACAGTATAATTAGGCTGCGAAAGCCTGAATTCTATATCACTTGGTTTTAGCTTGGGGTAATCTTCAGACGCAAGGAAAACCATCTGTAAGCGATGATGATCATCCAATAGGGTGCTTTTCTTTTTAAGCGGATTATGAGGCGTTACAACCATCCATACCTGGTCAAGGCCACTGTATTCGGCCATGTGGTTGGCAATGATAAGATGCCCGGCATGTATTGGGTTAAACGTCCCAAAATATAATCCTACTTTCATATTGTTTGGGGATGTATTAAAATTTCGCGTAAAAACGAAAGAGATTCTTCGACTCCGCTGCGCTTCGCTCAGAATGACATGATAAAACTACAAACTAAGACTTCGTACTGTCTAATCTGCTAAAAAGTCTTTTACCAACTGGTATGCTTCGCCTTTTGCAGTATCAAGGTCATAATTCTTAATGATGGTATCAAACTGCGGTGCTGTTGCCAGCTCTACAGATGCTTTTGCGATACGCATATTGATCTTATCTTCGCTTTCGGTGCTGCGCTTCTTAAGGCGGATCTTAAGTTCGTCTATACTTGGCGGCTTAACAAATACTGCCAGTGTTTCGTCAGGAAATTTCTTTTTTATTCGAAGTCCTCCTGCCACATCAATATCAAAAATTACGTTTTTGCCTTCTGCCCAGATGCGTTCTATTTCTGCCTTAAGCGTACCGTAAAAGTTATCGCGGTATACTTCTTCCCACTCCACAAACTCATCGGCCTTGATATGTTTCTTAAAGTCGTCAAGGCTTATAAAATGGTAATCCTTACCGTGTACCTCGCCATCGCGGGCCTCACGGGTAGCTGCCGAAACCGAGAATGCCAGGTTTAGATCCTGCTGTTCCAGCAAATGTTTTACTATCGTTGTTTTTCCCGATCCTGAAGGCGCCGAGAATACTAATAATTTTCCCTTTTTCATCAAATCTCTATTATCTAACGTCTGTCTTCTAAACGTTTTTTACAGTACGTTAAGTACCTGCTCTTTTATCTTTTCAAGTTCGTCTTTCATCTGTACAACCAGTTTTTGCATTTTAGCATGGTTAGATTTAGACCCCATTGTGTTTATCTCACGGCCCATTTCCTGCGTAATAAAGCCAAGCTTACGGCCGTTAGCTTCGGTACCGGCAAGGGTTTCAATAAAATAATTCAGGTGGTTTTCAAGACGCACTTTCTCTTCGGTGATATCCATTTTTTCAAGATAATAGATAAGCTCCTGCTCAAAACGATTTTCGTCTACATTAACAGTAAGTTCGTCTATCGCTGTGCGAAGCCTTGCCTTAACAGTGGCTATGCGTTCGCCGTCAAGCGAAACAGCCTCGTTCATATAGCTTAAGATGTTCCCTATGCGTGAAAGGAATTCTTTTTCAAGCGCTACGCCTTCACTAATCCTGAAGCTGGCAATATTTTCCAGTGCCTGCTCTATAACGCCTTCAATGTGTACCCATTCGTTTGGGTCTATCTCTTCGCGTTCCGTTTTAAGGGCATCAGGCATACGTACCGCCATCTTCATAAGTTCGGTAGCATCGGCGTCCGGAATTACGTCTCTCATCTGGGCAATGTAAGCCTTAACGATAGGGGCATTGATTCTGGATGAGGTTTCTTCACCTGTAACTTCAATAAACAGAGAGAAATCAACTTTACCGCGTTCCAGTTTTTGTGCAATCTTAGTGCGCAGGCCAAGTTCCATCTCACGAAATGCCGACGGCATCCTTACGCTAAGGTCAAGTCCTTTACTGTTAAGCGATTTAATTTCTACGGTAATCTTTTTTGTAGGTAGTTGCAAAGAAGCTTTACCAAAACCTGTCATCGATTGTATCATGAAAAAAATTTAGAGCGGTAAAGTTAATAAAAATAAATCAGGCGGACGGGCGATAAAGCCGAAAGTCATAAAGTTGAAGGTATTAAGCAGCAACCCGGATAACAACTGTCCGGCAGGCTCGTGACTTTCGACTTTATGACTTTGAAACTTTGAAACTTTGAAACTTTACGACTATTTCACTTCTTTAATAGCACTGCTTTCTATCCAGCCCACACTATCATCGGCAAGTTCTATCTTTTTCCAGTTGTCCACCTCTTCGGTAACATACACTTTAGTGCCTTCATGGAGTACAAAAGCGTCTTCAGCATTTTGCATTGGCTCTGCCTTAACAGATACCACTTCGGCGAAAACCACGGCAGGCCTTTCTTTTGCCACTACCGATTTTACAAATACCGCCGATAAAATGCTTACTACGATTACAAGTAGCGAAACAAACATACCAACAAAGAAAACACGCTTAATGAGCGTAGTGCCTGCAAAGTAATACCCCACAAACATTAGCAGGAACCCAAAAGAAAAGCCTACCGCTATCCACCCCCAGGTATTGTAATGATAAGTACCCGTAAGGTTATAAAGCATTTTGGTAAAGCCTACCTTAGGTACTTCCTTAATGTTGTCTATTGCCATTTTTTCGGCATAGCCAAGGTTAATCTTCGCATCTTTATTATTTGGATCCAGCTGCAGCGCTTTTTCAAAATTATACACTGATGGCGCTATCCTGCCCATTTTGTAATATGCATTGCCAAGGTTAAAATACACCTCGGCAGATTCTTTCTTTTGTTTCAATATGCCTTCATAGCCTTCAGCGGCTTCGGCATATTTATGTTTGCGGTACAGTTCGTTTGCCTTATAAAAAGGGTTTTGGGCAACGGCTGAGTGTGCAAAGAATATCGTTATTAAAATATATATTAACTTTTTCATTTATAAGGTTCCGTTTATAACTCTTCTTATTCCGTTTTTAATCAATAAAACATTGAAATTGATTAGCATTCCAAGCTTATTTCCTGATAACTTTAAGTACGTCAGAAGCTGTGCGAGATGTATATCGTTTAATTCTTCTACCGATTTAACTTCTATAACAAATTTATTCTCGACTACGATATCCATTCTGTATCCAACCTCCAATTTTACTTCTTCATAAACAAGAGGTAATGCCTTTTGTTTTTCTACAAACAATCCTCTTTTATATAATTCATAGCATAAACACTCACAGTATGCACTTTCTAAAAGTCCGGGTCCAAGTGCCTGGTGAACTTTAAGTGAGCATTCAAAAACAATCTTAGCTATCTCATTTTCCGTCATAGACTACTTTAATTTTACCACAAAGCTCACTAAGTTTTTCACTAGGATCACTAATGTTTGACATTTCATTTAAAGAACACAAAGCTTTGTGAACATGGTGTAACTTCTTTGTGGCCTTAGTGGTTAAACAGCTTTTTATATCTGCTTCTCTAAAGCCGTTATTACCGAAACCGCACTGTCATAATCCTGCTGCATGGCAGAGTCAGACGATGGTGCATACCTTGCAAACTCACAGCTGTCCATTATCTTGCTAAAGGCAAGTACAGTCTCTTCTTTAGCATTGCGCGATAATAAAAGTTCTTTGATGTTGTCCCTGCTCATTTCGCTGGTTTCAATATTCAGTTTTGCCTTAAGGAAATTGTGCAGTGCTTTCTCCAGAGCAAGATAGAATGCCGCTTTGCTGCCCAGTTGTTTTTTTGCTTCGCCAAGATATTTTTTCGCCAGCTTGTTATTTTCCCTTTTTTTGCTTCCTACAACATCGCTGTCATACGCTTCTTTTTTCTTCCTTCCGAAGATAATGAACGGTATAAGCAGGAACGGGAGCGCCAGCAATCCGTAGAAAATGCCCGATCCAAAGAAATCATCACGCCCAACAGGCTTCAGTGTTGTTTCTAAAGCAATGAAACGGAAAGGCTCTGTAGAGGTTACTGTTCTCTTGTTTGTATCATCTTTGGCAGCACTTTCCTGGTTTGCCGGTACGTTAAGCACATTTATCATGATCTCATCGTGCGTAACTGTTTTGTACGACTGTGTACCTAGGTCAAACCATGAAAACGAAAGCTCTTTTATTGGATACTTTCCTTTGTTTTGGGGAACTATAGTGTAGTTGTCAACTATCTTGCCCTGCATACCTGTTAGAGGCGTTGTAACGCTCTCAGTATGTTCGGGATCATACATTTCAAGCGCGGCAGGCACCTGTGGTTTAGGCAATGTAAAAAGTTTAAGGTTACCCTTACCAGCAACAGCCACCTCTAGTTGGATAGGCTCGCCATTACTGCTCGTAGTTTTAGATGGTTTTACCGTAAAGCTAAAGTTACCCACGGCTCCGCTAAAGTTGCCCGGTTTTCCTTTTTCCGGCAGTGGCCTTGCGTTGATATATTTCTTTCCTGCAGATACTACCTTATTAGTTGCTACCATAAACTGACGCCCAAAGAAATCTGTCCTTCCGTTAGGCACTTCCATAGAGACATCAAGGGTTAACGGCTCAATTTCCAGTCTTCCGTCCTTTTGAGGATAGAGTACTGTTTTACGCAGTACAACCATACGGTACATTTTACCCTGATACGTTTCCTGCTGCAATTGCAGGTTCTTGATATCTATATTCTGGCTCCAGAAGTCATTATACTGCGGACTCGCAACTTCTTTCCACCCGCTTACCGATGTTGATGGGCTTACATAAATCTTATATACAACCG
Organism: Flavobacterium sp. DG1-102-2; assembly: GCF_033042555.1. Classification (NCBI taxonomy): domain Bacteria; kingdom Pseudomonadati; phylum Bacteroidota; class Flavobacteriia; order Flavobacteriales; family Flavobacteriaceae; genus Flavobacterium; species Flavobacterium sp. DG1-102-2. The sequence continues at coordinate 431,828 of NZ_JAWLIK010000002.1, forward strand.
TTACCGGTTCGTTTACATACGGATTTGTTTTGCTAACCTCAGCAACCAGGTGAACACCATCGCTTGTATTTTGCTGCATTTCCTGCTGATGCTGCTGGTTATTGGCATAGGGATTAGGATCTGCCCCGGCAATGGCCTCACCCACCTTGATCTTTAGAGGTGCAGTCTTTAGCTCTTTGCCGTCTACCTCTATCGTTGCCGACCCAATGGTAAATGAACCTTTAGCCGTAGGGATAAGCAGGTATTTATAGCCTTTGCTAAAGCTTGTCTTACCATTTATCCACGAATTACTTACCGTTTGGTATGGCCCCGATACCTTAAAACCCGGAAACTGCGGCGGTGTAAAATTATCGCCGTCTGCATTTACAGAAAACTCTACTATAAGGCGCTCGTTTATACCCAGCGATGTCTTGCTGGGCACAGCCTTAAACTCTACCTGAGCATACATGCCCTGCACAAAAAGTAATAATAGTAAGATGTATCTTTTCATTGTTCTTTTTCCTTAACCTGAAATATATTTCGTTTTCAAATTATAAATGTCGTTGTATTTATTGATATCGTTATTGCGAGCGAATTGAGGCATCCTCGTAATAATGGTGCCGTATGTATTAGTATAGTATTTATTAAAAATGTTACCAGTCTTTTTCCTGTTTTGTGGTCCTGACCTTAACTTTTTGGCCTTTTATCTTATCCTGAACTTTTTTCTCTTCGTTGTTCATGGCGTCAAGCAGATTTTCCATTCGCTGCTTAGACGGATTTTGACCGGCTTCAGGCTTAGGCTGTCCGCCTTTTTGGTCGCCCTGGTCTTTGTTATCTCCTTTATCGCCGCCATCATTTTTCTGGTCGCCGTCTTTTCCTTTGTCTTTATTATCGTTTTTGCCGTCGCCTTTGTCCTTGTTGTCTCCCTTGTCTTTAGGCGGCTGGTTTTTATCGTCTTTGTTACCTCCGTTATTAGGCTGCTGGCTCTTATTATCTTTATTCTTGTCGTTCTTGTCTTTGTTCTTATCCTTATTGTCTTTAGGAGGCGGTGGCGGCGGATTTTTCTCCAGCATCTCTTTGGCCAGCGCAAGGTTATACCTTGACTCTTCATCTGTAGGATTGTTGCGCAATGCATTTTTATAAGCTTCAACTGCATTGGTGTAGTCCTTCTCTTTCATAAGGATATTGCCAAAGTTGTGGTACGCCATGTGCTTTTGCTGCTTTGTTACCGCATTTTTTATGGCAAGGCCATAAGCATAGGCAGCCTCGGTATTGCTCTTTTGCCTGTAAATGGCATTACCCATGTTGTAAGCCGCCGTGGCCTGAGTTGGGTTTTTAGATTGCGAGATCCTGTAGCTGGCCTCGGCATCTATGTAATCATTATCCATAAACTGGCTGTTACCTTTAGCCAGGTCTTTGTCGGTTTTCTTTTTAGCCTGCGCAAATGAAAGCACGGTAAATAAAAGCAGGCTGTATGTAAGTAGTCTCCTCATTATTCTTTTTCATTAAACAGGTTAAGTTTCTTAATCCAGGCTGTTTTCCTCTCCAGGAAGAACACCTCCAGGAACAGCAATACAAATGCCGCACCAAGAAACCATTGGTATTGTGAATCGTATACTGCCATTTGTTTCGCTTCAAACTCTGATTTTTCCATATGGCTAAGCGCATTCTTTACATAGTCTGACACTTCGCGGGTATTCTTGCCGTATACATAGCCGCCATTTGTAACAGCAGCAATGCTCTTAAGATCCTGCGGATACATTTTAGTGACAACCACGTTACCCTCATTATCGCGTTTAAAGCTCTCTGTCCTGCCATTTACCTTAAGCGGAATAGGCCCTCCTTTTTCGGTACCTACTCCCACAGTAATAAGTTTAATCCCTTTATCTTTAAGGGCAAGCGCTGCCTCGCGGCTGCCTTCGCCATGGTCTTCACCATCAGATATAAGTATTACAAGTTTACTCGTTTGCGGATCATCAAAGTAAGAAGCAGCCAGCTCAAGGGCATCGCTAATGGCCGTTCCCTGAGACGATACCATATCCGTATTCATGTTTTGCAGAAACATTTTTGCCACACTGTAATCGCCTGTAATAGGCAGTACCGGGTAAGCGCTTCCGGCGTAAGCCACGATACCTATCCTGTCGGTACCCAGCTGGTTTATAACCTGAGACACTATTTGTTTTGCCTTATCCAGCCTGTTAGGCAACATGTCTTCGGCAAGCATACTTTTAGAAACGTCTACTGCAAAAACAATATCTACACCTTCGCGTTTTACGGTTTCTACCTTAGTACCTATTTTTGGGTTAACCAGTGCAATTATAATACCCGATAAGGCCAGTAATAAAACCACCAGTTTAAGGGTTGCTTTAAACACAGAACGTTCAGGTGTTAGTTTTTTCACCAATTCAGGATCGCCAAACTCGCGTTGTTTTTTCTTCTGCCAATACAGGTTAAGCAGGAACACCACAAGGAGTACCGGCACTAAGCCCAGCAGGTATAAGTATTTTGGTTCGTCTAATTCGTACATACTATATAAAGCTTCTGTAAAGGGTTTTTCTTGCTACGATTTCGGCAAGCAGTAATCCTAATGCCATCCATGCAAACGGATGGAATTTTTCATCATAATTATAATATTTCATCTCCTCGATTTCTGTAGTCTCGAGTTTGTTTATCTCATCATAAATAGCCTTAAGCTTTGTATTAGATGTTGCCCTAAAATATTTACCATCGGTTTTTTTGGCGATTTCCTTCATCAGGTCCTGGTCGATCTCTACCTTCATCATTTTGTAGATAAAGCCTCCGTCGGGTTTTTTAGCATACGGAAACTCTGCGTTGCCATTGGTACCAATGCCAATAGTGTATACTTTAATGCCATATTCTTTTGCAATATCTGCTGCCATGCGCGGGTCTATAACCCCGGAGTTGTTAACCCCATCGGTAAGCAGTATAATAACACGGCTTTTGGCCTTGCTGTCTTTAAGGCGGTTAATGGCTGTTGCAAGTCCGGTGCCTATGCCCGTACCGTCTTTTAGTACGGTTTCATCATATTTAACCGATTTAATTGCATCTACAACTAGTGCCTTATCGCTCGTAACAGGCGTTTTTGTATAGGCTTCGCCTGCATAGACCACAAGGCCTATACGGTCGTTAGGGCGGCCGTCTACAAAGTCCTCTGCCACATCCTTAAGTGCCTCCATACGGTTAGGCTTAAGGTCTTTGGCAAGCATACTGCCCGATACGTCCATTGCGATAACAATATCAATACCACGGGTGGTCTTTGTCTTATTGTTCACGTCTACCGTTCTTGGCCTTGCCATAGCGACGATGATGGCACTTAGTGCCAATAGCCTGAAGGCAAAAAGTACCGGTTTAAGCCTGCCCAATAATGAGGGCTTAGGCCTGAACGCGTTTAGCGAACTTATCTTTAATGTTGCCGTTTGCTGCTTTCTCTTCCAGATGTACCAGCCTATGGCCAGCGGAAGAAGCGTAAACAGCCAAAAGAATCCCGGGTGTAAAAAAGTCACGTCTTTCATAATCAATTTAACCTTAATTCAACAGAGTTCTTTATTCGGTCCAGTATTTGGGTAGCATATTCATCGCCTTCCACATGGGTAATCAATACCTGCTGCAGGCCTCTTTCCTGTTTAAAATATAATATTTCATAATACAGCCTGATGTTCTTTTTAGTCACCGGATTAGGCATAGACATATTTCCGTAAGCCCTTAATCCTGTAATGCCCTTACCTGTATTAAATTCTTCTTCTTTAACCAGTACATTTGTTGCACCGCGCGCCTCCATGGTCTTTAGGGCACCTTCAACAGCCAAATGCAGGTCGGCATTAATGGTATCCTTAAACGTTGTTGTACCCACAAGTACATAAAAATTATCGGTCATGGAGCCGTAGCCAAACATGCTTATATCTTTAATGGCTGCCATCGCCTCTTTAGGCACCATCCCCTTAGCGTCCATACGTTTAAGCACCTTTGGTGTTTCAACGCTTACACCCGGATATCCGTACTCACTCTTAACCCATTCGCCTTCAAGAAGTTCTTTAGTAGGGTGGCCTATAAAGTTATCCCTAAGGTAATCCAGGCCAAAAATGTAAACAGAAAGGCCAAAAAGAATCATTACACCAAAAACGCTTCCGGCAATAATGCGGTTCTTTCTTTCTTTTTCTTTTTTCTTTCGCTGGGCTTCAAGCCAAAGCTGTGTGTGTATATCGTCTTCTTCTTTTTCTTCAGGAATGCTTCGGTCTATAACCACAATGGTTTTTTCTATCCTGTTGCGGTCTTCGGCAATTTCAAAATCAAGCGGGCGCGATTTGGCAAACTTAACCATATCTGCAGTACGCAGTATTTTTTCCAGTTCTTCAAAAGTTTCCTGGCTAAGGCTCATCCTTTTTTTAAGCACAGCACTTCGCATGGCTTCAATAAGCTCACTTGTTGTGCTTTCCATAGCCGGTACGTGTATTGCCTCTTCAATGTAAGTCCTGGCAATATCGGTAAGCTGGCTGTAATAGTCTTTTACTTCACCCTTAGCTAAAAGCTCTTTCTGCTCAAGGTTTTTAAGCTCACGGCTGGCTTTTTGTATAGGGGTAAGCAATTCTTCCGCTTTTGCTTTTTTCTCAGCTGGTTTTCGTTTTTTAAGGTACCACCACACACCATATCCTGCACCTCCAAGTACTACAACTGCAAACAGCAGCCATAACCAGAAAGTGCTGTTAGACCTGCCCTTAAGCACAGGCTTAATATCATACATCTTTTGCTTTAGGGTGTCTACCTTAATATCGCGCACCTCAACAAGAAGCGAATCGGTCTTTATGCCTTTGTTATTGATGAATACAGGTAGCGATGGTATGGTATATTTACCGGCATCAAACTGGGTTAGTCCATATTTTTTTACCAGCTCATACATCGCGCCGTCCCTTATGGTATCTATAGGGTACGATTCCAGTACCTCCAGCTGCCCAAACGTTTTTCCTTCGGGAAAGTTTACGCTGGCAGCAGTGTCTACCTTTGTTTTTAGCGTAAGGTTAAGCTGGGAGCCTATCCTTATTTTTGTTGAATCTATACTTGCCTGAACCTGCTTATTCTGTGCAAAGACAGTTACGGCAGCCAGCAGGAAAAGTATGGTATACAATTTTGTCCTAATCATTTCTATTTTGTTTTAACCAATGGTTATCTACCTGGACTTAAAGTAGCCCAGCAGTTTGGTTACATACGACTCATCTACCCTGGTGCTTAGTGAACCGGCACCGCAACGGCTAAAGGTTTCTTTAAAATACTTAAGCCTTTCCTGGTAATAAGCAGAATATTGCAGCCTTACCGATTTTGCCCCGGTATTTACCAGCATACTTTCGCCTGTTTCGGCATCCAGCATGTTTACAAGGCCTATGTTTGGCATCTCTTCTTCGCGAATGTCGTATACCCTTACGCCGGTAATATCATGTTTTTTTGAAGCGATCTTTAACGTATGCTCATAATCGGGCGTTGCCATAAAATCAGAGATAAGGAAAACGATCGCCCTCTTTTTAAGCACACCGCTCAAAAATTTAAGTGCCTGCCCTACATCGGTCTTCCTGCTTTTCGGCTGAAATTCTATCAGTTCACGGATAATGCGCAACACGTGCGATTTTCCTTTTTTAGGCGGAATATAAAGCTCTACCTGATCTGAAAACAGGATAAGGCCTATCTTATCATTGTTTTGCGTAGCGCTAAAGGCCATAGTGGCAGCGATCTCTGTAACGATATCTTTTTTGAACTCGTTTTTTGTACCAAAGCTCTCCGAACCAGACACGTCTACCATAAGCATCATGGTAAGTTCGCGTTCTTCTTCAAAAACCTTTATGTAGGGTTCGTTGTAACGGGCAGTAACGTTCCAGTCTATAGCACGCACATCGTCGCCAAACTGGTACTGGCGCACTTCGCTAAATGTCATACCGCGCCCTTTAAAAGACGAGTGGTATTCTCCAGAGAAGATATGATTGCTCAGCCTCCTGGTCTTGATCTCTATCTTACGAACCTTTTTTAATATATCTTTTGTATCCATCTTTTATCGTTTTGGGGTTCCGGGTTATGGGTTCCGGGTTGTCTATAGCAACCCCTAACTCCAAGCCCGGCACTATCCGGCTGCATTTGCAACACGGAACTCGAAACTCAAAACCCTAAACTACTAAGGCACTTCAATCTCGTTAACGATCTTGTTTATGATATCTACAGATGTAATATTTTCTGCTTCTGCTTCATAAGTAACGCCTATCCTGTGGCGAAGTACATCATGCACAACAGCTCTTACATCCTCAGGGATTACAAAGCCCCTGCGTTTTATGAAGGCATAACATTTTGCAGCAGTGGCAAGATTGATACTACCCCTTGGCGAAGAACCGAAGCTGATAAGCGGTTTTAGTTTTTCCAGCTTATATTTTTCAGGGTAACGTGTAGCAAATATGATATCAAGAATGTATTTTTCAATTTTTTCGTCCATGTAAACCTCTCTCACAGCTTCCTGTGCACGCAGTATCTGTTCTACAGATACTACCTGGTTTACTTTTTCAAACGCACCTTTCAGGTTTTGGCGGATAACAAGGCGCTCATCTTCCATTTTAGGATAATCGATAACCGCTTTAAGCATAAAACGGTCTACCTGCGCTTCAGGAAGCGGATAAGTACCTTCCTGCTCTACCGGGTTCATGGTAGCCATTACAAGAAATGGTTTTTGCAGCTTGAAAGTCTCTTCGCCAATGGTCACCTGTTTTTCCTGCATTGCCTCAAGTAAAGCCGACTGCACTTTTGCGGGAGCCCTGTTTATCTCATCGGCAAGTACAAAGTTGGCAAATATTGGCCCTTTTTTAATAGAGAATTCGTTTTGTTTAATGTTGTAGATCATTGTACCCACAACGTCGGCAGGAAGTAAGTCGGGAGTGAACTGTATACGGCTGAATGAACCGTGAACCGCCTGGCTAAGCGTGTTGATGGCAAGCGTTTTTGCAAGCCCGGGTACACCTTCAAGCAGTATATGCCCCTGGCCTAAAAGGCCTATTAGCAAACGTTCTATCATATACTTTTGCCCTACGATAACCTTGTTCATTTCCATGACAAGCATATCTACAAAAGCACTTTCCCTTTCTATTTTTTCATTAATCGCTCTAATGTCCAGCGTTGATGTGTTTTCTTCCATATCCGTAAATTTTTTGGAGTGTGAATTTAGCAATGTTAAAGTAACGAAACAAATACATTTTAAATATTATGACAATCTGTTAACGAGTTGTTAAGGTAAATCGTATAAAATTCGCGAATTGTCGATAAAAAAATTATAATCAAAAATACTGCCACACATCTAAGTGCTTATGTTGTTTGATATTATAAATTGCTTCAAAAATAAACATTAGCAACTTTAAAATTGTAGTATTCCTCTTAATTTGTTAAATCTTAACATTCTCATCTTTTGCAATTGCATTTCGTATACTAAAACGTTTTATATTTACCGCTTTAATTGAATACCGGGATTATATGGAGCTTACTGCTTCGTTTAGTTAAACCATATACATCTTTGTAGCTGAACCTCAATTAAATTTTAGCAAAGTTAGGGCCTGTTATTATGCAGAAATGCAGAAAACAGGCTTTTGTTTTTATTTTAGGGTAATAAGGGCACTAAGTAAGTAATCATTTACTTAATTTTATAGTCATAAAAACCTTATAACCTAATGGACATTACACTTTCGCCAATTATAGCCGGAGCCATGAACTGGGGCGTATGGCAGGCAAACTTTACCACAGCCGAAATGGCACGCATGATACAGTCATGCCTGGAATTTGGAATAACTACTTTTGATCACGCCGACATCTATGGAGGCTATACCACCGAAGCCGAATTTGGAAAGGCTTTCGCCCAAAGCAAAATAGACCGTGAAAGTATCCAGCTTATTTCTAAGTGCGGTATCCAGCACACGGTAGGCAGCAGGCCAACCAGAGTAAAACACTATGATTACTCTAAAGAATACATCATTTGGAGTGCAGAGAATTCCCTTAAATTTTTACAGACCGATTATCTTGACCTGTTACTACTGCACAGGCCGAGTCCGCTTATGCACCCTGATGAGGTTTCCGAAGCTATTGAAAAACTAAAAGTTGAAGGAAAGATAAAAGCCTTTGGCCTTTCTAACTTTACCAATAGCCAGACTGATCTTATACGCAGCGGTACAGAAGTGGCCGCTAACCAGATAGAATTTTCGGCGACGCACGTTGCACCAATGCTTGACGGCAGCCTGGATTACATGATGGTAAACGGCATAAAGGCAATGGCATGGAGCCCAATAGGCAGTGTATTTAAAGAGCATAACGATCAGTCACACCGCCTTAAATTATTGCTATCGCAGCTTGTGGCAAAATATGAGGTTACTGCCGATGTTATTCTTTTGGCCTGGATCATGCAGCATCCGGCAGGCATTACTCCGGTATCGGGCTCTACAAGCCCTGAACGCCTTAAAAACCAAATGAAAGCTACCCAGATTAAACTTGAACTGGAAGACTGGTTCGCGATCTGGACAGAGAGCATTGGGAATAAAGTAACGTAACGGTCTTAAGCCTTGAAAGTCAAAAGTCTTAAAGTCTGCATCCACTCTTAAAATAGTAAATCTTTTCAATTTTTAAATAAACATGAAAACAGCATTAATTACAGGTGCTACAAGCGGTATAGGCCGTGCCACAGCACGATTATTAGCTAAGAACCATTATAATATCATTATTTGCGGCAGACGCGAAGACCGCCTTGCAGAGTTGCAGGATGAATTTTCTCCGCTTACAAAAGTACACACACTGAATTTTGACGTGCGTAATAAAAAGGCTGTGGCGCAGTCTATAAAATCTATACCAAAGGAATTTGCCAATATAGACATCCTTATAAATAATGCAGGCAACGCCCACGGCCTTGACCCTATAGAAAACGGCGATGTAGACGACTGGGATGCTATGATAGACATTAACATCAAAGGCCTGCTATATGTTTCTAAAGAAATTATTCCGGGTATGGTAGAACGCAGGAGCGGGCACATCATAAACATTGGCTCCATAGCCGGTAAAGAAACCTATACTAATGGCAACGTTTATTGTGCCACAAAGCATGCCGTAGATGCCATTAACCAGGGAATGCGTATGGATCTTAACCAATACGGCATCCGTGTAGGCGCTATCAATCCGGGTATGGTAGACACAGAGTTTAGCGAAGTGCGCTTTAAAGGCGATACACAAAGGGCAGAAAGTGTTTACAAAGGTTTTGAACCACTTAAAGCTGAAGACATTGCAGATGTTATCCATTTTGTGGTTTCGAGACCATACCATATCAATATCGCTGATTTACTTATTCTACCCACGGCTCAGGCTTCAGCAACCATCGTTAATAAACAATTATAATATTGTTCAGAGTTTGGAGTTCAGAGTTATTCACTCACACCTAAAAATCATATGGCAAAAATAGAACGCTTTGAAGATTTACAGGTTTGGCTATTAGCCAGGGAAATTTGCCAAGCCATTTGGTTTTTGATTGAAAATACATCTTTGGGAAAAGGTTATGAACTTAAAAACCAAATGAGCAGATCATCAGGCAGTATAATGGATAATATTGCAGAAGGTTTCGAAAGAAATGGGAATAGAGAGTTCATACATTTTTTATGTATTGCAAAAAGGCTCTTATGGAGAATTAAGATCTCAACTTTATAGAGCATTTGATAGAATGCATATTTCAAAACAGCAAACTGAAGAGTACAAAGGAACTAAGTTTTCTAAGGTTAAAACTGGTAACGCTGAACTCAAAACTCAGAACCCTGAACGATAAATTATATGATCAATAAGCGCCTCTTAATTAAAAACCTGCTTGCTCACAACGATGAGAGCAGTTTTTATGACAAGAAGCGCCAGCTTAACCTTCACACAAAAGAAGGAAAAGCAAAGTTTGTAAAGCATATTTGTGCACTGTCTAATTCTAACCCTGAAAACAATTCGTATATAGTTGTGGGTGTAGAAGATCATGACAACGAGATACTGGGCACCGATTTTTATGATGACAGCCGTATCCAGAACCTTGTAAACGCATTTTTAATCAATCCGCCTACTATTCAGTATGAGAATGTACCTTTTCCTAACCTGCCAAAGGATAAGGTTATAGGACTGGTAACTATTAAGCCGAAAAGCGGTACTTCGTATTTTAAAAAGAATGTTTATACCATTCCCGCAGGGGCAATTTTTACCCGTAGGGGCAGCAATTCCATTCCGCTTGAAGAGGGGAAGGAAGCTACATCAAACAACCTCAACGCAGATACGGTTGCAGGTATAGAGAACAGCTCACGCAACAGTATTGAACATACGCTTGAGGGTGTTATGGATTTTGTAACCAATCGGCACAAGGATATGCCCGCAAAATACAAGGTATTTAAAGAGTTGTTTGTAGTATGCTGGGCCGGACACAAAAAAGTAGTGCGTGGAAACACATATTTCTCACGGGTTGACATTGAGCTTATCAACGAGCAGATCAAACTGTTCTATTCTGCATTAGATGAGGTAAGCATAACTTATGATGAAAACAGCTTTTCCATAACCGAATATGTTGCGCTGGGCCTTAACGATAAAACCACTTTTTATCCGCTGGAACAGGTAAACATAAATTTTCAGGACAACGGGTATTACAAAATAGAGTCGGTGCTGTTATTTGACCCGCCACAGTATAACCGAAAGATGATGTACCATATCTATAATGCAAATCTTTCGCTGCTTTCTAAACTCGAAAAAAACCAGCCATTATCGCAAAGGGAGCAAAAAGATTTGCTAAATCTACCGTCAACACTCATGATATGCCATTTAAATGGTTTTACAGATGCTAAACACAAACTTGCCGATGCCAAACCGCTTCTTAAGGCGTGGCCCGATGAGCAGGCTTATATTTCGTTTAAGGAAGCTATGCGCGTTTTGCGCAAAATGAAATATGACTGACTAGTCCTAAAATAGGTTGACTATTTTTGATTATACAAATTTGGTAAAAGTTCAGGCATTTTCAAGATGTCTGA